>JBJKRG010000096.1:0-13020 GCA_046704805.1 Gemmatimonadaceae bacterium
GGCAGGAAGTAGCCCACGAGCGCGCCCCCGCATCGTGTGATGATCGGCGTCCAGTTGGCGGCGTACTGCGCGAACGCCTCGCGCTGGAACGGGTCGATCTGGTACCGGATCATGCAGGTGACGGGCATGGCGCCTCCGGGTGGAATCGGGCTCGGGTTCGAACGACCGTCCACACGCTAACCACTTGCCACCCGGGAATGGTTCGTCTATCGTCGAACCATGGACGGATTTCCCGACATCGCCGGCGTGGCGGGCCTCATGGGGGACCGCGCCCGCGCCGCCATGCTCATGAGTCTCCTGACCGGCCAGGCGCTGACGGCCAGCGAGCTGGCACGCGCCGCCGGCGTCACCAAGCAGACGGCCAGCGCGCATCTGGCCCGGCTGCTCGACGCACGCCTGGTGTCCGCCGAGCGCGCCGGTCGCCACCGGTACTTCCGGCTGGCGCACCACGACGTGGGCGCCGCCATCGAGAGTCTCGCAACGCTGGCCGGGCGAAGCGGCGCGCCGCGCGTACACACCGGGCCCGCCGCCCCGGGGCTCCGCAAGGCCCGCGTGTGCTACGACCACCTGGCCGGCGAGATGGGCGTGCTGGTGTTCGACGCGCTCACCACCGGCGGGCACATCCGGGTGGCTCGCGGCGCCCTCACGCTCACCGAGCAGGGGGAGCGCTTCTGCCTGGACTTCGGCATCGATACGCAATCGCTCGCCGCCGGCCGGCGCCCGGTGTGTCTCATGTGCCTGGACTGGAGCGTGCGGCGCCACCACCTGTCCGGCGCGCTCGGCGCGGCGCTGCTCGAGCGGATATTCGCGCTCCGATGGGCCCGCCGCGACCGGAAGTCGCGGGCCATCGTGTTCTCGGCGGTGGGAGAGCGGGCGCTGCGCGAACGGTTCAGGATCTGACGTGCCGGGCAGCGTGTTCCGCGCCTCCGGGTCCGTTCACCTCGCCTTCAGCTCCGTCGGGTCCAGCGCGTTCGCGACCCTGCGGATGCGCGCCCGGATGACCTGGACGTACACGAAGGCGAGCAGGGCCGCCACCAGAAAGAGGCTGCCGAAATAGCCGGACCAGAACGCCATGCCGAGGAAGAGCGTGAAGATCAGCTCGTACGGCCACAGCGCCGGCTTCACGAGCTTTCCGACGGCTTGTTCGTCCCACCGGTGCTCGCCGGTCGTGTGGTCGTACACCCCCGCATAGTAGCCGTCGCTCTTCCCCGGCGGGTGGACGTGGACGACCGTCACCTCGTGCCCGGGCTCGCAGGTCATGTGAGGATCCGCCAGGGGGAACACATACCGGTGTTTCTTCCCATCCACGAGGACGACCTGGTCTCGCGCGCCGTCGCCTTCGGGAACCCGGCCCGTGATCCAGGCCAGCTCCACCTTCCGTCCGAGGAGTGAGATCGTCTTCATGTTGATCGTGAACGGTACGGATGGAGCAGGCGTCGGGGAAGACATGCGCCGGGCAGCCACATCCGCCTGCCACCTCTCCAATCGTACATGCCGGCGGCGCGCCCGGCCGACCCAAATGGCCGCTTCGGGGTATGAAATCAGTGGATTCGCAACGGAGTTGGAGTCCTATGTCGATACAGCATACCAGATGGTCCAGCATCGCGGCGGCCCTGTCGCTCGTCGGCCTCATGGCCGCGACGACTGCGTTCCGCCCGGCCGCGACGGCGGCCCACCAGACGGGCTACCGCAATCCCACGGTTCTCCGGGTCGAGAACGACGGCTTCACCGATCGCGTCATGTACGTCGTCTCCCCTGACGGCATGGACCAGCGCCTTGGTACCGCCACGGCTGCCGTGACGACGACATTCACCATCCCCAGGATGTTCATCCAGAACATGTCGCCCGTATACTTCGCGGCTCACCGGTTCGCGGGGTTCAACTGGCAGTGGACCGAGCAGACGGTCGTCCAGCGGGGCGATACCGTCAACGTGATGATCCAGCCCGGCATCGGAGGTCTGCAGCTGACTTCGGTCAGCACGAGCTGATCGTCCGTCGAGGGTGATCCACGGGGCGCAGCGCCGGCAGGGTTCCGGCGTTGCGCCCCGCCGGTATATTCGGACTCTTCGACCTCCCGAAGTGCACCGACATCCGGTTGATCGTATCGTGAAGCAGACGCTCCTCGCAGCCGCGCTTGCCGTCGGATCGCTCGGATTCACTCCGCCGCCCGCCCGCGTTTCCGTCGCCGGCCTCCGCACCGAGTACCTCACCGACCCCGTCGGCATCGACGCGCTCCAGCCGCGGCTGAGCTGGCGCCTCGAAAGCGCCGAGCGCAATACGATGCAGGCCGCGTACGAGATCCAGGTCGCGGCCGGCGAATCCGACCTCGCCCGTGGCGCGCACCTGCTGTGGAATTCCGGGAAGACGACGTCGGCGCAATCGGTGTTCGTGCCCTACGGCGGGCCGCCGCAGACCTCGGCCACCCGCTACTACTGGCGCGTCCGCGTCTGGACCGCCGCCGGCGACGCGTCGTCGTGGAGCAAACCTGCCTACTGGGAGACGGGGCTGCTCCATCCGGGCGACTGGACGGCGAAGTGGATCGGCACGCCGCCCCAGCCCGCGGACAGCGGCGAGACGCCCTCGCCGCTGCTGCGCCGCGAGTTCCGCCTGCACGGCCGCGTACGCTCCGCACGACTCTACGTCACCAGCCTCGGACTCGATCAGGTCTTTCTGAACGGCCGCCGCGTGGGCGACGACGAGCTGACCCCCGGCTGGACGTCGTACCACCACCGGCTGCTGTACCGCACGTACGACGTCACCGCGCTCCTGCACGACGGCGACAACGCGGTGGGCGCGATGCTCGGCGACGGCTGGTACCGCGGCTACCTCGGCTTCTACCACGGCCGCAACCTGTACGGCGAGCACCGCGCGCTGCAGCTGCAGCTCGACGTCCGCTATGCCGACGGCCACGTGCAGCGCATCGTCTCGGACGGATCCTGGAAGACCATCGACGGTCCCGTGCGCTCTTCCGACATCTACGACGGCGAGACGTACGATGCGCGTCTCGAGCGCCCGGGCTGGGACTCGCCGCACTACGCCGCCGCCGCGTGGTCGCCGGTCGCGGTTCTGCCCGCGCCTGCGGCGACCCTCGTGGCACCGCAGTCGCCCCCCGTGCAGCGCGTGCGCGAGTTGAAGCCGGTGTCGATCACCCGCGCGCCCGACGGCGAGTGGCTGTTCGACCTCGGCCAGAACTTCGCCGGGTGGGCGCGGCTGCGCGTGCGCGGGACCGCGGGCACCGAGGTCACCATGCGCTTCGCCGAGGTGCTGGACCACGACGGCAACATCTACACGGCGAATCTGCGCCGGGCCAAGCAGACCGACCGCTACATAATGAAGGGCGGGGGGCCCGAAGTGTTCGAGCCGCACTTCACCTACCATGGCTTCCGCTACGTGGCCGTGTCGGGGCTGCCGGCGCCGCCTGACAGCTCCACGATCACCGGCATCGTGCTGTCATCGAACCTCGAGCAGACCTCGACGTTCGCCACGTCCGACACGATGCTGAACGAGCTTCAGCACAACATCGTGTGGAGCCAGCGGAGCAACTTCCTGAGCGTGCCCACCGACTGCCCGCAGCGCGACGAGCGGCTCGGCTGGACGGGGGACGCGCAGGTGTTCGCGCCCACGGCGGCATTCGACATGGGTGTGGACGGCTTCTTCTCCAACTGGCTGACCGACCTCGCCATCGATCAGCACGCGGACGGCAGCGTGCCGTGGGTGATCCCGAATCCGATGGGCGGCGACTCCACCGACAAGGCCGGCACCGCAGGGTGGGGCGACGCCGCCGTGGTCGTCCCCTGGACGATGTACCTCGCCTACGGCGACCGCGCGCTGCTGGCGCGGCAGTTGCCGAGCATGCGCGCCTGGGTGGATTTCGAAAAGCGGCAGGCCGGCGCGAGCGGCGTATGGCGTCCGGGCTCGCAGTTCGGCGACTGGCTGGCGTACCACAGCAGCGACGCGGGCTATCCCGGCGCCACCACGGGCACCGACTTCATCGCGACGGCGTATCTGGCGCACTCCGCCGATCTCGTCTCACGGGCAGCACGCGCGCTGGGCGACTCCGCGGATGCCGCCGAGTACCGGGCGCTGTTCGAGCGCGAGCGCGCGGCGTTCGACCATGAGTTCGTGACGCCGGCGGGGCGCGTCGCGGAGAACACGCAGACGGCGTACGCGCTGGCCCTGCAGTTCGACCTGCTTCCCGATTCGCTGCGCGCCACCGCCGGACGGCGCCTGGCCGCCGACGTGCGCCTGCACGGCACGCACCTCACCACGGGGTTCCTCGGTACGCCGCAGCTTCTCGACGCGCTCGCGAACACCGGGCACCTGCGCCTGGCGTACGCACTGCTGCTGCAGCGGACGTATCCGTCGTGGCTCTACCCCATCACCCGTGGCGCGACGACGACGTGGGAGCGGTGGGACGGCATCCGCCCGAACGGGACGTTCGAGGATCCGAGCATGAATTCCTTCAACCACTACGCCTTCGGCGCAGTGGGCGACTGGATGTACCGCACGATCGCCGGCATCGAAATCGACCCGGTGGAACCGGGGTACGAGCATTCCATCATTGCCCCGAGGCCGGGTGGCGGACTCACCAGTGCGCACGCGTCGATCGCGACGCAGTATGGCACGCTGTCCTCGGCGTGGTCGCTGGACGGGTCGTCGTTCACACTCGACGTGACGGTTCCGCCGAACACGTGGTCCACGATCACGGTGCCGGGCACGACGGTGGACGCGGTGCGGGAGAACGGCCGCGCTCTGGCGGGCGATCCCGGCGTGCGCGCCGTGCACCAGCGCGGCGCCGATGTGGTCGTGGAGGTCGGGTCGGGAGAATATCGGTTCTCGGCGACGATGGGTTCGTGAGTGGTCCGGGGCAGAGGAGGGTGCCGGTGGACATTCGACCGATGACGGCGGCAGACTGGACGGACGTCTCGCGGATCTACGCGGAGGGGATCGCGACGGGTGACGCCACGTTCGAGACGAGCGTGCCGCCGTGGGAGAGCTGGAATGCGGCGCATCTGGACGAGCCGCGCCTGGTCGCGCTCGTCGACGACCGCATTGCCGGCTGGGCTGCGCTGTCGCCGGTGTCGGAGCGCTGTGTGTACGCGGGAGTCGCCGAAGTGAGCGTCTACGTGGGCCACGAGGCCCGCGGCCGCGGCGTGGGCGGGCGGCTGCTCGGCGAGCTGATCGCGGCGTCGGAGCGCGGCGGCATCTGGACGCTGCAGGCCGGCATCTTTCCCGAGAACGCCGCCAGCTTCGCGCTGCACGCTCGGCACGGATTCCGCGAGGTCGGGCGGCGCGAGCGGCTGGGCGAGCTGGCAGGCCGGTGGCGGGACGTGCTGCTGCTCGAGCGTCGCAGCCGCGTGGTCGGGGGCGAAGCGGGGGCGTAAGCGCCGGCCGCCGGCCGCCGGCCGCCCGGGCGGATCAGTGCCCGATGAGCGCGGTAGCCACCGGCTTCCACCACGGGCTCAACAACAGCCAGGTGGCGACGAGCTGGAGCCCGAGGCCGAAGCTCGCACCGAAGACGAAGACCGGGTGCAGCCGCCGGCGGGTGATCCAGTCGTACACCCCCAGCAGACCGACGAGGAGCACGTCGCCGAGGTACAGCTCGATGTAGGTCGCCCAGAAGCTGTCCGGCCCGGTCGCTCCGCTGCCCAGCAGATTGTGCAGACCGCCCCCCCACCACCGGGCCCAACCCGCATCCGAGATGAAGATCACGGCCAGGAGCAGCAGGCGCTTGTGCGCCTGGGGGACCCTGCGCAGCAGCAGCGCCGCGGTGCCGAGCACGGTGAAGGCGATCATGTCGCCGAACTGGACACTGATGAACGAGGGGTTACTCCGCGGCGTCCCGAACTGAAAGCGCTGGAAGACGACGGCCGTTGCCGGACCGATGACGCACACGACGACGAACAGGTAGACCCAGGCCTTTCCGAGCTGCCGGTGCAGGTCGGTGCGTCCGAACCGCACCAGCAGCACCTGCGCGGTCAGCACGCACAGCCAGATCACGAACACCACGGCGTGCACGTCCACGATGACCGGGAAGGACGGGGCGTGCTGTTGGTAGCGGTGCACGATCTGGGGCGCGAACCCACCGAGGATCCCGATCCAGATCAAGAGGACCATCACATCGAAGAAGTCGTGGTCCCACGGGTGTGCCTTGCGGAAGGAAGCCGGCGCCGCGTACGGACGCCTCGCCGCCGGCCGCTCGGCAATCTCACCGATGGTCATGGCTTGTCTCCGGGTCGTCGTGATGTGGGGCACGGTTCGTGCCGGGGAGCGGGCGACTGCGTCGATCTGGGGGGCGCGTGACGGCGGTCGACCCCGATTCTGGGAACCGGGACGAGTTGCGTCAACCCCGCGAATGACGCCGGCCGCTCAGGCCGGCACCTTCCCCGCCGGCCGCACCCGGCGATTGGCGGCGTATCCGAACCATCCCGCCGCGACGCACACCACGCCACCCAGCGCGATCGGTGCGCGTCCGCCCGCCACGTCCGCGAGCTGTCCCAACAGCGGACCGCCCACCAGCGCGGTGCCCCCCATCAGGACCGTCTGAAAGGCGAGCACCCGCCCCACCATGTCGCGGCGCGTGTCCACCTGGGCGAGCGCCGTGGTGGCCGTGGAGTACACGATGCTCGCCATCCCCACCAGGAACACGGCGACCACCGACGTGCCCACGTTGGGCATCGCCGACAGCAGCAGCATCGCGACGCCGAGCGCCAGGGCGCCTCCGATCACGTGCCGGAGCTGCACCAGCCGCCGGTGCGCCACGATCAGCGCGCTCACCACCGCGCCGGCGCTGAAAATGGAATAGAGGATGGTGAAGACGATATCGCTCTCGTGCAGCGAGTCGGTGACGAAGAGCGGCAGCGTGACGCGGAAGTTGAACGAGAACATCGCGACCGCGGCGTACATGGCGTAGTTGATCCACAGATACGGCACCGACGCCACGTACCGCAGTCCCTCGCGCACCGCGCCGGGCGTGCGCGGGCGTGGCGGCTGCCGATACAGCTCCGCGGCCCGCATCATGACGATCCCGGCGATCACCGCCACGTACGACGCCGCGTCCAGCGTGAAGCACCAGCCGAATCCCAGCGTCACCGCGAGCAGCCCCGCCAGCGCCGGCCCGAACACGCGCGACAGGTTGATGATCGTGCTGTACAGCACCACGGCGTTCGGCAGGTCGTCGCCCGGCACCATCTCGCCCACGAACGAGCGGCGCAGCGGATTGTCGAACGAGAGCATGACGCCGCCGGCGAGCGCGACCACGTAGATCACGACGAGCGGCGGATGCGGCATGAACGCGAGCACCGCCAGCACGACCGACTGCGTCATCTCCAGGCTCTGCGTCCACAGCAGCATGCGCCGCTTGTCGGAGCGATCGGCCACCGCGCCCGCCCACGCCGCCAGAAAGAGCATCGGCCCGAACTGGCACGCCGCCAGCACCCCCACCGCGAACCCGCTGTGCGTGAGGCGCAGGACGAGCAGGATCAGCGCGACGTTGGTGAGCCAGTTGCCGGTGTTCGAGATGAGCTGCCCGATGAAGAACAGCCGGAAGTTCCGCGTCTCGAGCGAGTGGAAGGTGAGGGCAAGCGCGCGGCGCAGGCGGCCGGGCGGGCGCGTCGGGGGGCTCGGAGACGGTTCGGGGCGCTCGGGCATGCCGAAATATCGCGACTTCGTGGTCCCGCGCCGTCGAACCGCCCACCGCCAACCGCCCACGGCCCACCGCCGGCTGGCTACCGCTAACCGCCCCCCCTCCGCTCCGCGCCTATCCCCGTAATGCACAGGTAAGGTCCCGCCGGTATGTTCAGGCGCTTCCCTCAATCCGCGTTCGACATCGGAGGTCCGCGCCATGCGCCATATCGCTCTGCTGTCCGCCCTCGCGGCCGCGCTCGCAGCGCCGGCCGCCCCCGCCCCATTGCCCGCCCAACAGGCCGCGTCCGGCGGCCCGTACAAGGTGCTCACGCGCGCCCAGGTGGGCGGCGAGGGTGGGTGGGACTACATCTACGCCGGCCCCGACGGCCGCCTGTACATCAACCGCGGTGCCGCCCGCGCCGAGGCGGCCACCGACTCCACGCCGGCCACCCCCGAGGTGACCTCCCGCATCACGGTGTACGATCTGCCCTCGCTCAAGTACGTGGGCGACATCCCGAACACCGGCGGCCATGGCGTCGCGGTGGATCCCAAGACCGACCACGGGTTCTCCAGCAGCCCGAAGGTCACGATGTTCAACACGAAGACGCTCAAGGTCATCAAGCAGATCGACGTCGGCGACGCACGCCCCGACGGCATCGTCTTCGACTCGTACAACCAGCGCGTCTACATCTTCAGCCACCCCACCCACAACCCCACGGTCATCGACGCGAAGACCGGCGACGTGGTGGGCACGATCGACCTCGGCGGCACCCCCGAGGAAGGCGTGGCCGACGGGAAGGGCACGCTCTACGACATCATGCAGGACGCCCATGGCAGCGTGGCCGTGGTGAACGTCAACACGATGAAGACGGTCAAGCACTATTCCCTCGACGGCCCGGGCCGGTGCAACGGGCTCGCCCTGGACGCCGAGCACGACGTGTTGTTCGCCGCCTGCGCCAGCTCCGGTGAGGCCGAAGGGCAGCCGTCCAAGCCCGTGATGGTGATCCTGAGCGCGAAGGACGGAAAGATCCTCGACAAGATCCCGCTCCCCGGCGGCTCCGACGGGGCGGTCTTCAACCCGGCCACGCAGGAGGCGTTCGCCACGCTCGGCAACGGCTACCTGGCCGTGGTCAAGGAGAACAGCCCCACGAGCTTCACGCTGGAGCAGACGCTGAAGACCATGAACGGGGCGCGTACGATCACGCTCGACACGCGCGACAACCACATCCTGACGATGAGCAACCGCTGGGGGCCGGCGCCCGCCCAGCCGCCACAGGGGGCGCGTGGAGCACGTGGAGAGCGCGGTGGCCGGGGCGGCCGTGGTGGCCGCGGGTTCTACCGCCGGCGCGGCCGGCCGGTGCTGGGCTCGTTCACGATTCTCGTGATCGGGAAGTAGACGGAGCGCCGTCCCGCGCCAGATAGAGGCGCGGGACGCGCTGCCAGTACCCGGGCTGCCACTCGTACTTCTTCGCGGGGGCGCGCCATACCCAGCGCCCCTCGATCCACATGTAGTCGGGGCCCGGGCGCGGAGGCGCCGCTTCGCTGGGCGCGGTCGGAGCTGCCTCGACGGGCGTCGCAGGCTGCTCGATGGCCGGATCGCTCGCACCGGGCGCAGCCGGCGTGAGGGGCGTGGACTGCGCGGAGGGCGTACGGGACGCCGGGGGCCCCGGGGGCGCGACCAGTCGCGGCACGGTGCTCGTCGACGCGACGAGCCCCAGCCCTGCGACCACGCTGAACAGTCCGAATCTGCGCTTCATGCTGCCTCCAACCCTTCTCCCTTCGACACGTCGGTCGAGAGAGACGCGCGGTGCCTCAGCGCGTCACCGCCAGTGTCCGTCGACGTAGTGCCAGCCCCGCTTCTCGTGCGCCCAGCGTCCGCTCACCCAGGCGTGGTAGCCTTCGGGCGGCTGCACCCAGCCACCGCCGGCCCACCGGTACGCCCTATTCTCCCACGTCCAGTGACCGGGCACCCAGACGTCGTCGTGGTGCGGTCGAGGCGGCGCCACTTCGCGCTTCGCCTTCGGCGGCCGGCGCGACACGTACACGATGTACACGACGGGCATTCCGCCGTCGTGCGGTGCGTCACCCTCGTGGCGCCCGGCGTCGTGCGCGTCCTCGTTCGCCGGCGCCGTGGAGGCGACGTGCTCCCACCGCCCCGGCACCCATCGGTAGTCGTTCAGGTTGTCGTGCCAGAGCCAGTGGCCCTGAATCCACACGTAGCCCGCGCCCGGCGCGGGTGGAATGACCTCCACCTTGTCGGGCGGGGGATAGCCCACCTCGTAGCCGCGCTTGGGTTGGGCATGGAGCGAAAGCAGCCACTGCGGCGCGCACGCGGCGCAGGCCAGGCTCAGCCCCGCAGTCGCGAGCAGGAGCGGGAATTTCCGGGTCATGAAACCTCCGGAGCGTGTCACATGCGTCCGAGGGGGGACGGACGCGCACGGAGACCGGTCACTCGCGAAATGCACGGATCGTCACACGTGTGATGGGGCTCACGCGATGGCGGTGCGTCGCGAAGACACGACGGCCCGACCGGTGCGCCGATCGAGCCGTCGTATCGCTTCACGTTGCGGATCCGTGCGATCGCGCTACCGCCAGTATCCCTCCACGTAGAACCAGCCGCGCGTCGCGTGCTGCCAGTGGCCCTTCACCCAGGCGTGGCGTCCGCGTTCCGGCGTCTCCCACCGGCCGGGTGTCCACGCGTAGTCGTTGGACCGCCACGTCCAGTGGCCGGCGATCCACACCAGACCGGCGCTCGGCGGAGGCGGCACCTTCTCGAACAGGTCACGCGGCGGACGGCGCGTGGCGTAGACCACCGCAGCGGCCGGTCGGCGGGTCGGCGGCTCCACCACGGGTCTCACCGGTCTGACCTCCGGCTGCGGGCGCGGCTTGGCTGTGCGCGGCGGCGCCTCGGGATGCACCGGCTCGGCGCTGCGTCCGTGCGTGTCGTGCGCCTCGTTGTTGCCGTGCGTATCGGATGCGCCGTTGGCGCCCTGTGCGTCGCCGCCGGCGTGTGCGTCGTTGGCGCCACGGGCGCCGTGGTCGCCGCGCTGGTCGTGCTCCCCACGCGCGTGCTCGCGCCGGTCGGTGCGCGTCCAGTATCCGGACGCCCACGCATACTGGCGTGCCTGCTGCTCCCACACCCAGTGCCCCTTGACCCACGCGTAGTCGCGGCCCGGCGCGACGGGCACGAGTTCCACCGGCGCCGGCGGGGGTGCCGGGATCACGTATACGGGTTCCGGAGGCGGTGGCGACGCTACCACCCAGCGCGCCGTGCACGCACCGGTGCCCGCGAGCAACGCTGCCGCCGCGCCGTGAAGCCAGAATCTGCGAGTCATGAATCCCCCGAGGTGTGGGTCGCGGTGTCAGCGAATGGACTCGTGGTGGGGCCGAACGGTTACGTGGTCGCGCGGGTCGCGCCAGACGTGGTGACGTGGCGCACGCGTCGGGGCGTGGCAGGGACGCGTGCCGCCACTGGCGCGCGGCGCGGGGGTGGGATATGAACGAGCAGGCTCCCTCTTCCGCGCCACACCGGGGTTTCCATGGCCATGCTCTCGATCTCTTCACTCGTCGCGCTCGCCCTCGCCGTGGCGCCCACGGCGGCGGTCCGCGCCCACGAAGCCGGCGCAGCCGGGCCGGCCCGTCGCACGACCGCGACGGGACCGCGTGTGCGCACCGCCAACGGCCTGGTCGAGGGCGTCACGCTGCCGGGCGGGGTGGAAGTATTCAAGGGCATTCCGTACGCCGCGCCGCCCGTACGGGGCAATCGATGGAAGCCGCCGCAGCCCGTCGCGAGCTGGACGGGGGTGCGCCGTGCCGACCGGTTCGCCGCGCAGTGCATGCAGATGCGCGTGTTCAACGACATGGTGTTCCGCAATTCCGGGGTGAGCGAGGACTGTCTGTACCTCAACGTGTGGACTCCGTCGGCGTCGCGCGCGGCCGGGCGGCCGGTGCTCGTGTACTTCTTCGGCGGCGGATACGTGGCCGGCGACGGCTCCGAATTCCGCTACGACGGCGCGAGCCTGGCACGGAAGGGCATCGTCGTCGTCACGATGAGCTATCGGCTGGGAATCTTCGGCTTCTTCGCCGACTCGGCCCTCGCGCGGGAGTCGCCGCACCATGCTGCGGGCGACTACGGGTTGCTCGACCAGGTGCAGGCACTGCGCTGGGTGCGCCGGAACATTGCAGCGTTCGGCGGCGATCCGTCGAAGGTGACCATCGGCGGCGAGAGCGCCGGCTCGATCTCCGTGAGCGCGTTGATGGCGTCGCCCCTCGCCCGCGGACTCTTCCGCGGCGCCATCGGCGAGAGCGGTTCGCTGCTCGGCGCGCTTCCCCCGGTGCCGCTGGCCCGGGCCGAAGCGGTGGGGCAGGCGTTCGGCGACAGCATCGGCGCCCCGACGCTGGCCGAAATGCGTGCCGTGCCCGCGATGGAACTGCTCCTCGACGCGTCGCGCCCCGGCGCGCCGCGCTTCCCGCTCACCGTGGACGGCTACCTGCTGCCGGAATCGCCGGACTCCGTCTATGCCGCCGGCCGGCAGGCTCACGTGCCCCTGTTGGTCGGCGGAAACTCCGAGGAGATGAGCTATCCGTTCATCATGCACGGAGCGCCGCCCACGCCGGCGAACTTCACGGCCGTCGTGCAGCGACTGTACGGCGACCACGCGGCGCAAGTGCTGCGCGTCTTTCCCGATTCGACGGACTCGCTGGCGCGCGCGTCGGCCACGGCACTGGCCAGCGCGCGGTTCATTGCGTTCAGCACGTGGAAGTGGGCGGAGATGCAGCGGCTCACGGGCGGCGCCCCCGTCTACCGCTACCTGTATGCCCACCCGCGCCCGCCGGTGCGCAACCCGGCGCCCGACCAGCCGCCGCCCCCCGAAGGCGCGGTGCACTCCGCGGAGATCGAGTACGCGCTGGGCAACCTCGCGACCAACCACGTGTACGCCTGGACCGCCGACGACTACGCGGTCTCGCACACCATGGAGGATTACTTCGCGAACTTCGTGAGGACCGGAAATCCGAACGGGCCCGGACTTCCCCAATGGCCCCAGGCCGGCGACGCGCCGAACGGACCGGTCATGATCATGAGGATCGACGTGCACTCGCACGCGATGCGGGCCCCCCATCGCGACCGATATCTCTTGCTCGACCGGTTGGCGCACGAGCCGTAGCACCTCCGGCGGAAGCACGGCGCACGCGGTGTCGGGGATTCCTTGACACAAGCTCCGGCCGGTCGTACTTCAGGACACCCCCCGGCGCCCGATGCGAGGAGCCCATGCGCGTTCGTTCAACCGGCCTGTTCGTGCTCCTGGCCGCAGGCGCATGCGGGGGCAGCAAGCAGGTGTCCGGCCCGCCGCCACCGCAGGGCCCGCAGCCCGTGGCGAGCGTGACGGTCTCGGC
>JBJKRG010000097.1:0-7972 GCA_046704805.1 Gemmatimonadaceae bacterium
TGCTGGGCCCGGCCGGTCGCTGGCGGGTGGTCTCCCAGCGCGGCGTGTCGGCGGTCTCGCCGACCTCGGGCCTCACTGGGGACACCGTGGTCGTCACGCCGTTTCCCGATTCCACCGGCGACTGGCAGGTCACGATGGAATACCGCGGCGCCGCCACGGTCTCGCCGCGCGGCGAACGGCGCGACGCCGGGGCGCCGTACACGTTCTCCTATGGACGGTTCGAGCCGGCGGCACGGTGGAACGTGCGGTTCTTCACCTGGACCGCGGCCACGGATCCGCGCACGAAGCCGTCGGCCTTCACGGCGCTGCTCGGTTCCACCCCCGTGCGCACGCGCACGGTATCGCGGCTCGACTGGGAAGGATACGGTGCGGTGATCAGGACGCTTCCCAAAGACTGGGCGCTCGACGCGACCACGACGCTCGACCTCGGCCCGGGGCCATACACGCTCCGCACCATCAGCGACGACGCCGTGCGCGTGTGGGTGGACGGCCGGCTGGTGATCGATGACTGGAAGCCGCACGGCTCGGCCATCGACAGCGCGCCGATCACGGCCGGCCGCCACACGCTGCGCGTGGAGTACTACCAGGTGGACGGCTGGATGGAGCTGCGGCTCGACATCCTGCGCGGTGCGCTGACGTTCCAGCCGCCCCCGGGGTGATCCGCCAGCCGGGCGGCGCCGCGTTCGATCAGGGATAGAAGCCGAGCGCGCCGCGCAGCTGCGCGAGCTCGGCGGGGCTTCCGCTGAAGATGTCCGCGGGGAAGCGACGGTACTTCAGGATGTCGTTGTAGATCGCCGGCCCCTTGTACCAGTCGGGGGTCATCCCGGCCAGGTACTGCAGGCGCAGATTGCGGTCGAGGTTGAGCTGCGCGTCGGCGAGCCACGGCTTGAGGTCGGACGCCCGGCCGGCATAGGTGCTCAGCAGGTCGAGCACCGAATTGAAGCCCACGGTGTTGAGCGACAGCTCTGCCATGCCCATGTCGGGGCGCGCCAGCCGGGCCTCGAGCGAATCGATGTTGACCTTCAGCGGGCCCACCTGGCCGAGCAGCACGAGGTCGTAGCCCTGCCCCTGATTGGTATTCCCCCAGATCGTCCCGTTGGGGAAGACGTCGAAGAACGTGGCGATCTCACTCTTCACGGCGGGCACGTTGCTCTCGTAGAGCGGCACCCACTGTGTCACCAGGCCACCCGGATTGAGGTGCTGCTTCACGAGCTCGAAATACTGCTTCGTGTACAGCGTCGCTGCGCCCTTCACCCAGGGATGGATCGGATCGGACGTGATGATGTCGTACTTGTGCTTCGTCGTCAGGATGAAGTGGCGCGCGTCGTCGTAGGTGATCCGCACGCGCGGATCGTGCAGCACGTTGAAATTCTGCTCGGCGAAGAACGGTCCGACGTGCGTCGGGATGAGCGGCTCGATCTCGCAGATGCGCTCGCTGGTGATCGTGGGGAAGGGGAGCAGCGAGCCGGCGGTGACGCCCGCCCCGAATCCGACGACGAGCACCGAGTGCGGGTCGGGCTGGAAGAGCGCCGGGATCGCGCCCAACATGCGCTGCAGCCGCATGTCCTGCGGCTCCGTCGATGCCTCGACCTTTCCGCTGACGTGGAAGTTGAGCGTGCCGTCCGGCTCCTCGGAGACGGCGACGGTCGCGTTGCGCCCCTCGCCGCGGTACAGCGGCGTCACCTCGTGCAGCCGCCAGGGCGTCTGGCGGCCGTAGGCGATGAGGGCGAACGGGATCGGCGCCACGGTCACGACGAGGATGAGCGCGAGCGCGGCGGCCGAGGCGAGGCCGGCGGTGCGCCCGATGCCTTTCGTGCGATCGGCGGCGAAGGGGACCAGCATCAGCATTGCGGCAACCGCCGCCAGCAGCATCAGCGCCCGCTGCGAGTTTTGCGTGCCGATCGCCGGGATCAGGAAGATGCTGAACGCGAGGGCGCCCAGGATCGCGCCCACGGTGTTGGCCGCATACACGCCTCCGACCAGCCGGCCGGGATCCTGGCCCGGCTCGGCGACCGCGGCCAGGGCCAGCGGGAAGCTCGCCCCCCACAGCAGCGCCGCCGGGAGCACGGTCCACAGCGTGCGGGCGAGATCGATCTCGAAGGTGAACCGCGGACTCGGCGACAGCCCCGGGTCGATCGGCCAGTAGGGCAGCGCCTTCGCAATCATGTAGGCCGTCCACGCCACCGTGGCCACGAGCAGGAACTGACAGACGCCGAGCAGGATCTTCGCGTCGTACCGGCCCTTCGACAGCGCCGCCCCGGCGCTGCTGCCCACGCCGATGCCGATGAGGAACACCGCGAGGATGATCGAGAACGTGTACGTCGTGCCGCCCAGCAGGAGCGACAGCAGCCGCGTCCACACGACCTCGGCGCCGAGCGCCGTGAGCCCGCTGAGCGCGATCACCACGTACACGGCCCAGGCCCGCCGCACGAACGCCGCGCCGCCCACCGTCACCTGCTCGGCGGCCTCCTCGTCGTGCGTCGTGACGCCCGCCAGCCCAAACGCCAGGAGTGCCACAACGAGGTTGATCCCGGCGGCGACGTAGGTCGTGGTCGGCATGTCGTGCACGCGGAGCAGGTAGAACCCGGCGACCAGCGAGCCGACCACGGCGCCCACCGTGTTGCCGCCGTAGAAGAACCCCAGCCAGGCCACGCCTTCGGGCGTCGTCTCGATCCAGCGCGCGATGGCCGGAAGCGACGCCCCCATCAGAATCGTCGGCGGGAGGAGCAGGATGGTGCAGAGCACCGCGCGCGTGATCACGCCCAGCACGCCCTGGCCGGCGATGGCGGTGTAGGCGCCGCCCGCGTACGGCATCACGAACAGGACGATGAGGCCGATGGCGCCGATGCCCAGCTCGAGCGCGCCGTACACGCGCAGCGGATGCCGCCGCGCCGGGACGTACTTCGGCAGCGCCAGGCTGCCGATGCACATGCCGCCCATGAACGTGCCCAGCAGCACGCCCATCGAGACCGCCGTGGAGCCGATGACGAGCTGCAGCAGCTGGAACCAGACGATCTCGTAGATCAGCGCCGCGCACCCGCTCCCGACGAACAGGACCAGCAGCAGGGGCAGAAAGCGGCGTGACTTCACGAGCCTAGTCCCCGCCGGGGCCTATCGCGGCCTGCAGCGCCTGGAGCGTGCGTGGCGAGCCGGCGAAGAGATGCTCCGGGAACCGGCGGTAGCGGAGGATCTGCGCGTAGATCTCCTGCTGGTTGTACTCGTCGTTGCTCATGCCGGCCAGGTACTGGAGGCGCAGATTGCGGTCGTGGTTGATCTGGGCGTCGGCCAGCCACGGGGCCAGCTGCGGTCCGCGGGCCGCGAACGTCGAGAACAGGTCGACGGCCGAGTAGAAGCCGATCTGGGTCAGCGACTGCGCCACCTCGGCGTACGCCGGCGTTTCCAACCGCTGCTCGATCGAGTCGACGTTGATCGTGATCGGATCGACGGAGCCCACCAGGACCATGTCGTAGCCGGCCCCGTTGTATTCGTTGCCGAACACCATGCCGTTCGGGAACGCCTTCATGAACGTGGCCACCTCGCTCTTCACCGCCGCCGTGTTGCTCTCGTAGAGCTGCACGAACAGCGTCACCACGCCGCCGGGGTTCAGGTGCTGCTTCACGGCGTTGAAGAACTCCTCGGTGTAGAGCGTCGCGGCACCCTTCACCCACGGATCGAGCGGGTCCGACGTCACCGCGTCGAACTTCTGGTTGGTCGTCAGGATGAAATGCCGCGCGTCGTCGATCACGATCTTGACCTTCGGATTGTTCACCACGTCGAAGTTCGGACCGGCGAAGTATTTCGACACGACCTTCGGCACCAGCGGCTCGATCTCGGCGATCGTCTCGTGCTTCACGCGGGGATCGATCGAGACGGCGCCCGCCGTCACGCCGGCACCGCACCCGATGACGAGCACCGAGGCCGGATTGGCCGGCAGGAGCGTGGTCAGGTGCCCGAGCATGCGCTGCAGGCGCATGTCCTGCGGCTCGGCCGAGGCCTGCACCTTGCCGGCGTTGTGGTAGTTGAGCACGCCGTCCGCCGAGCGCGTGACCGCCACCGACGATTCGCGCCCCTCGCCGACGTAGATGATGTGCCCGTCGTACGGGAGATACGTGACCATCCAGCGGCCGTATGCCACGAGCAACCCCGGCACCGCCGAGACGGTGGCACCGAGCCCCAGCGCCACCACCACCGTGACCACGGACCGGATCACCCCGCGGCGGGTGACGTGCAGTCCGCCGGTCGCGCCGGACAGCGTGGGCAGGAACATGAGCAGCGCCGAGACCGCGGCGAGTGCGACCATGACGCGCTGCGCGTTCTCGGTGCCGATCCACGCGATCAGGACGAGACTCGTGAACAGCGCCCCGAGGATCGCGCCAACCGTGTTGGCGGCGTACACGCGGCCGACGAGGCGGCCCCCGTCGCGCTCGCTCGACCCGATCGCCCCGAGGGCGAGCGGGAAGCTGGCCCCCCAGAGCAGCGCTGCGGGGAGCACGACCCACAACGAGCGGACGAGATCGAGCTCGAAGAGGAAACGCGGCGTGCTCGCCAGGCCCGGGTTCACGGGCCAGTAGGGGAGCATCTTCGCGATCGAGAACGCCGCCCAGGCGATCCCCGCCACGAGCAGCGCCTGGCACCAGCCGAGCGCCGAGCGCGCGTCGGTGGTCGTCCGCGCGATCACCGCGCCGATGCTGCTGCCGATGCCGATGCCGATCAGGAACGCCGCCAGCACCAGCGAGAACGTGTACGTCGTCGCCCCGAGCAGGAGCGAGAGGTTCCGCGTCCACACCACTTCCGCGGCCAGCGCCGTGGCGCCGGAAATGCCGATCGTCAGGTAGACCAGCCACGCGCCCGGCAGCGGCGTCGCCGGCGTCTCGCTCACCGCCGCCGGCTCGGCCGGCGGGTGGTGCGGCGTGACGTACGACAGGGCGAATCCGGAGATCGCCACGAACGCGTTGACCGCCACGGCCACGTACGTGGCGTACCACATGTCGTGCACGCGCAGGAGATAGAAGCCGGCGAGCAGGCAGCCGAACACGGCGCCGGCCGTGTTCCCGCCGTAGAAGTAGCCAAGCCAGGCGACGCCGGCCGGCGTCGTCTCCACCCAGCGGGCGATCGCCGGCAGGGTTGCGCCCATGAGGAGCGTCGGCGGCAGCAGGCAGATCGCGCTCACCACGCCGCGCAGGAAGAGCCCCGACATGCCGTGTGCGGCGATGGCCGTGTACAGCCCCCCGACGCGCGGGAGGAGGAACAGCACGATGAGTCCGAACACCCCGATCGTGCCTTCGAGCGCGGCATAGACGCGCAGGGGATGGCGGCGGGCCGAGATCACGCGCGCGAGGCCGAGACTCCCGAGGCACATCCCGCCCATGAAGGTGCCCAGCAGCACGCCCAGCGAGACGGCCGACGACCCGATGTTCAGCGACAGGAGCTGGACCCAGACGATCTCGTAGATCAACGCCGCGCATCCGCTACCGACGAACAGGATGAGCAGCAGCGGGAGGAACCGGGGTGACGGCGTGGTGGACGCAGGGCCGGCGGCGGGCTCGGCGCGCTTGGACGACATGGGGGACCTCAAGGCGGGGGGCGGTGGAACTGTGGCTGGTACCGGTCAAACTGCTGGACATACGCGGGGATGGCCAGGGGTGTTGGGAACCGCGAACTGCAAACTGTCAGCCGTGAATCGGCTGCCGGTTGGCAGTGGTCAGGAGTCAGTAGGCGGTTGGCGGTCGGCGGTTTGCCGTTCCCCCCTCCGCGAACGGGGGTAACGTCCGGTCTACTGCCCGCGCACGCGGAAGTCGTGCCTGCTGCCCTAAACAGGGAGTGCGGGCCGTGTCGCCCGCGGCAGCGGGTGGCGGACCTCGACCCGGCCCTGGTGGCGGCGTAGTCGAGCCGTTCTGCAACCAGGGCGGCCGTTCGACCGTAGGGAGAGCCGACCCTCCGTCAGGAGCCTGCCGTGGCTTTCAGCCAGTTTCTCTTTCTGATCTTCGGATTCGCGTTCGCCGTGGTCGTCCTGGGATCTGTCACGAAGATCATTCTGGCGTTCATCAACCGCAAAGCGATGCGGCCGAGGCTCCCCGCGGAGTTGGCCGACCGTCTGGAGCGGATCGAGCAGATCGTGGAAACGACGGCCATCGAGGTGGAGCGGATCTCGGAGGCACAGCGGTTCACGGCGAAGGTGCTGGCGGAGCGTGCGGCGCCGGCCGGTCTGCCGCCGTCGCACGCCCACGGGCGGGTGGTGACGCCGCACTGAGGTGACGGCACTGGTCCCCGCGCGCGAACCGGGCGACCTTCCGAGAACACCTTCGACGGGATTACCCCCCTTTGGGCACCGAAACCGGCTTCGTCCTCCTGTTCGTGGTCGCCACCGCAGTCGCCATCGGCGCCCGGCGGTTCCGGCTGCCCTACACCGTCGCGCTCGTCCTCGCCGGTCTGCTGCTCGGCATCGTCCACCTGTTCGAGCCGCCCAATCTGACCCGCGAGCTGCTCTACTCGGTCTTCCTGCCGGGGCTGCTGTTCGAGGCGGCATTCCACCTCGAGTTCCGCGACTTCTGGCGCGATCGCACGCCGATCACCGCGTTGGCCGTGCCCGGCGTGGCCGCCGCGATCGCGCTCACGGCGGTGATCCTCGAGCCCCTCATCGGCGCACTGCACCTCGGCCCGACCTTCGGTTGGCAGCACGCCATCGTGTTCGGCGCGCTCATCGCCGCGACCGACCCGATCGCCGTCGTGGCGATGTTCAAGAGCCTCGGCGCCCCGCACCGGCTCAGCGTCCTCATGGAGGGCGAGAGCCTGCTCAACGACGGCACGGCGATCGTCCTCTTCTCGATGGTGCTCGGCATCGTGTCCGGCGCCGCCGTTTCGGCCACCGGGCTCATCGTCGAGTTCGTGCGCATCGTGGGCGGCGGACTGGCCATCGGCATCCTCATCGGCCTCGGGATCTCGCAGATCATCAAGCAGATCGACGATCCGATGATCGAGATCACGCTCACGACGCTGGCGGCGTACGGGTCGTTCCTGGCCGCCGAGCAGCTCGGGTTCTCGGGAGTGATCGCCACCGTCTCCGCGGGCATGCTCTGCGGCAACTACGCCGCACGCACGGGGATGTCGCCCACCACGCGCATCGCCGCCGAGACGTTCTGGGAATACGTCACCTTCGCGCTCAACTCGATCGTCTTCCTGCTCGTCGGCCTCCGCGTGCACATCGGGGAGTTGGCGCAATCATGGGAACTGATTCTGGCCGCGTATGCGGCGGTCACGCTGGCGCGGGCCGGCGTGGTGTTCGGCGTCTCGGCGCTCAACCGGGCCAACCGCACCGACGCGTGGCCCACCTCGTGGAGTGCCGTGCTCACGTGGGGTGGAATGCGCGGCAGCCTGTCGATGGTGCTCGCCCTGGCCCTGCCGGCAGCGCTCGCCCAGCGGGATCTGCTGGTGACGGTCACCTTCGGCGTGGTGCTCCTCTCCATTCTCGTGCAGGGGCTCACCATGGGACCGCTGCTGCACCGGCTGGGCGTCGTGCAGCGCCACGAGGCACGGCAGCAGTACCACCTCAAGCGCGGCGAGTTGCGCATGACGGAGGCGGCGCTCGGGGAAATCGAGCGCATGGCGCGGCTGCACATGGCCCCGCCGGGCGTGCTCAAGGATCTGCGCGACGAGTATGAAGGCCGTATTCGCGAGGCGACCGCCGCGGTCGATGCACTGCAGCTCGAGCAGGAGGACCTGCGGGCCGAGGAGGCAGCGCGGGCGCGCCGGCACGTGATCCTGGCGGAGAAGGAGGAAGTGCTCGACGATTTCCATCGGGGAACGCTCTCGGCGGAAGCGTACGAGCACCTCATGGCGGCAATCGACGCCCGCGTCGCGGCGCTCGACGCCGGGAAGCCGTCGCCGGCCGCGACGCCGGAAGCTCCCGCCACACCGCCGCCCGACGGGGACGCGAACCGGGGACATCCGGCGGCGCCGCCGGCCGCATCCACAG
>JBJKRG010000098.1:0-16919 GCA_046704805.1 Gemmatimonadaceae bacterium
GGCGAGAGGCGCACGGTCCGGTCCGGATCCGCCTCCGCGCCCGCCGCCATTCCACCGGATGCCGCCGTCCCCACCGCCGCCACGGCGCGTCCGAAATCGTCGACACCCGCATACCGCCGGTCGGGCTCGGGATCGAGGGCCCGGCTGAGCACGGCCTGGAGGGCCGGCGGCCAGGCCACGTCCGGTCGCACCTCGGCAAGCGTGGCCGGCGCCGACGTGAGCCGGCGCACCAGCGTTTCCTTCGAGGTGAGCCGCGGATAGGGCAGGTCACCGGTGAGCATGTTGAACAGCACCAGCCCCAGCGAATAGATGTCGGTCCGGGGATCGAGCTTCTCCCCGGCCAGCTGCTCGGGGCTCATGTACTCGGGGGTGCCCAGCGAGACCCCGGCGGTCGTGACCGTCTGCCCGCCCGGCCGCTCCCCCGCCGCGACCGACTTGGCGATCCCGAAGTCCACGACCTTCACCCAGTCGCTGCCGTCGAGTTGACGCGCGAGCATGATGTTGTCGGGCTTCAGATCGCGGTGGATGATGCCCAGATGGTGCGCCGCGTGCAGGGCGTCGGCCGCGCCCTTGGCGATCTGCGTGGCCCGGGCGATGGGCAGGGGGCCGTTGCGCTCGATCAGCGCATGCAGGGTCTCCCCGTCCACGAACTCCATCGCGATGTACAGCAGCCCGTCCGCCGTTTCGCCGAAATCGTAGATGGCCGCCACGTTGGGGTGGTTGATGCGGCTGGCGTTGGACGCCTCACGGTTGAATCGCGTGATGGCGTCGGCGGTGGCGGCGAGCGCCGGGCTCATGACCTTGAGGGCGCTCTTCCGGCCCATGCGGACGTGCTCCGCCACGTAGACCCGCCCCATCCCGCCTTCCCCGAGCAGCCCGGTCACGTGATAGCGGTCGGCGACGATCTGCCCGATGAGCGGGTCGGGGCGCACGTCCAACTGCAGAGGACTGCCGTCCCTCGGGCAGACCTCCTGGTCGGGGCCGTACTCGTCGCCGCACACGGGGCAGATCTTGCGAGTGTTCATCGCATGAATGACAGGTGGGCGCGGCAGCGGGTCACGGGGGGGCCGCCGCCGAGCATTGTAGGGGCACCGGCCCGGGCGCGCAAATGGGCGGGCTTTCCCCGCCCCGATCGCTCGAATAACATGCGGGCACCCCCCGAGTTGAGGTCGGATCGTCCATGCAGGCTCGCTGGCTCATCGCCGCGTTCATCGCGACCGGTGCCGGAAGCGCCGGGGCGCAGTCGTACCCGCTGGCGCCGCTCATCGCGCGGCTGCCCGGCGGCACCCGGGCCCTCGCCATGGCGAACGCGGACATGGGCGGCCGGGGGAGTGACGTCATCTTCTATGATCCCGCCCAGTTGGTCGCGGCCCGGGGGACCGACGCGTCGGCCGAGTTCTACACGCCCGCCAGCATCCTCGTCTCGCTGTCCACCGTGATGCGCCTTGGGCCGGGTGCCGTGGGGGCGGGGGTGCAGTCGCTCGACTTCAGCAACTCGACCTCGTCCTTCGCCCTTCCGGCTGCCCTGGGAACGCGGGGCCCGGTGGCGTCGTCGGGCCTCGTCATGGCCGTGGGCTATGCGCAGCCGCTGTTCGGGCTGCGGGCCGGTGTGAACGTGAAGCTGATGGAGCAGACCATCGGCGGGAACCGGGACAGCCGGGGGTCACTCGATGTCGGACTCGCCCGCGATCTGCTCGGCGGTACACTGGGCCTCAGCGTCCAGAACCTCGGCCCGGCGTTCCGCAGCCCCTTCGGGCGGGTGAGCCAGCCCACCCGGACCAACCTCGGCTTCACGTCCGGGCTGTACGACGCGGGGCCGTTCCAGCTGCGGGCAGCCGCGACGGGATCGCTGCTGCGCGGGCACAGCCTGGTGGGCGGCGCCGGGGGCGAGATCTCGTATAGCTGGCGGGACGGCTACGCCCTGTTCGTGCGCGGCGGGCTGCGCCGGCCGGCGGAGGGTGAGGGGCCGTGGACGACGGGCGTGGGGATCAGGGCTGACCGGATCTCGCTCGACTACACGCTCGAATCGCGCGACCACCGCCCCGTCGCTCAGCGGATCGGCGTGGCGCTTCGATGAGGATGGACGGCCGCGCTGCGATGCTGCTGGCCGCCGGCCTGCTGGTCCTGTTCGCCCCCCCCGCCCACGGTCAGTCGGCCAATGCGGCCCGCCTCGTGCGCCGGGCGCACGACGCCCAGCGTGACTTCGAAGCCGTCCGGCGCGACCACATGCCGTGGACCTGGGGAGGCAACGGGGGACACTGCGACGCCCGGATCGGGCGGTTCTGCTACTGGCACAGCGACACCCCCGATTCCGCGCCCCCGGAACCGGCGGCGGTCGTGCGCGCGCGGAGCTCGCTCCTGGCCACGCTGGACAGCGCGGGCCTTGCCGCCCCGGAAAACGGCTGGATTGCCGGCCAGCGCGTGCGCTACTGGATCGAGGCGGGGTTCCCCGACTCCGCCCTGTCCACGCTCACCCCCTGCGGTGCCGTCCCGTGGTGGTGCGACGCGCTGCGCGGACTCGCGCTACACGAGGCCGCCCGGTACGTCGACGCGGGCACGGCGTTCGACGCGGCACTGGCCGAGATGCCCGATTCCGTGCGATGCCGCTGGACCGACCTGCACGATCTGCTCGACGGCCGCCTCGCCGATCGATACTCCCACTTCCGGTGCGACGAACGGGGACCGGTGAATGCGCGGCTCTGGTGGCTGGCGCGTCCATTCCTGTCGCGCCCGGGAAATGACCGGCGCACCGAGCACTTCGCCCGGCTCACGATGGTCCGGATCGCCGAGCACTCGGTCTGGCCCGAAACGTTCAGCTGGGGCGACGATCTCGCGCAGCTCATCATCCGGTACGGCTGGTCCCGGTGGTTCGAGCGGGTGCGCCCCGATCGACTGACCGACCCGGAGTATTCCGTCGTCGGCCACGGGCCGGATCCCAGCTACTCCTTCTTTCCCGACGCCCGGCTGCTGGACTCGGCCTACGCCGCGCGGCCCGACGACTGGAACCTGGACGCCTACGACGCCGCCTCGCGCTATTCGCCGGCCTACGTGACGTGGATCGACACGGTGCCGATGCTCCTCTCGCGCTTCGCTCGCGGCGACTCCGAAGTCGTCGTGGCGGCGTACGACGCGTCGGGAGACACCCTGATCCGCAGCGACACGCTCCGGGCAGCCGCCGTCATGTCGCCGAACACGCACGAGCGGTTCGTGGGCTGGAACCGGAGGGCCGGACCGGCCGGCGCGGTTTCCGTGGAGGGACCGCGTTTGGACGGCCTGGCCGGCATCGAACTGTTCGACGACCGGGACCGGGCGGCTGCCCGCAACCGGCGCGGGCTGGCAGCGCTTCCGCGCCCGCCGGCTACCGGCGTGGCGTTATCAGACATCCTGCTGTTCCGCGGAACGGGGCAGATGCCCCGCTCGCTGGCTGGCGCGGCGGCATCGGCCGTCGTTGGCGCCGGTAATCCGGTGTTGAAGAGGCTGGGGCTGTATTGGGAGGTCTACGGTCCGTTTAACACTCCTGTTTCTCTCAACGTCTCACTGACCATCGAACGTACAGGAAGAGGGTGGTGGCAGCGTGCGCGCAGGTTCCTGCATCTGGGCGGACGCGACACCCCGGTCGCCCTGCGATGGCGGGACGTGGCCCATTCGGCCGACGGCATGGTGGGGCGGGCGATGGCAGTGGATCTCTCGAAGCTGGACCCCGGTACGTACGAGATCCGGCTGGAGGTGAAGCACGAGGCGGGACTGCCGGGCGTGGCGACCCGCCGGTTGGACATTCGACGGTAAGGGGCGCGGCGCGGGGCCTCCCGATGCGCCGGTGCCGTAACGCACTGGAATCAGTGACCCTGAATGACGGAGCCAACACCTTCCCATGGAAGCTCGTACTAGATCAACAGACGCGGTCGCGATCCTCGATCCGGACACGGAGTTGCTGGAGGATTTGCGCGACCTTTCAACGGCGGTCCGAACCCCCGACGTTCCTCATTCGATGACCACGGAAGAAATCGAGCACATTACCGCGGCGATGAATGCCGTCCGCTCGATCGTCCGCGCCCTGCGCGTGTCGTCCCGGATGATCGAAGGCCGCATGGGCATGAGCGGTGCCCAGCTCTTCGTGCTGCAGCAGTTGGCGGAGCGCCCGGCGCATTCGCTCAACCAGCTGGCCGACCGTACCGCCACGCATCAGAGCTCCGTCTCGGTCGTGGTGCGGCGCCTGGTCGATCACGGCTACGTGTCGCGCACCACCGCGGACAGTGACCGGCGGCGCGTGGAGCTGGCGCTCACCGACAAGGGACGCGAGGTGCTGGCCGGTGCCCCGACGACCGTGCAGGTGAAGCTGCTGCGGGGCGCCCGCGCCCTCACTGGTGAGGAGAAGCGGACGCTGGCGACGCTGATGCAGGCCTGGGTGCAGGCCTCCGGTCTCGAGGACGGCGCTCCCCCGCTCCTGATGGGCCTCAACGGGGAGATCGCCGCAGAGTAGCGGCCGTCCGCCGCCCGGCCGTCAGTCGGGATCGAAAGCCGGCAGAAGCAGCGAGAACACACTCCCGCCGCCCAGACGCGGAGCGTACTGCACCGATCCCCCCTGGGCCTGCGCCAGTCGCTGCGCGATCGACAATCCCAGCCCCGCCCCACCGTCGTTGGCCGACGCCGGCGGCCGGTAGAATGGCTCGAAAATCTGATGGACCTCACTCGGCGGCACGCCCGGTCCCCGGTCGGCAACGGAGAACCGCAGGCGCTCCCCTTCGCGCGTCGCCTTCAGCTCCACCGCCGAATCGGCGGGCGCGTACTTCAGTGCGTTCTCGACCAGGTTGCTGAGGATGCGCAGGGTGTGCACGAAATCGAACATCCCGAAGATGGCCGGCTGCGTGAGGTCGACATCGGTCACGAGCTGCCGGCTGCGCGCGGCTCCCGAGAACTGCCGGGCCACCGCCCCGATCACGTCCTCGGCCGAGTTCAGCTCGGCGTTCGTGCGGAAGGTCCCGCCCTTGATCCGCGACAGGTCGAGGAGGTCGTTCACCAGCCGTGACAGGCGGTCCGCCTGCTCCTCGATCACCACCGCGTTCTCGTCGCCGTGCAGCGCCCCGTCCTGGGCCAGCGCCTTGATCGTCGTCAGCGGGGTGCGCAGGTCATGGCTCACCGTCGCCAGCAGCACGTCCTTGAGCCGGTTCGCTTCACGCAGGGCTTCGGCGTGCTCGGCCTCGGCTTCGAGTCGCACGCGCTCGACGCCGAGCGCCGCGTAGTAGGTGAGCGCCTCGAGGAACCGGTGCTGGGATTCGTCGAGGCTGATGTCGAGCGCATGGTGGAGGTGCAGCGAGCCCACCGGCTCGCCGTGCACGGTGAGCGGCAGGGCGAGCACGCGGGCCGCCGCCCCGGGCGGCCAGGCCCCGGCGTGCGCGATCTCCGTTTCGCCGCCCGACGTCACCCGCGCGATGGAGCACGAATCGACGCGCAGCTCGTCGCGAATCACGCGGGCGATCGACCCGAGGGCCTGCTCCGGCGTTCCCGCATTGAGGGTCTCCGATCCCAGGTGCGACAGGCGCGTCACCTCGTCGGCACGGCGGCTGGCCTCCGCGGCTTCCGCCTTGACTCGCGCCACCAGCTCCGTGGCCGTCATCGACGTGGCCAGGAACGCGAACAGCACCACCAGCTCGAGGCCCTTCCCCACCGCGAGCGTGTCGTACGGCCGCTGGAAGAAGTAGTTGATGAAGACGAAGGCCACGCAGGCCATCAGGAAGCCGAACCCGCGCCCCCCGGCGACGCTCGCGCCCAGCACGACGAGCAGATAGGTCAGGACGACGTGGGCCTGATCGATGTCGGGGCGAAATCGTCCCATCGCGACCGTGACGACGGTCAGCAGCAGCGTCCACAGGATCCACCCCTGCAGGGGTGGCGTGCGCCGGACGCTAGGCGTTCGACTCGAAGCGGTATCCGACACCCGGCTCGGTGATGATCAGCTGCGGGCGCGACGGATCGACCTCGATCTTGCGGCGCAGGTTGGTGATGTGGACGCGCAGATACTGCTGCGGGTTCCCGAACGCACGACCCCAGACGGCATCGAAGATCTGCTGGTGGGTGAGCGTGCGACCCGACGCCGTGGCCAGCGTGCGGAGGATCTCCCACTCGATGGGCGTCAGGTGGATGGCCCCCGAGCCGCGGGAGACGCGGCGGCGCACCAGATCGATCGTGAGGCCGTCCACGCCGATCGTGGCCGCATGCGACGGTGCCGACAGCGATTGGAAGCGCCGCAGGTGTGCGCGCACACGGGCGGAGAACTCCTCGGTACTGAACGGCTTCGTGATGTAGTCGTCGGCGCCGAGATTGAGCAGGCCCACCTTCTCCTCCTCGGCGTGGCGCGCCGAGAGTACGACGATGGGCATCGTGCCCCAGCGCCGGACCTCGCGGCAGACGTCCGCCCCGGGCATGTCGGGGAGGCCGAGATCGAGCACGATCAGGTCGGGCATCGACGCAGCGGCCTGGTCGATCCCCTCACGGCCGGTCGATACCTCGATCACGTGATCGGTCACGTCGCGCAGGGCATTCCGTACGGCGCGGCGTATCTGCGGTTCGTCGTCGATGACGAGGAGCGTGGGCTCCGCGGTCGCGTTGGCGGCAGCAGCGTTGGGCAGCGGCATCGTGGTAGTGGTCAAGTTCTGGTCCTCGCTCGGAAGCCGATGACGGGTCTCTACCCTTCAATGACTCCCTGTTCCGCGATCGGGCCACTAAGAGGATGTTTACGCACGTCGCAGCCGGCCGCAACTCCCCGGCGCGGACTCGTGGCTGCGGTTGCGGGGCGGCCATGGTGCGATACAGTTCTTGCAGTCCCTCCCCCACGCCGGCCATCCGGAGAACAGCCCTCATGATGAAAGTCGCGACCGCCGCCGGTCTTCTGCTTGCCGTGGGATCGCACCCGGGCGCATCACCGCGGCAGGCCGTTGCCAGCCCTCCCCCCGTTCCCGAGGCCGCATTCCAGGGGTTGCACTGGCGGTTCGTGGGGCCCTTCCGCGCCGGCTGGGCGACCGTCGCCGCCGGGGTGCCGGGCCGTCCGAACACGTTCTACTTCGGGGCCGCGGGCGGCGGGGTGTGGAAGACCACCGACGCCGGCCGCACCTGGCACGGCCTGCTGCAGCACCAGGCGACCTCGGCCATCGGGGCGCTCGCCGTGGCCCCGTCCAATCCGGACATCCTGTACGTGGGCACCGGCCAGGTGGCGGCGCGCTACGATATCGCCGACGGCAACGGCGTGTACCGCTCGAATGACGGCGGCAAGACGTGGCGGAACGTCGGCCTCGAGGCCACCCGCCACATCGGCCGGATTCTCATCAGCCCGCGCGATCCTGACCGCGTGCTCGTGGCGGCCATGGGCCATGTCTTCGGCCCCAACCCGGAGCGCGGCGTCTATCTGACCATGGACGGGGGGCGCCACTGGAAGCGCGTGCTCTACGTGAACGACGCGACCGGCGCCGTGGACCTCGCCTGGGATCCCGCCAATCCGTCGGTCGTGTACGCCGCCATGTGGCAGATGCGGATGCACCCGTGGCTCGACTACTTCATGCCGCAGTCGGGACCCGGCTCGGGGATCTACAAGAGCAGCGACGGCGGCCAGCACTGGCAGCACCTCACGGCCGGGCTGCCCACGGCGAACGTCGGCCGCATCGGGCTCGCGGTGGCGCCGGGAAGTCGCGGCTCCATCGTGTACGCCTCGGTCGCGCTCGAGGGCTCGGCGCTCACCACGGCGCCGCTGGCCCGCGGCCAGAGCGGCCTCTACCGCAGCGACGACGCGGGGGCCCACTGGCGGCTGGTCAACAACGATCCGGTGCTGGCGAGCAGCTACTTCGGACGGTTGACCGTCGACCCCCGGCACTCCGGAACCGTGTACGTCACCGGGCAGTCCATCCGACGCTCCACGGACGGCGGGAAGACGTTCGGCTTCTTCAAGGGCGCTCCGGGGGGCGACGACTACCACTTCCTGTGGATCGACCCGCGCGATCCCTCGCACATGATCGAGGGCGCGGATCAGGGCGCGGCGGTCACCGTGGACGGCGGGAAGAGCTGGTCGAGCTGGTACAACCAGCCCACCGGCCAGCTCTATCACGTGGCGGCCGACGACCGCTTCCCCTATCGCGTGTACAGCGGACAGCAGGACAACGGTACGGTGGAGCTGCTGACCCGCGGGCCCTACGGCGTCATCGACGAGCGCGACTGGCATCCGGTGGGCGGTGACGAGCGCGACTACGACGTGCCGAAGCCCGGCGCGCCCGACACGGTGTTCGGCACCGGGTTGGGCGGGCACATGACGCGCTTCGACGACGTCACGCGGCAGTCGGCCGAGGTCTCGCCGTGGCCCGTGTCGGCGTACGGCGCCTATCCACCCGCCGTGAAGTACCGCTACACCTGGATCACGCCGATGGCCTTCTCGCCGCTGCCGCCGCACACGATGTACCTGGGCGCGCAGGTGCTGTTCTCCTCCAACGATGACGGCGACCACTGGCAGGTGATCAGTCCCGACCTGAGCGGCAAGGAAACGGGCACGTGGAACTGCCGGAACGCCGACTTCACCGCGGCGCGCAACTGCGGCTTCGGCGTGATCTACGCGATCGCCCCGTCGCCGCTCGACCGCGACATGATCTGGATCGGCACCGACGACGGTCTCATCCAGCGCACCATCGACGGCGGCAAGCACTGGACCAACGTGACGCCGCCGAGCGTGCCCTTGTGGGCCCGCATCGACAACATCGATCCGTCGCCGTTCGACCCGAACACCGCGTACGCGTCGGTGGACATGCACCGGCTGGACCGCTACACGCCGATGATCCTGCGGACCACCGACGGCGGGAAGAGCTGGCAGCCGATCGTGACCGGCATTCCGAGCGACGAGTTCGTGATGTCGGTGCGCGCCGATCCGGTAAAGCCGGGGCTCCTGTACACGGGGACGAGCCGCAGCGTGTACGTCTCGTTCGACGACGGCGCGCGCTGGCAGCCGCTGACGCTGAACCTGCCCACGACCTGGTACCGCGACCTGCTGGTGCACGACGGCGATCTGATCACCGCCACGCAGGGGCGCGGCATCTGGATCCTCGACGATATCGAGCCGCTGCGCGAGGCGGCCGACGCCGCGACGACCGCCGTGCACCTGTTTGCGCCGCGCACCGCGATCCGACTCCGGGCCGACGAGAACCGCGACACTCCGTGGCCGCCGTCCACGCCGGTGGCGGCGAACCCGCCCACCGGCGCCGTGATCGACTACTGGCTGGCGTCCACCGCGCACGGCCCCGTGACGCTCACCATCCAGGATGCCTACGGCCACGTGGTGAATACGTTCTCCAGCGCCGAGACGGCGGCCCATCTCCCGGTCACGCAGTACTTCCAGAACGGGTGGCTGGGCAAGCCGCCTGCGGTCTCCACCACCGCCGGCATGCACCGGTTCGTGTGGGATCTCCGCTATCCGCGCCCTGACGCGCTCTCGTACGACTACTCGATCGCCGGCGTCTGGCATCAGGGTACGCCCATCGATCCACGCGGGCCGCTGGCGCTGCCCGGGCACTACACGGTCACGCTCACCGCGGACGGCAAGTCGTACACGCAGCCGCTGAACGTCGAGATGGACCCACGGGTGAAGGTGGGCGAGGGCGCGCTCCGTCGGCAGTTCGCGGTGGCCATGTCCGTGGACTCGACACTCGGCCGAACGACGGCGGCACACCGGGCGGTGACCGATGCCCTCGATGCGCACAAGGCGAGCGCGTCGCCGGCCGTGGCCGCTGCCGCGCGGGCGATCGCCGACAGCCTCGCGACCATCGACGGGGTGCTGGGGAGTCTGGCCACGCAGGTGGTGGCCGCCGATGCCCCGCCCACGCAGGGTGAGGAGGGCGTACTCGACGCCTACCGGACGCAGCTCGACGCGCTGCTGGCGCGGTGGAAGACCGTGGAGGCGCGCCTGGGCGGCGGCTAGGCGGACGGCGACCCGGTTGGTCGGGCTGGCCGTCCCGGCCCACCTGAACGCACGACGCGCCGCGGGATCTCCGCGGCGCGTCATGCGTCTTCCACACCCGCCGCGGAGCTCAGCTCATCCGGGCGCGGATGTCCGGGAGCTGCATGCGCAGCTCCGGATTGGCCTTCAGGATATCGGCCAGGAGATCGGTGGCCGGTCGGTCGTCGATGATCGTGGGCTCCGGGCCGAAGCGCTTGTTCGTCCCCATGTGACGATCGGCATCGACGCGGACCGGGTGCGGGAGCACCAGGTCGGCCTTGCTGTCCTGGACGCGCACGGCGAAGAACTTCTTCCCCTCCTTCTCCATGTAGCCGAACTTGATGCCGTCCACGATCCGCGGCCACGGCGCCAGGTTGTGCGACTTCCCGTCGGTGCCGGTGAACGTCGTGGCGCCGGGCTTGAGCTGCGAGTAGTTCGTCTCGAAGGCACCTTGATACATGAGCGCGTGTTTCATGCAGGGGTTCCGGTTGGGGTTTGAATCATGAACGGTCAGGGATGCGTTTCGGTGTCGCGCAGGTGGCTGAGCCGGAGCTTCACGTTGGCTACCTGCGGCTGCAAGTCGGGGTCGGCGTGCTTCCAGAGGTCCACGAACTTCTGATAATACGTCGCCGCGTCGGCCCGGTCACCCTTGGCTTCATACAGCGCGCCGAGGCGGCGGTAGGTGTAGGCGAGGTGGTCGGCCTGCTCGTCGAGGTCGTCGGAGTAGGGCGTGTCCAGGTACCGCCGGAACTCCGCGATGGCCGAGTCGGGCCGGTTCGCTTCGTCGAACGCCATGCCCAGGTAGAACCCCATGCACCCGGAACACTCGGAGAAGCTGACGGGAGCCAGCGGCGGGGCATCGGGCCCATCGGCGACCGAGAGCGAATCGGCGACTCGGAATTGGCGGATGGCGTCGCTGGGGTCCTTTTCCGCGAGGGCGATGACTCCGAGCGCCTGGTGGCGCCCCGGCTCGAATGGGCGACGGGCCAGGGAGTCGCGAACGTCCGTCTGCATCGCGTTGAGAATCGTGCGCCCGCGATCGGGGCGATTCGCCAGCGCGTAGACCATCGCCACCTGCGCGTAAGGCCGGACGCCGAGCGGCATGCGCGTGATCGGCACGGCGTTCAGCGCAGCCTCGAGCGTCCGAACCGCCCGGGCGGCATGGCCACGGAACCACACGTCCATGTACGCCGTGCGGGTCGAGTCCAGGAGCGGAGAGGTGAACGCCCCCGCTTGGCGGCCCGCGGCAACCGCCGCCTGGTAATCTCGACGCCACGCCGCGAGCCGGCCGTCGTGCTCGTCCAGCGACGACTGGTACAGGAGCGCGAGATACCTGGCACTCGGGTCCGAGGCACGCTTCCACCGGTCCACGACGGCCTGGACGGAATCCATCAGGCCGCCCTGGTAGTAGGCCTGGGCGCGATACACGTCGTCCACCCAGTTGGTCCCGAAGCGCTCGTCGCCCGCGACGAACGCCGAATCGGCCTCACGCCACCGTCCCAGGTCGAGCAACAGGAGGCCGAAGTTGTTGTACGAGGAGGGAGACACCGCGGGATCGAGTTCGAGCTCGAGTCGATCCGCCGAGTCGGCCGCGGCGTATTGCCGGGAATAGGCCAGTTCCGCGCTCAGATCCTCGAGCGACGCGCTGTAATCGCCAAGGTTGACCGCAGCCCGGAACGCCTCGATCGCTTTGGCGCGGTCCGGGTAGGGGCCCAGCTCGAAATACGTGCCGATCATCGTGTACCGCTCCCGATCCGTCAGGTGGTTCCGAAAGCGATAGCCCATGGCCAGGGCCGAATGCGCCAGTTGGGGAGACATGCCGGCGTTGTAGTACGTCACCCCCAGCTTCCGCCACGCCATGGCGAACGTGGAGTCGTCGGCCAGCGCCTGATTGAGCGCCGCGATCGCCTGCGAATAGTCGGCGGCGTCGCTGGCGCGTGCCCCCTCGGTGTACGCCTTCAACGCCGGGAGTGACGCGGTGGTGACGTAGGCCAGCGGCGGCGAGCTCTGTACCGACTTGAGGGACTCGCCGATTTTGCCGCGGAGCTGCTTGCTCAGCGCACCGATGGTGGGAATGAGCTCCGTCGGCCCGCTGGCCGCGGCCTGGAACGAGGCCAAATCGTTCCCCGACGATGCGCCCACGATGCGCATGGTCACCAGGAACCCGGCGCCGAGCGGCGTGAGGTTGCCGGTGACGACCGCCTTCACGCCGTCCCGCAAGGCGATCTGCCGCGCCAGGCTCGCGCTCACGCGGCTGTCGGCCGAGCGCTTCATGAGCCGGAGCGCCTCCCGAATCGCACTGCTCGGCATCACCGTGATCGCGTTCGACTCGCGCAGGTCCGCGCGGACCGCCTCGGCCACGGCGCTGCCGAGCGCCGTATCGACGCCACTGGTCGTGGAGAAGTCGGCGACGATGAGCGGCTGGTGGAGATCGAGCTTGCCCGCGGCGAGCAACGAGCCCGCCGGACCGATTCCCAGCGCGCGCAGCAGCATGAACATGCCCACGAGCAGCACGAATCCGCCGAAGGCATATGCCCCACCGGCGGCGGTCCGCCGCCAGCTCAGGTGCCGGCTGGCCTTCATCGCGATCCGCGCCATCGTGCCCGGCGGCGCCACCGCGCCCCCCGCCGTGTACGCGGGCGTCATCGTGAGCATCCGCCGTGCCACCCGTTGTACGAACCCGGTGAAGAGAATCACCGGCAGCCCCAGCACCATCACGATCAGTGATCCCGGGAACACCCAGCCGGGAAGCCCGATGCCGACGATGGCCGCCTTGGCGACCACCGCCACGATGATGAATGCGGTGGCGTACACCGCCAGCGCCCGCCACACGGCGTGGGGACCGCCGAGCAGAATCGGCGGCATGGCGGCGTGCCCTCCCCCGCTGGTCACCGTATCGAGCGCGCGCACCACGTCGCCGGCGTGCTGCGGGCGGTCGTCGGCATCCTTCGCCAGGCAGCGCATCACCATCTCGGCCAGCTCCGGCGGCGTATCGGGTCGCAGCTCCAGAATCGGCCGTGGGGCGTCGCTCATCTGCGCGGCGAGCAACCGCTGCGGCGTCTTCTCCACGAACGGCGGCCGCCCCGCCAGCAGCTCGTACGCCACGCACCCGAACGCGTAGATGTCCGCGCGGTGGTCGGTGGCCGGGTCGGCCGCCGCCTGCTCCGGCGCCATGTACGTCGGCGTGCCCAACGACGTGCCGACCTGCGTGAGCGTTGCCCCCGTGGACTGCGTGCGCGACGCGCTCAGGGCCTTGGCAATGCCGAAGTCGGCGACCACCGCCGAGCCGCCCGACAGGAGCACATTCTCGGGCTTGATGTCCCGGTGGACGATGCCGCGTTCGTGCGCATACGTGAGTGCGCGCGCCACGTCACGGAGGATGCTGATCGTGTCGGTGATCGGGAGCGGCCCGTCGCGGGCGATCCGCGCCCGCAGGGACTCGCCGTCGACGAACGGCATCGTGTAGTACGGCAGGCCGTTCGTCTCGCCCGCCGTCAGCACCGGCACGATGTGCGCGTGCTGCAGCTTCGCCGCCAGCAGGATCTCGCGTTTGAAGCGGTCCAGGTTCACACCCGCGGTCAGCTCGGGCGGCAGGACCTTCACGACCACCTGGCGCTCGAGCGCCGTCTCCTCGGCGACGAACACACGCGACATGCCACCGCCCCCGAGCTCCCGTTCGAGCGTATAGGCCGTACCGAGCGTGCGCTGGAGTTGTTCCCGAACGTCCATCGGCGAATCGAAGGGGAGCAGGCGGAGCACGGGCGCCCTCGCCAGGGGCGGCAACGGGGCGCGGCGGGCGCGAGCCTTTAAGGTATGGTCGCCATGGCCACGGGGCTAGGCGTGCTGCGGCCCCATGGGAGCGCCGCGTGGTCGTCGGTGCGAGATTTCTCACCGATGCGCGACGCGCGCTCAGGGGTCTCCCGATGCCGCCCGAGGGCCGCGACGGCGAGTTTACGCTCGGACCCGGCGCGCGTGGCGCGCCCCACACACGACACCGGAGCAGAAATGCCAGAACAGACACGCCCCTACGGCTTCTCGGTCACCGTTCCCCTCGACTACGAGGCCGCCGTGGAGAAGACCCGCGCGGCACTCGCGAAGGAGGGATTCGGGGTGCTCACCGAGATCGACGTGAAGAAGACCATGAAGCTGAAGCTCGACGCCGAGTTTCGCCCGTACGTGATCATCGGGGCCTGCAACCCGCCGCTCGCGCACAAGGCACTCACCGGGGACCTGGAGATCGGCCTCCTGCTCCCGTGCAACGTGGTCGTGTATGCGGCCGATGCGCCGGGGACGAGCGTGGTTTCGGCGATGGACCCGGTAGCGGCGCTCAACCTCGCCAAGCAGAAGGAGATCGAGCCGCTGGCTGCCGAGGTGCGGCAGCGCCTCGAGCGCGCCCTCACGGCCGTGGCGGCCTGACGCGGTCCGGACGTGAAGCGGCCGCCCCTTCGCTTGCGCGGAGGGGCGGCCGTTTTCCGTCGGATACGATCAGCTGTGGGCCGCTTTCGGCCCGCGGCCGGCCGTGCTCCAGCCGAACGCCTTGTACAGCGGGCAGAACGACCAGATGGCCGTAGCGATCGGGACGAGGCCGATCAGCCCCCACCACGTTTGCGGCCCCCAGAAGATCAGGGACAGCAGGACGAGGCCGAGCACGACACGAACTGCGCGGTCCACCGCTCCAAGGTTGGGCGACATGTGAATTGCCTCCGCCGCGAGTGGAAACTGCAACTCCCGGCAACCTCACCCTTGCTCGGATGCAGCGCAGTCGGGGACCTCCCGCCGCGTTGTCGGGCATGACCCGACGGCGCGGCGGCATGCCCGCCGCCCGGCCGGCACCGCCGGCGTCAGGTCATCGCCCCGGCCAACCCGCGCGCCACGCGCCCGCTCCTGCTCGGGAAGCGAAGCGTGGCCGCGATGCCTCCGGCTTCCTCGTCCAGCCGCGCCGCCGCATCGTCCACCACCTCTGCCAGCCGCGCCCCGTTGGCGAGCACCGCCAGCGCCACCGCCTCGGCATCCGCGGCGCGTTGCTCGAAGAACTGCGGCGTCACCAACACCTCCCGGGCCGCGCCCGTGCTCAACGCCTGCTGCGTGGCCTCCAGGCCGAGGACCGCGCGGCCGCGACCCGCGGCACGGTCGATCAGCTCGTTCACGCGTGAGAGCGCGTCCTCCTGCTCGAGGTGCCGGCGCCCCTGCGCGGCGGCGCTCGCGATGTCGACCTCCGTGGCATCGCTGCCGAGGCCGGGCACGTATCGCGTCCGCTTCCGAGCCGCCCTGCCGAGGTGCTTGAGGGCCTCGTTCACGGTGGCGCGGATGCCGGCCATGACGATCCAACCCCTCGGCCGCGCCAGGCCTTCGAGCTGCTGCGCCACGTCGTGCAGCATGCGCTCGCGTCCGACCTCGAGGGCCCGCTGCGCGGCGTCGGCGAGCGCCGTGCCCCGGGTTCCCGTGTGGAACCCCTCGCGCGGCGCATCGCCCATCTGGGCGGCCCGCCCCACGTGCGCGTGGGCGCTGATCCGCCCCACGTGCTCGACGTCGTGCCCGTTCCAGCGGTAGAGATCGGTCGCCCGCGTATCGACCACGGCGACGATCACGCCCTCGTTGCCATCGAAGAGCCGCAGGTACGGCGCGGCCGCGATGCCGCGGCGCCAGGTGAGCGACGGTTGCGGCGGCGCGACCGTGGGGCCCGCGTAGACGATCTCCTCGTCGGTGACGAACGCGACCCATCCCGGTGCCCCGTCGAGATCGTCGCTCAATTCCTTCGCCTGCCGTGTGAGCAGCTTGGCCGCCTTCTCGAACGCGTTCCGCTCGGCGTGCGGTGCGCCGGCCACCGCCTTCCGCGTCGCCGTGATCTCGTCGGCCAGCGTGCGGCGCCACGCCCGGCGGGCCACGGTATCCAACTGTGTCGCGTCGACGTAGACGTTGAGAACGAGCCGGTCGCGGGTGTTGCGTTCCAGCTTCGCGAGCTGCGCATACGTGAGCATGCCACCTCCCGTGTGTCAGTCGTCGGCCCGCGCGTTCCCGTCGGGCCGGAGGCCCATGTGATCAGGGTATCCGCCGGTTGCCGCGGGGTCAGTCGGTACTCCGCCGCACATGGGGTCAGGGAAATACGGTGCCCCGGCCGAAATGTCGGCGCCTCTGGCGAGTCGCCACCGGAATGCGCAGCATTGGGATCCACCCCGCCTTCGCCAGGAGCCATCATGTCAACGAAATTCGCGCTCTCCCGTCGTGCGGACCGGCCCCGCCGTCGCGTTCCCACGATCCGCCTCGCGGCGTTCCTGCTCGCCGGGCTTGTCGCCGCCCCGCCGCTAGTCGCGCAACAGGTGCCCCCCGACCGCATCCAGCTCGACCAGTACCTCGACTGGCAGGACGTCCGGTCGCCGCAGATCTCGCCCGACGGCTCGCAGATCGTGTACGCCCGCCGCCACGTCGACAAGATGCACGATCGCTGGGTCACGACCCTCTGGATCATGAATGCCGATGGCACCCACGACCGCTACCTCGCCGAGGGATCGGACGCCGTGTGGTCGCCCGACGGCACGCGCGTGGCCTACGTCGGCCCGGGCAAGCCGTCCGGCGCGCAGATCTTCGTGCGGTGGGTCGACCTCGAGGGCCCGGGGTCGCAGATCTCCAACCTCACGCAGGCTCCCTCCAATCTCACGTGGTCGCCCGATGGAAAGACCCTGGCGTTCAACATGCACGTGAACGTGCCGCCCAATCCGGCCTGGCACATCGACATGCCGACGCCGCCCAAGGGGGCGAAGTGGATCGCGCCCCCGAAGATCGTCACCCGGCTCAACTTCCGGCGCGATCGCATCGGCTACATCGACACCTACTACACGCAGATCTTCGTCATCCCGGCCACCGGGGGGGAAGCGCGCCAGGTCACCACGGGCAACTGGAACGCCTCGGCCCCGGCATTCTCCGGTGACGGACAGTGGGTCGCCTTCACCTCACTCCG
>JBJKRG010000099.1:0-2516 GCA_046704805.1 Gemmatimonadaceae bacterium
GGGCTACGCGCATCGTCGGACCGAGCAGCCCGTGCATGGCCGCCCAGCTCACGAACGTCCCGACGGCTGCCAGGGTGGTCAGGGTGGCGAGGGCCAGCAGACCGTAGCGTCCCACGAGGTGCTCGAGCCGCGAAGCCCGGTCGACAGATGAGTGGGCGCGCGCGGGGCGGACGGGCCGGGCCGGCACGGCGTAATTCGCGGACGGTGCCGGCACGGCGGCACGGGTGGAGGGGGCGGATGCCCCGGCACGCCCCGCCGCCAGCTGCGCGACCTGCGCGCGAAGTGCGGCGACGGTGGTTTCCAGGTCGGCGACCCGGGCCCTCAGGTCGTCATCCGCCCCGGGCACGTCCCACGCCGCTGTCGAAGAGAAGCTGTTTCAGCTTCTGGCGTTGGCGGTTCATGTACTTGAGCGCCCGGCTGGCGGCCTTGTCCGGGAGCAGCTGCAGCACCCGGGCGCCGGCGTCGTCGTTGTTCTTCGTGATCTCGCCGATCAGTACGTCCAGCGTCACGATGCCCGCCCGGCGCTCCTGACCGGCCCCCTCCCGGAGGGCCTCGTCGGAGATCGTCGGCGTGCCGCCGGGATGGGCCGCGAGGGAATCGATCTGGCGGAGGGCACGCGCGTTCTTGGCGTCGAGCTGCGACAGGATGGCGCCGAGCTTGCCGATGAGCGAGTCGGGAATGCCGATCTCATGCCGGTGCTCGATGAGCGGCGTGATGGGATTCAAGCGTTCAACGGAGTCGGCCGTGACGATGTGCGGCTTCTCGGTGTTGCTGTTTGACGACCCGCGGTCGCCCTGGGCACGTACGGGAGCGGCCGCAACCACGGAGAGCACGAGGGCGACGGCGCAGAGACGGAAATTCATGACGACGGGTCCGGTGGAAAGGGCCAGGGGGGACGCGGGGACGCAGCGTCTCGTCACCGGAACTTATGGGCCACCGGCCCGTTGCGTCAGTCTCGATTTTCGCGGCTCCGACGGGGGCTCAGGCCCCCGCCGGCTGGGCCACCGCCGGTCGCGCGGCCCCGGCGTCCGTGAAGATCCCCGCGACACCCACCGGCTCGAACCGCGCCTGGAAGAACCGCAGATACTCCGGCTCGTAGGTGAACCGCAGCCCCGCCACGCGGTCGCGTTTCTGGTACACGGAAATGACGCTCTCCGCGGTGACGTCCATGTGCGCCTGCGTGTAGACGCGCCGCGGGATCGTGAGGCGGACCAGCTCGAGCTTGGGCGTGCGGTTGGCGCCCGTCTTCGGATCGCGTCCCGACGAGACGGTGCCGCGCTCCATCGACCGCACCCCCGACTCCACGTACAGCGCCGCGGCCAGTGCCTGCGCGGGGAATTCGTCGCGCGGGATCTGCGGCAGGATCGCCGCGGCGTCGAGGAACACCGCGTGCCCGCCGATCGGGCGCACCACCGGCACGCCCGCCTCGATGAGCTTGGCCCCGAGGTACAACACCTGGCCGATGCGGCTCCGGATGTGGTCCTCCTGCACCGATTCCTCGATGCCGATCGCCATCGCCTCCATGTCGCGCCCCGCCAGCCCGCCGTACGTGTGCAGTCCTTCGAACACGACGACCAGGTTGCGAGCCTTCTCGGCGAGCGTGTCGTCCCGCAGCCCCAGCCAGCCGCCGATGTTCACCAGGCTGTCCTTCTTGCCCGACATCGTGGCGCCGTCGGAGTAGCGACACAGATCGAGCAGGATCTCCGCCACGGTCCGATCGCGCTGTCCGGGCTCGCGCTGCTGGATGAACCACGCGTTCTCCACGGCCCGCGTGGCATCGAGGATCACCTTGATGCCCCGCGCGTGTGCGTATTCGTAGACCGCCTTCATGTTCGCGAGGCTGATCGGCTGACCGCCGGCCATGTTGACCGTCGCCGCCACCGAGAGATACGGCACCCGCTCGGCGCCGACCTCGTCGACGAGCACCGCGAGCTTGTCCAGATCGACGTTGCCCTTGAACGGATGCTCGGAGCGCGGATCGTGCGCCTCGGCGATGATCACGTCGTGGAAGGTCGCGCCGGCCAGCTCCTGGTGCGCGCGCGTGGTCGTGAAATACATGTTCCCCGCCACGTGGTCGCCCGGTTTGATGAGCACTCGAGAGAGGATGTGCTCGGCGCCGCGTCCCTGGTGCGTGGGAATCAGGTGCTCGTAGCCGTAGTGGTCGCGCACCGCCCGTTCGAGATGATAGAAGTTGCGCGATCCGGCGTAGGCCTCGTCGCCGAGCATCATGCCCGCCCACTGGCGGTCGGACATCGCGCTGGTGCCGGAGTCGGTCAGCAGGTCGATGTACACGTCCTCCGAACGGAGGAGGAAGGTGTTGTATCCGGCATCGCGGATGGCGCGCTCGCGCTCGCTCCGATCCGTCATCCTGATGGGCTCGACGACCTTGATCTACCAGGGCTCGGCCCAGCTACGGGTGTTCGTGAACGGGTCTCCGGCAAAGAGGCTTCGACCGCGCCGGTACTGCCCGGCGCGGTCGCTGCGCGCAATGTGGCGGGCGTCTGCTCGACCGTCAG
>JBJKRG010000100.1:0-8866 GCA_046704805.1 Gemmatimonadaceae bacterium
CGCTCGGACGTGGCCAACCTGCTCGCTTCGGCCGACCTGTTCGTCCTCCCGTCCCGGTCGGAAGGACTGCCGCTGGCCCTCCTCGAGGCCATGTTTGCGGGCCGGGCTATCGTCGCCACCGACGTCGGCGAGGTGGCGGCCGTGCTCGGCGACGATGCGGGCATCGTCGTGCGCCCGGGCGTACCGGCCGCTCTCGCCGGGGCCATCCGCAGCCTGCTGGCGGACCCGGAGGCGGCCTCCCGCCTGGCGCGCGCTGCCCGGCGCCGGGCCGCCGAGCAGTACGACCTCAGCGTGACGGTGGAACGCTACGCCGCGCTCTACGCGAGCCGTCTGGCGTCGTCCGGTCGGCGATAGCTGCGCAGGAGGGCCACGATCGCGTGCCGGTCGCGAACGCTCGCCAGGGAGTGCGTCGGGAGGGTGATCATCTCGCGTACCAGGACTTCCGCCCCGGGCCAGTGGTGGGCTTTGGGGGCCGACGTCAGGCGGCGCAGCACGGGGAGGAGCCGGCCCAGCGTGGCCGGATATCCCGGTGCGATGCCGAGCGCGCGCGCGCGACCGGGCTCCTCGAAGCCTTCCATCGACCACGGCGCGCGCACCGGGAACCGCAGATAGCCGCTCCGTGAGCCCGCGCCCGGCTGAATCGGCTTCAACGGCGCCAGATCTGCTAGCGCGGCCACGTACTCGGCGGCGACCGCCTGCCGCGCGTTGCCCTCCCGGGTCGCCGCATCGAGCGACCGCAGGAGCAGCGCGGCGGACGCGCGTGAGATCCCGAGCGGCGGCGACGGCTCGTGGTACCGCGTTTCGCCGAGGTGCAGCCAGGGCAGGGCGGCGGCGATGCCGAATGCGGCCGGGTGCACGAACACGCTCATCGCCGCGGCGCGGGCGAGCGTGGGCACCGACCGGCGCGCGGACCCGAGGGTCGCCACTTCCTCATCGAAGACCTCGGCGGCGGACCGACCGGCGAGGAGGGCGCCGCCGCTGCCACCGGTCCACCCCTTTCCGCGACCGAAGCTCAGGACGCTCAACCGCGCGTGGAGGCCGGCGATCTGGCCGCGCCAGAAGCTGCCGTGGCCCTGTGCGGCGTCCTCGACGACGATCGCCCCGGACCGCGTGGCGGCATCGTGGATGGCGTCCCACGGCACGCCGATTCCCCACAGCGGGGCGATGAGGACGACGCCCGCACCACTCCACAGCGCCGCCCGCAGCGAATCGATGTCGGGGGCCAGGGTGCCGGGATCGAGGTCGTAGAGGACCAGCGGCAGCCCCGTCGCCACGGCCGCCGTGGCGACGTCGAAGCATGCGTACGCCGGCAGGGCGATCGGCACGCCGTCCGGTCCGCCCGCCGTCCGGGCAGCCACCCGGAGTGCCAGTTCGAGCGCGTGCGTTCCGCTGTCGAGCAGGGCGACGCGGCGCGCGTCGTATGTCCGCTCGAGATGCTCCCGCAGCTCCGCGCGGGGATCACGCCCGCGCATGACCTCGCCGGCCGCTCCCGCGATGGCGCGAACGGGCAGGGGCGAGTAGGCGGGCGGAACTCGGCGCCACCCCGTGTGCCGGTCGTCCCGTCCCTCGCTCATCGCTCGGGTGTCGTCCGCCGTCGGCGGCATCGCCGGCGGGCTGCTGCTCATGGGAGCTGCCTCGCGATCAGCGGCCCGAGGCGATTCGTGACGGCCAGCGGCAGGATCCGCCAGCAGGCTTCGGCGGCGCGGAACACCGGCTGATCCGGTGAGGGCGGCGACGCGGTGTCACCGGGCGACCACTGCGTCCACGGCAGGGGCACGTCGGTGCCCCCCCACTGGAGCTTGAACCGGTGCGTGCCGCTTCCCGGCGTGCACCGCCCGAAATCGAACGTCCGGTTGCCCGTTTCAATGGCCCGCATCATGATCGACCAGTATAGCAGCATGTTCGGGGCGCGCCGGTTGTACTCGCGTAACGACGAGGCCCAGGTCAATTCGAACGTACCGTTCCAGCCGAAGCCGAATCCGCCGGCAATCGGCACGGCGCCGTCGTAAACCACGGCGCATTCGGCGAGATCCGGGAAGGCCTCGAGAATGCGCTCGAACACCCGGCGCGCGAGCACGGGGGTGCCGAGGGCCCGCATGTTCCGCGTGAACACGCGATAGAAGCCGTCCAGCTCGTCGGCTCCGAACCGCGTCTCGAACTCCTCCCGCATCGCCCGGCGCACCTGGCTGCGCAGCTTCGAAGAGAACCGTTTCCACAGATCGTCCTCGTTGGCCGGCAGCGGAAGATGGACGGTGATCTTCCGTCCGCTCACGCGCCCCCAGGCCGGAGCCGTGTCCTGGCTGCGCAGCTCGACGAGCGACACGCGGCGTCGCCGCCCCTCCTCCTCGGCCGCTGCCGCCAGGGCGTTCCGTGCCTCCGGCGAACCCAGGGGCCCTCCGGCGTTGAGAAAGGGCATCGAGATAAGATAGCGGCCGAACAGCCGGCTCCGCACGTGCACCAGCGGGAGCACTCCGGCCAGCGCACCGCCGGCGTCGTACGCGGCGAGCGGCACGCATTCGTGCCCGAACTCCTCGCGCATGATCGGCCACCAGCCGGACAGATGCGTGTAGCTCGCCGTCTCGTCCGATCGCACGAACGCATCCCATTCCGCCTCGGGCCCCGCGAACACTTCCACGCGCATCAGAGGGCGTCCACGGTGTGTGCCACGGTGGTGAACCGGAAGTCGCAGAGCAAGCGCTCGAGACGCTCCCGCGTGCGGGTGAGTCCGCCGTAGTGCCGCACGCGTGTGAGCCAGCCGACTTCCACGCGGGGCTGCTCCGGATCGACCTCCCACGGATGGATGTAGAACGTGCCAGGCACGCCGCGCCGTTCGCAGTCGGCGAACGCCGAGTGCAGGAAGCCGTATGGCAGCAGACGGAAGTAGGCCCCGCCCGCGGCGGGCAGGGAGAGTCCCGACCGCCGCCATGTGGTGGGCGGGACCTCGGCCAGGCGGCCGGCCGGCCGGTCGAGCCAGTGGGGATCCGGTCGGGCCGTGGCGTAGCCGTAGCCGTCCGGGCGCCAGATGGGGAACAGGCTGGAGTCGTACTCGTACCCTTCCTCGAGCAGGACGTCCAGCGCCCACTCCCGTCCCGGCACGATCGAGTAGCTCGGGGCCCGGAAGCCGCGCACCGGCCGTCCCGTGGCGTCCTCGAGCAATGCCTTCGTGCGTCGCACCGAGTCGCGAAACTGCTCGGGCTCCTGCTGCGTGACCCGACGGTGGTCCCACCCATGCGAGGCCAGCTCGTGCCCGGCGGCGGCGATTTCCTGAATGAGCGCGGGCTCGCGCTCGGCCAGCCATCCGAGCACGAAGAACGTGCCCGTCGCGCCGTGCCGGTTCAGCAATTCCAGCAGCCACCGTACCGCCGGTGCCGCCCGCCGCTCCAGCCCGTCCCACTGTCCGCGGTCGATCACGCCCTCGAAGGCGGAAACCTGGAAGTACTCCTCGACGTCGACCGTGAAGTGGTGGATCATGCTCGGGGGTGATGCAATGGACGTGCCGCGGCGGTGGTTGCGCTCGGAACGGCGTCCCGCGCGAGCCGTGCGTCTACGCGTCAACGACGAACGTAATGCCGCGGAACAACCTGCCAAGGTCCACCGTGACCTTATGGCTTCCACCGGGCGTGCGGTACGTCACCTGTGTGCGGTGGATCACCGGCGACGTGTCGGCGGGATGCCAGACCTCGACCGTGCGCGTCAACGGATCCACCACCCAGTACTCGCGGACTCCCAGTGCCATATAGGCCCGCCGCTTGTGCACCCGGTCGTAGATCGCCGAGATCGGGCTCACGATGTCGATGGCGAGCAGCCACTCGGTCACATCCTTCCACGGCGTGCCGACCGGGAAACGCGCCGGATAGACGAGGATGTCGGCGATGAGACTGTACGACGGGCCGACGCGGACCTCGCCGGGCGGAGCGATGTGGGCCTCCTCACTCGGAATCCCGGCGGCGAGCAGGACGATGAGCCACGTGATCAACTCGGTCTGCGCATCGTCCGCGGCCGGGGTCACGAGCAGCACTCCGTCCACGAGCTCGTACCGCACTCCCGGGTACTCGGGCAGAGCGTCGAGCATGTCCAGGGTGTACCGGGGGACCACGGCGCGCATTCGGATAGCGTAGCCCCGGCGAAGCAGCCCGCGCAACTGCGCACGTCACGTCACCAGTGGCAGCCGACAGCGGGTCGCGGCGACGTTGGTTCCGTTTGCATGAGTGCCCGCGAATGCCGTAAACCCGTCGTCACCCGCGGACTCGAATGACGGCGCTAGCCGGCCCGCTTGCCCCGCCGCGTGAGTGCCACCGCCAGCGCCGCCGAGCATCGCTCGATGCGCGCGAAGACGCGCTCGAACACTTCGGCCGGTTGGCCGAACGGATCCTCGATGGTCCTCGGCGCCGAGTGATCCGAATCGAAATCGCCGAGCACCAGGACCTGATTAGGCGGCTTCGCAAAGCGGCGCCGGATCTCGCGCGCCTGTGCCACCTCCATGGTCACGATCAGGTCCGCGGCCGCGACCAGCTGACCGGTCAGCACCCGGGAGCGGTGCGTCGTGAGATTGACCCCGCGCCGGTGCGCGACGTGCACGGCCTCGGGCGGCGAGCGACGGTCCGGGCCGACGAACCCGGCGGATTCCACCACGATGCCGTCCGCTTCGAGCCAGCGGCCCATGATCACGGCCGCGTACGGACTCCGGCAGATGTTCCCGTGGCACACCATCAAGACGGAAGTCGGACGGCGAGGCCGACCGACCGCCGCTCGGGCGGCGTACCGCCGGACTTCGTGGAGCATGCGCTCGGGCGCGTGCCGCACTACCTGAAACAGCGAATCGACCATCGTCCCTCGACATCGCCCGGATACCGCCCCCCGGGTCCGGTTCATCTTCGCGCGATCGGGGGGCCGCCACCTGATACCTCGGACCGCGGTGGTGGTTCCGACCGCTCGGAAGACCGGCCGTTGCACCCGGAGGCGCGCGGGACGAACTTTGTAGCAATGAACCAGCGATCAAAATCCCCCGACTGGCCCACCGGAGCTCCCGGATCCGACGCGGAGGCGGAGGCGCGGCAGTCCAGACCCGACGCGCCGGCTGCCGACGCAGCCGCGGAGGGTCGGGTCGAGCCCGGTGCAGCCCTCGACGCAGACCGCCTGACCGACGTGGTCGCCGACGGTGGTTCCGAGGCGTTGGCACGCCTCGAAGCGGAGCTCAACGACCAGAAGGACCGCTTCCTCCGTCTGGCCGCGGAGTACGACAACTTCCGGAAACGCACCGTGCGCGAGCGGCAGGACGCCGAACTGCGCGGCATGGGCGTCCTCATCCGCGGCATGCTGGACGCGCTGGACGATCTGGGGCGCTTCGCCCACGTCGATCCCGAGACCGTGGATGCCGAAACGGTCGTGCAGGGCGCCGACATGGTGGAGAAGAAGCTGCTCAAGACGCTTGCCGGCCACGGGCTCGAGGTGGTGAATCCCCTCGGCCAGACCTTCGACCCGGCGGTCCACGAGGCCGTGTCGACGCAGCGGGCCGAGCTCCCGGAGGAGGACCACCGCGTCGCCCAGGTGTACCAGGTGGGCTACCTCTTCAACGGCCAGTTGCTTCGCCCCGCACGCGTCGTCGTGACTCAGTGGCACGGCGAACCCTAGCCCACACGCATGCCGCCGAACAAGGACTATTACGCGGTGCTCGGAGTGCCCGCCTCCGCGACGCAGGATGAGATCAAGAAGCAGTACCGGAAGCTGGCCAAGAAATTCCACCCCGACGCCAACCCCAACGACCCGAAGGCCGCCGAACGCTTCAAGGAAGTGTCGGAGGCGTACAACGTCATCGGCGATCGCGAGAAGCGGAAGCAGTACGACGAGATGCGCCGGCTCGGGGCATTCGGCGGCGGATTCGGGGGCGGGTTCGGCGGCGCACGGGGCGGTCGGCCGTCCCCGGGCGCCGGTCCGCAGGCGGGCGGGTTCCGCTTCGAAGATCTCGACCTCGGCGGGCTCGGGGGCTTCGGCGACCTGTTCAGCTCGATGTTCGGTGGTGGCGGCCGCGGCCGCTCACGCGGACCCGAGCGCGGGCAGGACGTCGAGCGGTCGCTCGAGGTGCCCTTCCGCACGGCGGCCACCGGCGGCAAGGTGCCGGTCGAGATGGAGGTCACCGAGGAGTGCGAGACCTGCCACGGGTCCGGCGGGGCTCCGAAGGCGAAGTTCTCCACGTGTCCGGAGTGCGGCGGCCGCGGCACGATCTCCTTCGGCCAGGGCGGCTTTGCCGTGCAGCGGCCGTGTCCACAGTGCCTGGGACGCGGACAGGTGCCGAGCGAGCGGTGTCCCACCTGCGGTGGAGCCGGCGAGGTACGGGCGCGCCGGAAGGTGCTGATCACCGTGCCCGCGGGCGCGGATTCGGGGACGCGGATCCGGCTCAAGGGCCAGGGGGGCCGCGGGGCACGCAACGGACCGCCCGGCGATCTGCTCATCACGATCCAGGTGGCGCCCGACCGCTTCTACGCACGCGAGGGGCTCGACCTCGTGGCCAAGGTGCCGATCAACATCGCGCAGGCCACGCTGGGCTCCAAGGTCAGCGTGCGTACGCTCAACGGCAAGAAGGTGGCGATCCGCATTCCCGCCGGAACGCCCTCGGGCAAGCGGTTCCGCGTGAAGGGGCAGGGGGTGGAGAAGGAGGGGGCGCGCGGCGACCTCATCGTCCAGGTCGAGGTCACCGTCCCCGAGAAGCTCACGCCGGAGCAGGAGAAGATGATGCGGGAATTCGCCGAGGCGGGCGGGCTCAAGTACTGACGCCGAGAGGCGGGGAGACACGGCCGTACGGATCGCCGCGCCGCTTCACCGCCTCGCGGTAGTACCCGTCAGGCCACGACCCGCAGTGCCCGCGCCGCCGTTTCGATCACCCCGCCACCGAGCACACGGTCGCCGTCGTAGAACACGGCCGACTGACCCGGGGTGATGGCGCTGAGGGGCTCGTCCAGGGCAAGCTCGATCTCGGGGCCGTCGAGCCGCACGACCTCGGCACGGGCCGCCGGTGCGCGGTGCCGCACCTGCACGTCGATCCTCGCCCCGAGGCCCGGGGCTTCGCCCAGCCAGTTCAGCTCGCGCGTCACGAGCCCACTGCCAAGCAGCTCCTCGCGGGGCCCGATCACCACGGCGCGCTCGGCGGGGCGGATGGCGACCACGAACATCGGCTCGGCAAACCCGCCGGGGAGTCCGCGGCGCTGCCCGATCGTGAATCGGGCGTGCCCGTCGTGACGGCCGACGACCTCCCCCGTCGAGAGCACGAAGGGGCCCGGGGACAGACTGGGCGCGTCGCCCCCGAGCCGGGTGCGGATGATCTTCGTGTGGTCGCCGTCGGGGACGAAGCAGATGTCCTGGCTCTCGAGTTTGTCCGCGACGACCTCGAGTCCGAGCCGGTGGGCCACGGCCCGCGTCTGCGCCTTGGTCTGCGCGCCCACGGGCAGCAGCATCCGGGCCAGCACGCCGCGGTCGATGCCCCAGAGGAAGTACGACTGATCCTTCGCCCGATCGAGGCCGCGGTGCAGCACGCCGTCGACGACGCGCGCATAGTGGCCGGTCGCGATCCAGCGCGCGTCGATCCCGTCGGCCCTGTGCACCAGGTCGCGGAACTTCGTGAACGTATTGCAGCGCACGCAGGGAATGGGCGTCCGTCCGCGGGCATACTCGTGCACGAAGTCGTCGATCACGTCGGACGAGAACGCGCTCTCGAGATTGAGCACGTAGTGCGGAATGCCGAGCGTGTCACACACCCGGCGGGCGTCGTTGATCGAGTCGAGCGAGCAGCAGGGCCGGTCGACGACCTCGTCGCCGTAGCAGAACAGCTTCATCGTGGCGCCCACGACGTCGTAGCCCTGCTCGACGAGCATGGCCGCGGCCACGGACGAATCGACGCCGCCCGACATCGCGACCAGCACGCGCTCGCGCATCGTCCGCTCCCGACCCGTCAGGCCGCGTTCACCGAGGCACCGCGCGCCTTGGCCGCCACGCGCGGGAAGACCTCGGCCACGCGCTCGATGGCCGCCTCGTCGGTGAGGACGCCGAGGCTCATGCGGATGGCGGCACCCGCGAGGCCCGGCTCCACTCCCATCGCCGTGAGCACGTAGGACGGCGAGCCGGCGCCGCTCTGGCAGGCCGAACCGCCGGAGCAGGCGATCCCCTGCAGGTCGAGCGCCATGAGCAGCGACTCGCTCTCGGTCCCGGACACCGACACGTTGAGGATGTGGGGCGCACGCGGGGCGTTGCGCGCGTGCACCACGAGGCCGGGAAGGCGCGCTTCGAGCATCTCCTGGAGCCGGTCGCCCAGCGCCCCCAGCCGCTCCCGCTCGGCCTCACGCTCGCCGACCGCCAGCACCGCCGCCGACGCGAGCCCGACGGCGTACGCCACGTTCTCGGTACCGGGGCGGCGCCCGCGGTCCTGCGACCCGCCGTGGAAGAGCGGCTCGATGGGCGTGCCGCGGCGGATGAACAGGGCGCCGGATCCCTTGGGCGCGCCGATCTTGTGGCCGGAGATGGAGAGCAGCGCGACCGGCACGCGCGAAACGTCGACCGCCAGCTTGCCGAAGGCCTGCACGGCATCGGTATGGAAGATCACCCCGCGCCCTGCGGCCATTGCGGCGAACTCCGGCACCGGCTGCACGGCGCCGATCTCGTTGTTGACCCACATCACCGACGCAACGGCGACGTCGTCCCGCACCGCCGCGTCGAACGAGGCACGGTCGACGACGCCGTCGGGAGTCATCGCGACCAGGCGCTCCTCGGCTCCCTCGTGGACCGCCGTGTGCGCCGCCTCGATCACGGCCTTGTGCTCGACGGGCGTGGTGACCACGGCGGTCCTTCCACGCGTCCGCGCCGAACGCCACGCGCCGAG
>JBJKRG010000101.1:0-15648 GCA_046704805.1 Gemmatimonadaceae bacterium
ACGCCGCCCCCGGGGATCTGGTGCGCGGCTCGGCGACCGCCTGTCGCGCGGCCGTCTCGGTGTCGGTGGCGAGCGGTTCGGCGGACGCGGGAACGATCGTCGCCGCGACCGGCGTCGTCGTCCGCTCGCGCCCGGGGCTGCTCGTGCAGCGCGCGCGAATCCGAGGCGTCGGCCGGGGATCGCTCATGCTGCGCTGGCGTGCCGCGGCGGGCCGGCACGTCGATGCGTTGTTCGGAGACGACGCCCCCCTCGCCCGTGCCCTCCTCGTCGCCGACCGTCGCGGACTCTCCGCCGCAACCCGCGACCGCTTTGCCGCGGCCGGCATGGCCCACATGCTGTCCATCTCGGGGCTGCACGTGGCGCTCATTGCCGGAGCGGCGTTCCTGCTGCTCCAACTCATCGGGATCACCAGGCCGCGCGCCGAGCTGATCACCCTGGTGGTCGTCGGCGGCTATGTTGCGCTGCTCGGCGCGCCACCGCCGGCGCTGCGCGCCGCCGTGATGGTCGCGGTCTATCTGGCCTCGCGCCGCTTGCAGCGTCCGACCTCGCCGTGGGCCGTGCTCACCGTCGGCGCCGTCATGCCCCTCGCGGATCCGCGAGCGGTGACGACGGTCGGGTACCAGCTGAGCGTGTGCGGCGTTGCCGCGCTGATTGCCGCCGGGGCGCTTCGCCGCCGGTGGAAGTGGCTCGCCGCCAGGCGGGGTGTGTCGCGGGCGGTCGCGATCACGGCGCTGGCATCGACCATGGCCACGGTCGTCACGGCTCCGCTGGTCGCCTGGAACTTCGGGCGGCTCAGCCTCGTGGGGCCGCTCGCCAACGTGTTCGCGGCTCCGCTCATCGCGCTGGCGCAGCCCACCATGTTTCTCGCACTTGCGCTGGCCCCGGTCGGACCCGTCGCCCGCTGGTTCGCCGACGCAGCCCACCCGCTTCTCCGGGCCTTCGATCTCGTGGCCGCGACGGCTGCGGCGGTTCCCGGGGGGGCCGTGACCGTCACGCCGTCTGCCGTCACGGCGGGTCTCGGAGCCGCGTTTGCCGTGGCGCTCGTGACGGCGTGCGTGAGTCGCTTCCCGGGGCGGGCCATCGTGGTCGGTAGCGCAGCCCTTGCGCTCATCGTCTGGGTGCCGGTGCTGCCGCGTCGCACGAGTCGAACCGAGCTGCATGTGATCGACGTGGGGCGGGGATGGGCCGTGGCCGTCCGGACGATGGGGGGACACTGGGTGCTGATCGACGCCGGCCCGTCGTGGCGGACGGGAGATGCCGGCCGGTCGACGATCGTGCCGTATCTCGCGCACCGGGGCGGCCGTCTCACGGCGTTCTTCCTCACGAGCGAGGACGCCGGCGAGGTCGGCGGCGCGGCCAGCGTGATCGCCGCGCTCCGCCCACGCAACTTCTACGACGCGGTGGTCGGTGCACCGGACGAGCCGTACCTGCGCGCCCTGCGCGAGGCCCGCCGCGCCGGCGTCGCCTGGCATCGCCTGCGCGCTGGCGATGCCCGGACCGAAGACGAGGTCACGTTCACCTGCCTGGCGCCGGATTCGGACCGCGTCGCGCACGGCCGCACACGCACGGACCGCGGGGTCGTGCTCGTCCGCGTCGGCGCCATTCGGATGCTGGTGGCCGCCCACCTCTCTGCGGGCGAGTCCCGGTGGCTCGTGGAGCGACAGGCGGCGCGTCTGCGGGCCGACGTACTCGTGGTCGACGGGCAGGGAAGCACCGCCTGGCTCACGCCGGAGTTCCTCGCGGCGGTAGCGCCCCGCGCGGCGGTCGTGTCCGCGGGTCTCGCGGGGTCGGGCGCTTCCGGTGCGGATGTCGCCCGGCGGCTCACGACGCTGGGCGTGCTGACGCTACGCACCGACCTCCTGTCCACCGTCGTGGTTGCCACCGACGGTCACACGCTGCGCGTGGTTGCCGACGGCGATGCATGGACGCTGCCGCAGCCCCTCAGGCCGTCGCGTACGCCTCCGCGTGCGACACGGCGGCTGCGGCCGTGAGGGCGCGCTCCAGGTCGGCCCAGATGTCGTCCGGCGATTCGAGCCCGATGCTCAGTCGGAGCATCCCGGCGCTCACCCCTTCGGTGTCGCGCGCGGCCTCGCCGATCACCCGGTGCGTGAGCCCGGCCGGGTGCTGGATCAGCGTGTCCGTGGAGCCAAGGCTCACCGCCGGCGTGATCATGCGAACCGTGCGGAGCACGGCCGCCGCAGCCTCGAATCCCCCCGCGACATCGAAACTGATCATCGCCCCGGGACCACGCATCTGGCGGCCCACCAGTCCGAGCGGATCGCCAGTCGGTAGCCCCGGAAAGTACACCCGCTCCACAGCCGGGCTGGCGAGCAGCCGTTCGGCGATGGCGATCGCGCCTGCCTGCGCGGTGCGCACACGCACCGCCAGCGTCTGCATCCCCCGATGGAGCAGGTACGCGGCCATCGGGTGCAGCACGCTCCCGGTCAGGATCCGCACCTGGCGCAGGGCCCGCGCCCAATCGTCGTTGGCCGCGATCACGCCCGCCATGACGTCGCCGTGCCCGCCCAGGTACTTCGTGCCGCTGTGCAGTGAGAGCGTCGCGCCGAGTTCCAGGGGACGCTGCAGCACGGGGGTGGCGAAGGTGGAATCCACCAGCACGGGCACCCGGCCGGCCTGCCGGACGACATCGGCGATGTCCACCAGCAGCAGCGTCGGGTTGGCCGGCGTCTCGATCACGACGAGCGACGTATCGGGCCTGAGCGCGTCGGCCACGCCGTCCGGAGTGGCCCACGTGACATCGAGCGAGAGGAGTCGCGACTCGAGGAGGTGATCGGTGCCGCCGTACAGCGGACGCACGCCCACGACGTGGCCGCCGCGCTGTCGAGCGACGAGAAGGGCGGCCGTGACGGCGGCCATCCCCGAGCCGAACGTGACCGAGTCGTCCGCACCCTCCAATTCGGCGAAGGCCCCCTCGAAACGGTCCACGGTCCGATTGGAGAGCCGCGAATAGATCCCGCTGTGTTCGGCGTGCCCGCCGGCGATCAGCGCGTCCATGTCATCGATCGCCTCGGCGAGTTCGCCGATCGGATACGTGGTGGACAGGTCGAGCGGCGCGGCGTGGACGCCCAGCGCTCGGAAGTCTTCGCGACCGGCGTGGACGCCGGTGGTCTCGATACTGAATGCCGACATGAGGGTTGCCTCCGAAGCGTGTCTCTCTGTAGAATACTGTTCGGCATCTATCGGTGTCCAACGAATTAATTGCGGATATATGGCAGAAATTCGACCTATCGACGAAACAGACCGCCGGATTCTGGCTGCGCTCACGAACAATGCTCGGCTCTCGAACAAGGAACTGGCCGCACGGGTGGGTCTGGCGCCGTCCAGTTGCCACGAGCGGGTCCGCCGGCTCGTCGAGAGCGGTGCGGTAACCGGATTCCACGCCGTCGTGAATCCCGCCGTCCTCGGCTACGGCATCGAGGCGATGATCGCGGTGCGGCTTCCCCAGCACTCGCGGGAGAACTTCGAGCAATTCCGCCGCTACGTCGTCACCATTCCCGAGGTGATCGACGTGTACCACGTCAGCGGGGAGATCGACTTCCTCGTCCACGTCGTCGCGCACGACGCCCAGCACCTGCGGGACCTTGCCCTGGACCGGTTCCTGTCGCGACCGGAGGTGGGGCACATCGAGACGGAGCTGATCTTCGACCACCTGCGGCCGCCCGCACACGCGTAGGGAGCGGCTCCTGGCCAACGGCGGGTCGGGGAGGTTCGGGCTTGCCCAAGCCTGCGCGCCGGGCCCAGTTTCTGAGCGTCCCCCCCAACGAGGACAGTCCTGTGGTCAATCACACTTCGACGTCGGTCATCACGATCGAGCGGTTCATCATCGAGCAGGAGCGGCAGCATCCGGAAGCCAGTGGTGACCTGTCGAACATCCTGTACGATCTCGCCCTCGCCGCCAAGCTGATCACGAACAAGGTCCGCAGCGCGGGTCTCGTGGACATTCTGGGCTCCACCCACATGGAGAACGTGCAGGGGGAGATCCAGCAGAAGCTCGACGTCTTCGCCAACGAGACTATCATCAAGGCCATGGACCACACGGGGCGGCTGTGTGCCATGGCTTCGGAGGAAGAGGACGGGATCATCCCGATCCCGCCCGAGTTCCGCACCGGCAAGTACGCCCTGCTGTTCGATCCCCTCGACGGTTCGTCGAACATCGACGTCAACGTCCCCGTGGGCACGATCTTCTCGATCGTCCCCAAGATCACCCGCGGTCGCGACGGCATCATGGAGGACATGCTGCAGCCCGGTCGCCGCCAGGTCGCTGCCGGGTACGTCATCTACGGCTCGAGCACGATGCTCGTGTACACCACGGGCGCCGGGGCGCACGGATTCACGCTCGATCCGTCGATCGGTGAATTCCTGCTCTCGCACCCCAACATCCAGATCCCCGAGCACGGGCGCTACCTGTCGGTCAATGACTCGTACACGCAGCTCTGGAACGAGGAGGCGCGCACGCTCATGCGGCGGTACCGGGGGCTGGAAGGGGACCACAAACCCCTGAGCATCCGCTATGTGGGCTCGCTCGTGGCCGACTTCCATCGCAACCTGCTCGGCGGCGGCATCTTCGCCTATCCGCGCAACAGCCAGGCGCCGCAGGGCAAGCTGCGCCTGTTGTACGAGGCCAATCCCCTCGCGTTCATCGTCGAGCAGGCCGGTGGACTGGCCAGCGACGGCACGCAGCGAATCCTCGACGTGCAGCCGACGGAGCTGCACGAGCGCACGCCGTTGTACATCGGGAGTCGGGCCGAAGTGGAGCTGGCCGAGCGGACGCTACGGGGAGAGATGGCGACGGCGTAGGGGAAACGGCGCACGGGCGGAACGACGCACGGCCGCAACTGCCCCGCGGGTCCCGGGTTCCTCAGTCTAGGCGTCCCATCAGCGATTCCAGCATCCGGCGGGTCACGCTCGTCAGGCCGGCCAGTCGCAGGTACTCTGTTTCGACGAGCACGCCGTAGTCCCGGCAGAGGCGGAGGTGGTGCTGCGTTTCGCGCAGCGAGCCGAGGGCGATGCCGAAGAAGCGTCGGCGGTCGGCGAGGAAGGGTCGCCCGCATCCCTCCGCGATGTTGGCCCCGACGGACTCCGCCGCGCGGCGTGCCTTTCCCCAGAGGTCGCGCGCGCGGCGTGAGTGCGCCGCACCCGACGCCCGTTGGACGGCATTCGCCAGCCCCCGCGCCGCGTCCCACACCCGCAGGTCCCGCATGGTCACGGTGGTGCGCATGGGCGGAACATGCACGTCGATCGCCCCGTGACGCGCTACATTCGAGCGCCGGTGGTATCTTTTTCCAACCCGCTGTTTCCCATCCGCTCCCTCGCCGTTTCGGCCTTGCGTAGTTGCGGTTCTGCGCCGTTTCGGTCGTGCGCAGTTGTAGTGCGACGCCGTCTCGGCTCGGCGTGGTTTCGGACCTGCGCCGTTCCGCTTGTGCGTCGTTCCGGTCCTGCGTGGTTTCGGTTGCGCGCCGTTTCGTCGTTGCGTCGTTTCGGCCCTGCGCTGTTTCTCGTTTTTCAGCCATTCGCCCATGTCCCCTCCACCCCGCACCACCCCCTCCGGCATCCCCGTTCCCCCCGTCGTCCGTCCCGACGCGGTCGCGATCGACTACGCCGGCGACCTGGGCGACCCCGGGGCCTTTCCGTTCACGCGCGGCATCCAACCCGACATGTACCGCGGCCGGCTCTGGACCATGCGCCAGTACGCCGGCTTCGGGACCGCAGCCGAGACGAACGCGCGCTTCCGCATGCTCCTCGACGCCGGACAGACGGGGCTGTCAGTGGCGTTCGATCTCCCCACGCAGATGGGTATCGACTCCGACTCGCCGCGCGCGGCGGGCGAGGTGGGGCGGGTGGGCGTCGCCATCGATACGGTGGACGACATGCACACGCTGCTGGCCGAGCTGCCCCTCGACCGGGTGTCGACCTCCATGACCATCAATGCGACGGCGAGCACGCTGCTCGCCATGTACATTGTGGTCGCCGAGGAGCGGGGAATTGCCCGGGGGCGGCTGAGCGGCACGGTGCAGAACGACATCCTGAAGGAGTACATCGCCCGCGGTACCTACATCTATCCGCCGCAGGCGTCCCTGGCCCTGATCGCGGAGGTGTTCCGATTCTGCAGTGCCGAGGTGCCGAGCTGGAACCCGATTTCGATTTCGGGCTACCACATGCGCGAGGCCGGGGCCACGGCCGTACAGGAGTTGGCATTCACCTTCGCGAACGCGCTGGAATACGTGGAACGGGCGCGCGCGGCCGGCCTCGACGTGAACGCGTTCGCGCCTCGCCTCTCCTTCTTCTTCGCCGCGCACAATGACCTGTTCGAGGAGGTGGCCAAGTTCCGCGCTGCGCGCCGCATGTACGCGCGCCTCATGCGCGAGCGCTTCGGCACCGATGACCGCGGGTGCCGCCTCCGCTTCCACACCCAGACCGGCGGCGTGACGCTCCAGGCGCAGCAGCCGATGAACAACGTGGTACGCGTCGCCATCCAGGCCCTCTCCGCCGTGCTCGGAGGGACCCAGTCCCTGCACACCAACGGCTACGATGAGGCCCTGGCGCTTCCCACCGAGGAGGCGGCGATGCTGGCGCTGCGCACGCAGCAGATCCTCGGGTTCGAGTCGGGCGCCGCCCTGACCGCCGATCCGCTGGCCGGCAGCTACCACGTCGAGCGACTCACGAACGAGCTCGAGCGCGGGGCCATGGCCCTGCTCGCCAGGGTGGACGCGCTCGGCGGGGCCGCGCGGGCGATCGACGCGCGCTTCTTCCAGGAGGAGATCGCCCGCAGCGCGTACGAGTACCAGCTGAGTGTCGAGCGGGGGGACACCGTCGTGGTCGGGGTCAATCGATTCGCCGACGCCGAGGCGCCGCCCATGATCCCCACGCCCGACTACTCCGAACTGGAGCGAGCGCAGGTCGCGCGAGTGCGCGAGGCGCGGGCCGTGCGCGATGCGGCCGCGGTGGCACGTGCCCTTGAGGGCCTGAGCGCAGCGGCGGCCGGGTACGCGGGTGACGCGGTCGGGGTGGACCGGGCGCCGCTGATGCCGCTGATCATCGAGGCCGTGCGCGTGCGCGCAAGTGTCGGTGAGATCTCCGATGTGTTCCGCGATCGCTGGGGGGCGTACCAGCCTTCGTGACGGGGCCATTTTCCCCACGCGTTCCACTTGTACGGCCTTCGGGTGGCGGGTAGCTTTCGATCTCTTAAGTGTCAACGCAATGCCTACTTACGAGTATCGCTGTCCCAACGGCCATCACTTCGAGAAGTTCTATCGGACGATCAGTGCGTCCGAGAGCATCGTTGCATGCCCCGAGTGCGGGGCCGATGCGGAGCGCCAGCTATCGGCTGGAGCGGGGCTGCTGTTCAAGGGCTCGGGATTCTACCTCACGGACTACGGCAGGAACGCGCACGCAAAGCGTGGCGGCCCAAAGCCTTCTGCGTCCGAAGCTGAACGCACCAAGCCGGAGGCTGGGGGCGGAAAGCCGGCTGCTGAGAGCCCGTCGTCGCCACCGGCGGGGGGTGGAGAGAAGGGCGGGACGGCGCCTGGCCCGACGGCGAAGCCTCCCAAGAAAGCCGGCTGATGGCCGGTGACGAGCTTCTCCGTGCCGAGCTCACGCGTGCGGCGCGAGCGCTGGGCGCGCCCGACGATGTAGCGCCGCAGCTCGAGCGCCCGCGCGACCCGGCCTTCGGCGACTGGGCCACCAACCTGGCGATGATGCTGGCCAGGCCGCTCCGCCGGAAGCCGCGCGAGCTGGCGCAGCAACTCGTCGACGCGATGGACCTGGCCCGTGCCGGCGCCGACTCGGCCGAGATCGCCGGGCCCGGGTTCATCAACTTCCGCATGGCGACGGGGACACTCGCCCGGGGACTGCAGGGCCTGATCGGCCAGGGGTTGCACTACGGGCGCAACGAGGTCGGGGGCGGGAGCGTCGTGAACGTCGAGTTCGTGTCGGCCAACCCGACCGGGCCGCTGCATGTGGGCCACGGCCGGCAGGCGGCGCTGGGCGACGCCATCTCGTCGCTGCTCGAGGCGACCGGGTGGAAGGTGACGCGCGAGTTTTACTACAACGACGCCGGCGCGCAGATCATGAATCTCGCCGTGAGTGTGCAGGCCCGGATCGCGCAGGCGGAGGGCCGCGACGTGCCGATCCCGGACGGCGGCTATCACGGCGAGTACATCCGCGAGCTCGCGCAGCAGTACGTCGAGATGCACCCGGACGATCCCACCGGAGCCGATCTCGAGGAGGTGCGACGGTTCGCGGTCCACGAGCTGCGCGGCGAGCAGGACCGCGACCTCCAGGCCTTCGGCGTGAAGTTCGACGTCTACTTCCTCGAGTCGTCCCTCTACCGCGAGGGCAAGGTGGACGACACGATCCGCCGGCTCGTCGCGGCGGGGCACACGTACGAGAAGGACGGCGCCCTCTGGCTCCGGACGACGGACTTCGGCGACGACAAGGACCGCGTGATGCGCCGCAGCGCCGAGAAGGGCGGCGAGCCCACGTACTTCGTGCCCGACGTGGCCTACCACGTCACCAAGTGGGAGCGCGGGTTCCGGCGCGCGATCAACGTGCAGGGTGCGGACCACCACAGCACCGTGACGCGCGTGCGCATCGGCCTGCAGGCGCTCGCCATCGGGATCCCCGAGGGGTACCCCGAGTACGTGCTGCACCAGATGGTGACGGTCGTGAAGGGGGGGGAGGAGGTGAAGATCTCCAAGCGCGCCGGCAGCTACGTGACCGTCCGCGATCTGATCGACGACGTCGGGCGCGACGCCGTGCGCTACTTCTTCCTCATGCGCAAGGGCGACTCACAACTCCAGTTCGACGTCGATCTCGCCCGCTCCCAGTCGGAGGAAAATCCGGTCTACTACATCCAGATGGCGCACGCGCGCATGTGCGGCATCTTCCGCGTGGGGGAGATCGACGCGGCGTCGATCACCGGCGACGGGGTGGACTACGCACAGCTCTCGCGGCCGGAAGAGCAGGAGGTGATCAAGGCGCTGCTCGATTATCCGGCCGTCGTCGCGGGTGCGGCGGCCGCCCTCGAGCCGCACCGGGTGGCCACGTACCTGCACGACACGGCGGGCAAGGTGCACCTCTGGTATCACACGGCGCACGTGCTCAATGAGCCGGAACCGATCATGCGGGCCCGGCTCGCGCTCGCCCGCGCGTCGCAGGTGGTGTTGCACAACGGACTCACTCTACTGGGCATCGCGGCCCCGGAGCGTATGTGACGCATCCCGTGCTCGTCGTCGGCTCGGTGGCCCTCGATTCCGTGGAGACGCCGTTCGGCAAGGCGGACAACGTGATCGGCGGGTCGGCCAACTTCTTTTCCGCCTCGGCGTGCCATCTGGCCCCGGTGCGCGTCGTCGGCGTCGTCGGCAACGACTACCCGCTGGATCGGCTCGAGCCGCTCGTCAGCCGCGGCGTCGATTTCGCGGGGCTCGAGCGGGCCGACGGGCCGTCCTTCCGCTGGCGCGGCCGCTACCATCACGACCTCAACGTCGCCGAAACCCTCGAGACGCACCTCGGCGTGTTCTCCAATTTCCATCCCCGGATCCCCGACGCCTTCCGCGACGCGCCGTTCGTGTTCCTGGGCAACATCGATCCGCGGCTGCAGCTCAACGTGCTCGAACAGGTCAACGAGCCCAAGCTCGTGACCTGCGACACCATGAACTTCTGGATCGAGAGCCGGCGGCCGGAGCTGCTCGCCCTCCTCGAGCGGGTGGATGCGATCACGTTGAACGACGGCGAGGCCCGGCAGCTCACGGAGCGGTTCAACCTCGTGAAGGCGGCCAAGTGGATCATGGAGCACGGGCCCAAGCTCGTGATCATCAAGAAGGGCGAGCACGGCGCGTTCATGTTCACCCCCTCGTCCGTGTTCTTCGCCCCGGCCTACCCGCTGGAGGACGTGTTCGATCCGACCGGCGCCGGCGATTCGTTCGCCGGCGGCTTCATGGGATATCTCGCCCACACGGGCGACGTCTCGGAGCCCAATCTGCGGCGCGCCGTGATCTACGGGAGTGCTATGGGCTCGTTCGCCGTCGAGAAGTTCTCGGTGGAGCGCCTCCTCGAGATCGACCACGCCGCGGTCGCCCGCCGCGTCCGGGAGTTCCACCGCCTCGTGGCATTCGAGGCCGAGCTCGACGCGTGAGCGACCGGCCGCTCGACTACCGCGCGGCGGGGGTCGACATCGACGCCGCGGATGCCGCCAAGGCCCGCATCGGCCGGCTCGTCGAATCGACGCTCACTGAGGGCGCCCGCGGGAAGTTCGGCGGGTTCGGCGGCATGTTCCGCGTCCCGGCGGGAATGCGGCGCCCGGTCCTCGTCTCGAGCGCCGACGGCGTCGGGACCAAGATCAAGGTCGCCATCGAGGCGAACCGCCACGACACCGTGGGGCACGACCTCGTGAACCACTGCGTCAACGACATCCTGGCGCAGGGAGCGCTCCCGCTGTTCTTCCTCGACTACGTTGCCTTCGGCGCGCTCGTACCGGACGTGGTGGAGGCCGTCGTGGCCGGGGTGGCGGCCGGTTGCCGGGAGAACGGCTGCGCCCTCGTGGGTGGTGAGACCGCCGAGATGCCGGGGCTGTACACTCCGCCCGACTACGACCTCGCCGGGTTCATCGTCGGCGTCGTGGAGGAGGACGCGGTCCTCGGCCCCAACCGCGTGCGCGAGGGAGATGTCCTGATCGCCTTGCCGAGCCGCGGGTTGCACACGAACGGATATTCGCTGGCCCGGCGCATCGTCGCGGATCGGATGCACCTGGCCGTGGCCGACGAGTTCCCGGGCGAGGGGTGCAGCGTCGCGGACGCGCTGCTGCGGGTGCACCGGTCGTACCTGCCGGCGCTGCGCCCGGTGCTCGACCGGGTGCGTGCGCTGGCTCACATCACCGGCGGGGGAATTCCCGGCAACTTGAACCGCGCCCTCCCCGACGCGCTCGACGCCGATGTGGATACCCGCAGTTGGAAGGTCCCGAATCTGTTCGCGCAACTGCAGCGTGCCGGAGAGGTTCCGACCCCGGAAATGTTCCGCGCGTTCAACATGGGCGTCGGTATGGTGGTGCTGTGTGCCCCCGTCGACGTCGACGCGGTGCTCGACAGCGCTCGAGCCGTCGGAGTGGACGGTTGGCGGCTGGGCCGCGTCGTGCGCGGGGCCGGACGCGTCCACCTCCAGCACGCGGAGGCAGTATGAGAGTTGAGTCGTGGGTGGTCGTCGTCGCCGGATTGGCCTTTGGCGCGTCGTCGGTGCGCGCGCAGCAGCCCTCGGCGCAGTGCACGAACCAATCGCAGATCGAAGTCCAGGACGGATGCCAGCTGGCCGTGGACATCTTCCAGTACATGGCGCCGCAGCTTGGGGCCGCCATCGCCGGCGGAAACGCCACCCTGGGGCAGGGCGGGACCCTCGGTGGGTTCGGCCACTTCTCCCTCGGCCTTCGCGCCAACGTGGTCGACGGCAGCCTCCCCCAGGTCAGTCAGATCACACCGAGCGCCTTCGGCATCCAGCCGTCCCGCCAGTTGCCGACCAAGGACAACCAGCCGCTGCCCATGCCGGTGGCCGACGCGGCGCTGGGCATCTTCAAGGGGATCCCGCTCGGCGTCACGAACGTCGGCGGCGTGGACCTCCTCGTGAACGTCGCCTACATCCCGAGCCTCAACCAGAGCGGGTCGAGCATCACGACGCCCAACGGGTCACTCAAGTTCGGCTACGGTGTCCGGCTCGGGATTCTGCAGGAGTCCCTGGCGATCCCCGGGGTCTCCGTGACGTATCTCAAACGGGACCTGCCTGAAGTCTCGCTGGTCGGTCAACCGAGCGGCACTGGCACCGGCGTCGGGGACTCGCTCTCCGTGAACAACCTGTCCGTGGGGACCTCGGCGTGGCGGGTCGTGGCGAGCAAGAATCTCCTCTTCTTCGGGCTCGCGGCCGGCTTCGGCCAGGACCAGTACACCCAGAGCGCCGACGTGTCGGCCACCGTCAACGTGAACGGCACGTCCTACCGCTCGCAGCAGTTCTCCTTCGCGCAGAACGTCACGCGCACCAACATGTTCGCCGATCTGTCCCTCAACCTTCCCGTCCTCAAGCTGGTTGGCGAGGTAGGACAGGTGTCGGGCGGCTCGGTGAACACGTACAATACGTTCAGCAAGAATGCCAATGCGTCGCGACTCTATGGATCGGTGGGGCTGCGTCTTGCCTGGTAGGCCATGACGGAACCCGACGGCTCGGTGTTCATGCGCCGGGCATTGGACCTCGCCCGTCAGGGGTGGGGACAGACGGCGCCGAACCCGATGGTCGGCGCCGTCGTCGTGAGGGACGGTGTGATCGTCGGGGAAGGCCATCATGCCCGCTACGGAGGGGCGCACGCCGAAACGGGGGCGCTCGCCGCGGCGGGCGCGCGCGCGCGCGGCGCGACGATGTACGTGACGCTCGAGCCCTGCGCCCACCAGGGGCAGACGCCCCCGTGTGCCGACGCGATCGTGGCCGCCGGGGTGCACGAGGTGGTCATCGCCGTGCGCGATCCGAATCCGCAGGCGGCCGGTGGGGCCGAGCGACTGCGCGCTGCCGGCGTCGAGATCCGCCTCGGCGATGCCGGCCCCGTGGCTCGCGAGCTGAACGCCGCGTTCTTCCACCGCTTCGAGCACCCGGAGCGTCCCTTCGTCACGCTCAAGTTCGCGGTCTCCATCGATGGGGCGATCGCCGGGGCCGACCGCCGGACGGCCACCCGGCTCACCGGGCCGGAATCGCGGCGCGAGGTCCACCGGCTCCGGGCCGGTCATGACGCGATCGCCGTGGGCATCGGCACGGTGCTCGGCGACGATCCGCAGCTGACGGTGCGGGATTGGGAGGCGCCGCGAGCGCCCCTGATCCGGGTGATCTTCGACTCGCATCTGCGCTTGCCGCCTGACTCCATCCTCGTGCAGTCGGTGCGGGAGGCTCCGGTGGTGGTCGTCGCTCGCGACCCCGACCCGGCCCGGGCCCGGGTGCTCGAGCGTGCCGGCGTCGAGATCGTCACCGCCCCGGGGCTCGCGCCGGCGCTCCTTGCCCTCGTCGAGCGTGGCATCGGGTCGCTGCTCGTCGAGGGAGGGGCCCAGCTGGCCGGGAGCTTCCTCGCCCATGCCGCCGTGGACCGCCTGATTATCTTTCAGGCCCCGGTCGTGCTGGGCGAGGGCGCGCTCAACGCCTTTGCCTGCGCGCCGCCGGCGGACGTCGGCCGCCTGGAACGGCTGCCGGTCCTCGAGCGGCGCACGCTGGGCGACGACGTCATGACGACCTATCGGTTGGGAGCGTCCTGAGTGTTCAGCGGGCTGATTGACGACGTGGGAACCATCGAAGCCGTGGCCGACACCCCCGCCGGTCGCGAGTTCCACATCGCCTGCCGGTACCGGGACCTTGCCGACGGCGAGAGCGTGGCCGTGAACGGTGCCTGTCTCACCGTGCGCGAGCACGGCGCCGGCTGGTTCCGCGTGGCGGCCGTTTCCACCACCGTCGACCGCACGACGACCGGCGGTTGGGCAGCGGGCCGCCGCGTGAATCTCGAGCGCGCCCTGCGCCTCGGGGACCGGCTGGGCGGACATCTGGTGCTCGGCCACGTCGATGGCGTGGCGCGGGTGAGCGGGGTCGAGCTGCGGGGGGACGCGCGGCTCGTCGACCTTGCCCTTCCCGCCGACGTCGCGGAACTTATGATTCCGCACGGGTCGGTGGCGGTCGATGGGGTCAGCCTCACCGTGAACGCCCTTCCCGCGCCCGACGTAGTCCAGGTGTCGCTCATCGAATACACGCTCCGCCACACCACCCTCGGCGAGCTCCGCGAGGGCGCGGAAGTCCAGGTCGAGGCGGACGTGCTCGGCAAGTACGTACAACGACTTACGGCGTCCTTCCGGACGCAGCCAATATGACATTCGGTACCGTAGACCAGGCCATTGCCGACATCAAAGCGGGCAGGTTCGTCATCGTCGCCGACGACGAGGATCGCGAGAACGAAGGCGATCTGATCGGCGCGGCGCAGCTCGTGACCGCGGACATGGTCAACTTCATGATCCGCCACGCCGGCGGGCTCGTGTGTCTGGCCCTCACCCCCGAGCGCGTGGATCAGCTCGAGCTCGCGCCCATGAGCGAGACGAATCCCGACGAATACCGCACGGCCTACACCGTGAGCGTCGACGCCGTGCCGCGATTCGGCGTGACCACCGGCATCAGTGCCCAGGATCGCGCGACGACCATTCGAGTGGCGGTCGATCCCACGACGGATCCGAGCGACCTCCGCCACGGCGGGCACGTCTTTCCCCTCCGGTCACGCGAGGGCGGGGTGCTGCAGCGCGTGGGCCACACCGAAGCGGCCATCGACCTGGCGCGGCTGGCCGGGCTCTATCCGGCGGGCGTCATCTGCGAGATCCTCAACGAGGATGGCAGCGCGGCCCGGCGGCGGCATCTCGAGAAATTTGCCGAGACCCACGGGCTCACGTTCATCACGGTGGCACAGCTCGTGGCGCACCGGCTCAAGAACGAGCGCCTGGTGCACCGGCTGGCCGAGGCGCGCCTGCCCACCGAATACGGCACGTGGCGCATCCTCGGCTACAAGAACGACGTCGATCCCCACGAGCACGTCGCGCTCGTCTACGGCGATGTGACCGACGGGGAGAACGTCCTCGTGCGGATGCACTCCAAGTGCCTCACCGGCGACGTGTTTCACTCCAAGCGCTGCGACTGCGGCTGGCAGCTCGACACGGCCATGCGGATGATCGAGGAGGAGGGACGCGGGGTGGTCGTGTACCTCGATCAGGAGGGCCGGGGGATCGGCCTGCTCAACAAGCTCAAGGCCTATGAGTTGCAGGATACGGGCATCGACACCGTCGAGGCCAACGAGCGGCTGGGCTTCAAGCCCGACCTCCGCAACTACGGCATCGGCGCGCAGATCCTGCTCGACATCGGCCTCAAGTCCATCCGGCCGATCACGAACAATCCCCGCAAGATGGTGGGTCTCGAGGGCTACGGGCTCCGCGTCGAAGACCGCGTGCCGATCGTCCAGCCGGCGCAGGACGAGAATGCCGGGTACATGAAGACCAAACGCGAGAAGCTCGGTCACCTCCTCGTCTCCTAAATGGCAGAATTCTCGGGGTCGCCCTCGGGCCATGGCCGTCGCGTGGCGGTCCTGGTGAGTCGGTTCAACGACACGATCACCCACCGGCTGGCCGACGGCGCGATGGAAGCGCTCGTGCGGCACGGCATGACGGCCGAAGACGTGGATCTCGTCTGGGTCCCCGGGGCCTGGGAGTTGCCGGCGGGCGCACGCCGGTTGCTCGCCACGGAGCGGTACGATGCGATCGTGGCGCTGGGGGCCGTGATTCGCGGCGAGACCCCGCACTTCGAGCACATCGCGCGCGAGGCGGCGCGGGGACTGGGGCAGGCGGCCGCCGAATTCGATGTCCCCGTGGGCTTCGGCCTCCTCACCTGCGACACGATGGAGCAGGCAGAGGCCCGCTCCGGCGGCGCGCACGGGAACAAGGGATGGGATGCGGCGCTCGCGGCCCTCGAAATGGCGGATCTGTTCGACCGGCTGGACATCCCGGATGAGGGTTGAGACCCGCGCCCGCGCCCGGGCGCTGCAGGCGCTCTATGCGTGGGACCTCCGTGGCGCGCCCGACCTCGGGCGCG
>JBJKRG010000102.1:0-5503 GCA_046704805.1 Gemmatimonadaceae bacterium
TGCTCGGCCAGAAATTCGAGTTCAAGATCATCAAGCTCAACAAGCGCCGCCGCAACATCGTCGTGTCGCGCCGCGTCATTCTGGAGACCGAGCGCGCCGGCAAGCGCGAGAAGCTCATGAAGGAGCTCCAGAAGGATCAGGTGCGGAAGGGCGTCGTCAAGAACATCACCGACTTCGGCGCCTTCATCGACCTGGGCGGCGTGGACGGCCTGCTCCACATCACTGACATGTCGTGGGGGCGCATCTCGCATCCCTCGGAGATGGTGCAGATCGGCCAGGAGCTCGAGGTCAAGGTGCTCGACATCGACTGGACCCGCGAGCGCATCTCCCTCGGCCTCAAACAGCTGCAGAGCTATCCGTGGAAGGACGTGGCCGAGAAGTACCCCGTCGGGACGCGCGTCACGGGGAAGGTCGTCTCGATCACGAACTACGGCGCCTTCATCGAGTTGGAGCCCGGGATCGAAGGGCTGGTGCACATCAGCGAGATGAGCTGGACGCGGAACGTCCGGCATCCGTCGAAGCTGGTGTCCATCGGCGAGACCATCGAGGCCGTGGTGCTGAAGGTCGATCCGGAGGAGGAGAAGATCTCCCTCGGCATGAAGCAGACCGAGGAGGATCCATGGATGGTGCTGCCCCTCCGCTATCCGGTGGGCACGCGCATCACCGGCAAGGTGCGGAACCTGACCAGCTTCGGCGCCTTCGTCGAGATCGAGCCGGGCATCGACGGGCTCATCCACATCTCCGACATGAGCTGGACGAAGCGCGTGCAGCATCCGTCCGAGGTCGTGAAGAAGGGCGACTCGGTGGACGTGGTCATCCTGAACATCGACAGCGAGAACAAGCGGATCTCGCTCGGCCTCAAGCAGGCCGCCGAGGATCCGTGGCTCAAGATCGGCGAGACCTATCCGGTGGGCACGGACCTGCAGGGCCAGGTGGTGCGACTCATGGACAAGGGTGTGGTCGTCGATATCGGACACGATATCGAGGGCTTCGTCCCGATCTCGCAGCTCTCGCCCACTGAAAAGCAGGTCAGCAGCCCGGCCGACTTGGTGTACGAGGGCATGAACCTCGATATGCGTGTGCTCGAAGTGGACCCGATCCACCGCCGCATCGTCCTCGGGGTCACGAACATTCCCGAGGAGCAGCCACCGCGGCCCGAAACGCCGTCCAAGGTCCATACCGAGGACGAGGAGGTCTCGAGCCCGGTCGATGCTGCTCACACGGAAGACACGGAAGACGAGGAGGAAGAGCCCGGGAAGCCGGCGCCCGAGGAGGGCGAGCCCGCCACGGTGGAGGCCGAGCAGGAGACGCCGTCGGAAGGCTGACCACCCTGCTCACGGAACGTGCCGCCCCGGCCAGGACGCGAGTCCCGGCCGGGGCGGCTCCGTTTCCGGGTGGCGCCGCGCCCGCGAGCGCCAGTCTGGAACCCGTTCTGCCCGGACGCTAGCTTTTCCTCGCCATGACCATGCGAGACAAGCTGGACCTGCTGGAGAAGCGGCGGGCCGAGTCGGAGCAGGGCGGCGGGGCGAAGCGGCTCAAGGCCCAGCACGAGAAGGGCAAATTGTCCGCCCGCGAGCGCCTCGACCTCCTGCTGGACGAGGGATCGTTCGTCGAGTTCGACCGGTTCGTCACCCACCGCTCCACGGACTTCGGGCTCGACCAGCAGATCGTGTACGGCGACGGAGTCGTCACCGGATACGGCCGCATCGACGGGCGACTGGTGTACGTCTTCTCCCAGGACTTCACGGTCTTCGGCGGATCGCTGTCGGAGACCCACGCCGAGAAGATCTGCAAGGTCATGGACCTCGCCGTTCGGAACGGCGCGCCGGTGGTCGGGCTCAACGATTCGGGCGGCGCGCGGATCCAGGAAGGGGTGGTATCGCTCGGGGGCTACGCCGACATCTTCCTCCGGAACACGCTCGCGTCGGGAGTCGTGCCGCAGATCTCGGCGATTCTCGGCCCCTGTGCGGGCGGCGCGGTGTACTCGCCGGCGATCACCGACTTCACCTACATGGTCCGGGGCACGTCGTACATGTTCGTCACCGGCCCCAACGTCGTGAAGACGGTGACCCACGAGGACGTGAGCATGGAGGAGCTGGGAGGCGCCGACACGCACGCCGGCACGTCGGGCGTCGCGCACTTCGCCTTCGATTCCGAGCCCGCGTGTCTGCAGGCGATCCGCGACCTGTTCCGATTCATTCCCTCGAACAACCTGGAAACCCCACCCCGCGGCACGGGCAGCGATCCCCGCGATCGGCGCGACGAGGGGCTGCTCGACGTGGTGCCGGACAACGCGAACAAGCCGTACGACATGCACGAGGTGCTGCGCCGCGTGGTCGACGACGGCGAGTTCTACGAGGTCCAGCGCGACTACGCCACCAACATCATCTGCGGGTTCGCGCACCTCGGCGGGTACAGCATCGGGATCGTCGCCAACCAGCCGGCGGTGCTCGCCGGCGTGCTCGACATCAACGCGTCGCTCAAGGCGGCGCGATTCATCCGGTTCTGCGACGCCTTCAACGTTCCGATCGTGACGTTCGAGGACGTGCCCGGATTCCTCCCCGGGGTGACGCAGGAGCACGGCGGCATCATCAAGCACGGCGCGAAGCTCCTGTACGCGTATTGCGAAGCCACGGTCCCGAAGCTCACCGTGATCACGCGGAAAGCGTACGGCGGAGCCTACGACGTGATGAGCTCGAAACACATCCGCGGCGACTTCAACGTGGCGTGGCCGACCGCCGAGATCGCGGTCATGGGCCCCAAGGGCGCCGTGGAGATCCTGTTCAAGCGCGAGATCGCGGACAGCACCGATCGGGCGGCCGCGATGGACGCCAAGGTGGCGGAGTACAGCGACAAGTTCGCGAACCCATACGTTGCTGCCTCGCGCGGGTTCGTCGACGACATCATCGACCCCCGGGACACGCGACCGCGCCTGATCGACGCGCTCGAGACCCTGCAGGCGAAGCGCGACCGGAATCCGCCCAAGAAGCACGGGAACATCCCGCTGTGACCGCCCGACGCGACTCGGCGCCGACCGGCTCGGGGCGGCGCCGGGCTCGGAAGGCGCCACGCGCCGACGCCGGACGGCCCCCGCGCCCGTTCTCGAAGGTCCTCGTGGCCAACCGCGGTGAGATCGCGGTGCGCATCATCCGCGCGTGCCGTGAGCTGGGGATCCGGGCCGTGGCGGTCTACAGCGATGCCGACGCGCGGGCGCCGCACGTGCGGGAAGCGGACGAGGCGATCCACATCGGGGGGGCGGCGGCATCGGAGAGTTACCTCGTCGGCGACCGGATCATCGAGGCCGCGCGATCCGTCGGCGCGGAGGCCATCCATCCGGGTTACGGATTCCTGTCCGAGCGCGAGTGGTTCTCACGCGCCGTCCGCGACGCGGGGCTCGTGTTCATCGGCCCTCCGCCCGAAGCGATCGCCGCGATGGGGAGCAAGACGGCGGCGCGTCAGCTCGCCGAGCGGGCCGACGTGCCCATCGTCCCGGGTACCACCGAGCCGCTGGCCGATGCGGCGGAGGCCCGGGCGATCGCCGAGCGGTTCGGGTATCCGGTCCTGCTGAAGGCCGCTGCGGGTGGGGGCGGGAAGGGGATGCGCGTCGTGCAATCGCCGGACGCCATGGAGTCGGCGCTCGCGACGGCCCGCCGCGAGGCGATGAACGCCTTCGGGGACGACAGCGTGTACGTCGAGAAGTACATCGTCGGACCACGGCACGTGGAGATCCAGGTGCTGGCCGATGCGCACGGCCGATGCATCTCCCTGGGTGAGCGTGAGTGTTCCGTTCAACGACGGCATCAGAAGATGATCGAGGAGGCGCCGAGCGTGGCGGTCGAGCCCGCGTTGCGCCGCGAGATGGGAGCGACCGCCGTCCGCATGGCGAAGGCGGCGGGGTATCGCAACGCGGGGACGTGCGAGTTCCTGCTCGATCAGGACGGCCACTACTACTTCCTGGAGATGAACACGCGGCTCCAGGTCGAGCATCCGGTCACCGAGTTCGTGACCGGCATCGATCTCGTGCAGTGGCAGCTTCGGGTCGCGGCGGGCGAACCGCTGCCGGAGCGATTCGAGGCGCTCTCCCCTCGCGGCTGGGCGATCGAGTGCCGGATCACGAGCGAGGACCCCAACAACGGGTTCCTGCCGTCCACGGGGCGAATCTCCTACCTGCGGCTGCCCTCGGGTCCTGGCGTGCGCTGGGACGGCGGCATCGAAGTGGGGAGTGAGATCGGGCTGTTCTACGACCCGATGCTGGCCAAGCTGATCGTCTGGGGACCCGATCGCGCGGCCGCCATCGCCCGCATGCACCGGGCGCTGCTCGAGTTGGCCGTCGAGGGCATCGAGACGTCGCGCGACTTCCACCTGCGGGTCATGGAGGACGACGAATTCCGGCGCGGGGAGATCGAGATCCAGTGGCTGGAGCGCCGGCTGGCGTCACTCACGCGCGCCGCCCCGCCAGCGGATGGCGCGCGCGTGGCCGCCATCGTCGGCGCCCTGCTCGCCGAGCGGGATCGGGGAGCGCGACGCCCCAATGGCGGAGCGCCGGCAGTCGGACCGGCGGCGGAATCGGCGTGGATCCGCGCCGGCCGGCTGGAGGGACTGCAGTGACCGGCGACGTGGTCGAATTGGAGATCCAGGGTATCGCGGCCGGTGGCGACGGGGTGGGCCGGACCGACGGGCTGGTCGTGTTCGCACCGCGCACGGCGCCGGGCGACCGGATCCGCGCCACGGTTCTGCGAAGCCGTCGTTTCGCCCGGGCCATCGCCATCGAGGTGCTGCGCCCGTCGCCGGATCGCGTCGCCCCGGCGTGCCCACACTATGACGGCGATCGGTGCGGGGGGTGCCAGCTGCAGCACATGAGCGAGGCGGCACAGCGCCGCGCCAAGGCGGTCATGATTCGTGACGCGTTCGAGCGCATCGCCAGACGCCCCGTCGAGCTGCCCGAGGTGCGACACGGTGCGCGGGCCTGGCGCTACCGGCGCCGGCTCACCCTGGCGCTGCGTCGCTCGGGCCGCGCATGGATCGCGGGGCTGCACCGCTTCGACGCACCCGACGAGATCTTCGCGCTCGACGACTGTCGGATCACGGATGAACGTGTGATGGCGTCGTGGCGCGAGATCCTGGCCAACCCGGAGCTGATGCCCGACGCGCCATCGCTGCGGGCGACGGTGCGTCTGATGGGCGGTGGCGACCAGTCCGGGTTCGTGGTCGAGGGTGGCATCCGCTGGCCGCAGGCGTCGGCCCTGCTCGAGGCGGTCGCATCGCTCGCGGCGGTGTGGTGGGCCCCGGCGGGATCGCGTGGTGCGCCACGGCTCGTAGCCCGGCGGGGGCAGGATCGGGAGCACGGCGGCGCCTCGTTCACCCAGGTGAATGCGGACGTGGCGGCCCAGATGCGCGCGCACGTGGTGGCACTGGCCGGCGCGCAGGCGCCGCGCCACGTGATCGACGCCTACGCCGGCGTCGGGGACACGGCGGAGCCGATTGCGCGCGCGGGCGCCAAAGT
>JBJKRG010000103.1:0-9583 GCA_046704805.1 Gemmatimonadaceae bacterium
CGATGTGCTATGCGGTCAGCACCGGGCCGAGCCCCTTCGGGCCCTACTATAGATACGAGTTCCTCCGGCCCCTCTTCCCCGACTACCCGCGCCCCGCAGTGTGGCCGGACGGCTACTACGTGCCGACGAGCACCGGCGACAACGTGATCCAGAAGCACGCCTGCGTGGCCGATCGGGCGCGCATGCTCCGCGGCGAGGACGCCACCGAGCAGTGCATGATCATCGACGGCGTCAACTTCCTCAACTTCGCCGACCTCGACGGGACGCAGCTTCCGCCGCCGGGTACGCCGGAGATCCTCATGGCAGCCGGCGGCACGCAGCTCAAGGGGATCATGGTGGACAGCACGATCTCCGTGTGGCGGATGCACGTGGACTGGCGCCATCCCAGTCTCACGACGCTGGTGGGTCCCCAGAAGATCCGCGTGGCGCCATACCATTACCTGTGCGACGGCCAACTCTCGAGCTGCGTGCCGCAGCCGGGTACCGACCGGCGGCTCGATGCGCAGGGTGACAAGCTCATGGCGCGCCTCACCTATCGCCGCATCGGCAACCAGCAGTCCATCGTGGCGGTGCACTCCGTGAACACGACGGAGGGTGCCGGCGGCGTGCGCTGGTACGAATTCCGGCTGGCGCGGGACGGCACGATCTCGCTCTACCAGCAGGGCACCTACGCACCGGACAGCTCGTTCCGGTGGATGGGCAGTGCGGCCATGGACGGCCACGGCGACATCGGCATCGGCTACTCCTTCGGCGGCACGCCGTACTACGCGGGGCAGCGCTTCGCAGGGCGGATGGCCGGCGATCCGAAGGGTGAGCTGACGCTCCACGAGGCCGTGCTGGCGCGCGGCCGGGCGTCACAGACCAACACGCTGCGCTGGGAGGACTACACGCAGACGGCGGTCGACCCCAGCGACGACTGCACGATCTGGTACGTGGGGGACTACTACAAGGCGAACGCGCCGAGTTATTCCACGCGGATCGGGGCGTTCCGGTTCCCCGGGTGTGACGGTACGGTGCGGTGACGTCGGCCGGGCCGGCGCCGGACCCGCCCGCGCGGCATCCGGGCGTCCGGCGGTCCAGGGCCCGCACGGCGTAAACCCATGATGTGGGGCCGGGGTCTAAGTCCGCGAACGGGCAACTCGGGGAAGCCGGGGACAGCGGGTGGGGAGGTCCGTGTTGCCCCGTTATAGGTTCCGGTATGTGCTGCGCCGGCCGCCGCACGCGACCGACTCTCATTGGCCCCCAGCGAATCCGTCTGTGAAGACCCGCCGTCTCCTTCCCATTCTGCTCGTCGTCCTGGCCGCGCTCGTCGCGGCCCGCCCCGTCCGGGCACAGGGCGTCGACGTGATCCGCGGTCGCGTCACGGACCGCCTGAACAACCCGATTGCCGACGTCGAAGTCTCCGCCACCTCCATCTCCGGCAACGTGACGCGCACGGCGCACACCGACCGCGAGGGGCGGTTCACGATCACGTTCCCCAACGGCGACGGCGACTACATGGTCGCGTTCAATGCCTCGGGGTATGCCCTGAAGCGGTTCGAGGTGAAGCGCACGGCCGACCAGGCCATTCTCGTGGCCGACACGCACCTCGATCGGTCGGTGGCGATGCTCGACACCGTGCGCGTGCAACGGGGACGCACGCGTCCCAGCCGGTACGGCAACCGGGGGGACATCGGCGGCACGGAGCAGCAGGTGAACAACCAGGCGCTGTCCGCCGATCAGCAGGGCGACCTGGCGGCCATGGCGGCGTCGCTGCCCGGCGTGCTCTACCTCCCCGGCTCGAACGGCGACCCGTCCGGCTTCTCGGTGCTCGGGCTGGACGGCAGTCAGAACACGAATACGCTGAACGGCATGAATTTCGGCGGGTCGAACATCCCGCGCGATGCGCAGGTGTCCAGCTCGCTGGTCACGGCCCCCTACGACGTGTCGCAGGGCGGGTTCAGCGGGGGACAGTTCAACATCCGCACGGCCTCGGGCACCAACTTCATCCATCGCTCGACGAGCATCGTGTTCGATTCGCCGGCGCTGCAGTGGACCGATCCGGCGGCCCAGGCGCTCGGGCAGCAATACACGAACGTGAACATGAGCGGCGGCATGTCCGGCCCGATTCAGTACGACAAGTCGTTCTACAATTTCGCCTTCCAACTCGGCCGCCGGGCGAATCCCTGGCGTTCGCTGCTCAATACGAACGCCCTCGGCCTGCAGACGGCGGGCATCGCCCCCGACTCGGTGCAACACCTGTTGAACGTGTTGCAGGCGGACCAGGTGCCGGCCACGCTCGGCGGCCTCCCCACCCAGCAGCTCACCGACCAGGGCATCGTCCTCGGCAGCTTCGACTTCGCCCCGCCCAGCTCGACCACGGGCCAGGCGGTCAACGTCACCGTGAACGGATCCTGGTTCAAGTTCAATCCGCTCTCCACCGGCACCACCGAGCTGCCCGCCCACAGCGGCTCGATGACGATGTGGAACGCGGGAGTGCAGGCTCAGCACTCGGCGTACTTCGGCTTCGGCATCCTCACGGAAACGGGACTGTCGATCAGCGCGTCGCACCGCTTCGGCACACCGTATCTGGACCTGCCGAGTGGCAGCGTGCGTGTGAACTCCGACTTCGCCAACGGGACCGCCGGCGTGCAGAACGTGAGCTTCGGCGGGAGCCCGATGCTGGCGACGAGCAACACCACGCACAGCATCGACCTCAAGAACCAGCTGTCGTGGTTCAGCGTGAACAACAAGCACCGTATCGAGCTCACCTCCGAGATCCGGCGCGACGACTATTCCCTGGATCAGACCACGAACCGGCTGGGGACGTTCACCTTCAACTCCCTGGCCGATCTGCAGGCGGGTACGCCGGCGTCGTTCACGAGAACGCTGCTGCCGCAGACCCGCAGCGGCAGTGAGTGGATCGGGGCCCTCGCGCTCGGCGATTCCTACCGGTACAGCGACGACCTCCAGATCCAGTACGGCGTGCGTCTGGACGGAGACCGCTACGTGTCGACCCCGGACGCGAATCCGCTGGTGGCGCAGACGTTCGGTGTGCGCAACGACCTGGTGCCGAACCGCCTGTACGTCAGTCCGCGCATTGGCTTCTCGTGGAGCTACGGCACGGCCCCCGAGGTCGCGGCGTTCCTCGGCGCGGTGCGCGGGCCGCGCGCCGTGGTGCGCGGCGGCATCGGCCTGTTCCAGAACGTGGGGCGGGTGACCGACATCGGACAGGCCGTGGACAACACGGGGCTCGCGACCGGCCTCCAGCAGCTCACCTGCCTGGGCTCGGCGGCGCCCACGCCCGACTGGAGTCTGTACCGGAACGATCCGGCGGCGATCCCCACCACGTGTGCCGGCGGCGGCAGCGGCACCGTGTTCGCGAACTCGGCGCCCAACGTCACCCTGTTCGCTCCCGACTACAACGCGTCGCGCAGCCTGCGGTCCAACCTGGAGTGGAGCGGACCGGTGCTCGACAACCGGTTCAGCGCCACCGTCAACGCGACCTACTCGCTGAATCTGAACCAGCCGTCTGCGGTCGACCTGAACTTCGTGCCCAACGTCGCCTTCCGGCTGGCCGACGAGGGCAATCGGCCGGTCTTCGTGCCGGCGGCGAGCATCGTCCCGACCACCGGCGCCGTCTCGTCGAATGCGGCCCACCAGTCGGCGCAGTTCAACAACGTCACCGAGCTGCGGTCGGACATGCAGTCGCGGAGCATGCAGTTCACCGTGCAGCTCGCGCCGGCCACGTTCAGCACCGACTACACCTGGAGCCTGGCCTACACATACCAGGACGTCCGGGAGCGCACGCGTGGATTCGCCGGCGGCAACACCGCCGGGAATCCGCTCGACGTTTCGTGGAGTCGATCGCCGTACGATTCCCGGCACCAGATCCAGTACAGTCTCGGCTACAACTTCTTCGACTGGGTGCGCGTGAACTGGTACGGCAACATCCGCTCGGGGATGCCGTTCACGCCGCTCGTGGCCAGCGACATCAACGGCGACGGGTACGCCAACGATCGGGCGTTCGTGTTCGACCCGGCGCACACCGCGGATCCGCAGCTGGCCGCGGCCATGCAGTCGCTCCTCGAGTCGTCATCGGGCCGCGTCCGCAGTTGTCTGGAGCGGCAGCTCGGCCAGGTGGCCGGGAGCAACAGCTGCGAGGGGCCGTGGACGACGAGCGCCAGCATGTCGATCTCGTTCAACCCCATCAAGGTGCACATGCCGCAGCGGGCGACCCTGTCGTTCCAGGTCTCGAACCCGCTCGGCGCCGCCGACCTGCTGCTGCACGGCGTCAACCACACGCACGGGTGGGGACAGACGCCGATGCCCGATCCGTCGCTGCTCTACGTGCGCGGCTTCAACGAACAGACGCAGAGCTTCGAATACCAGGTGAACCAGCGGTTCGGCGCCACCAATCCCCAGCTCACGCCGTACCGGTCCCCGGTGACGCTCACCGCCATGCTGCGCGTGGACGTGGGGCCCAGTCAGGAGCGCCAGCTGCTCATCCAGGAGCTGGACCGCGGCCGCACGCACGAGGGCACCCGGCTCGGCGCTCCCATCCTGCGCGCGCTGTACGGCAACGGCGGCATCGTCAATCCGATGTCGGTGATGCTGCGGCAGCTCGACACGCTCGGCCTGACGCCGAAGCAGGCCGACAGCATCGCCACGCTCAATCGCTGGTACGTGATCCGGCTCGACTCCATCTGGACGCCGATCACGACGTATCTCGCCGGGCTGCCGGTGCACTACGACGAGGGCGCGGCGTACGACCGCTACCAGCGCGGCCGCGAGGGATCCGTCGATCTCCTGCTCAAGCTCAGTCCCGACATCCGCGGGCTGCTCACGGCGGCGCAGCTGCGCCGGCTGCCGGCCTACATCTCCAGCTATCTCGATCCGCGCTTCCTGGCCGCCATCCGTTCGGGCACGGCCGGACTGGGCAATTCCGGCTTCGGCGGCATGGGGGGCGGCGGGACCTTCGGCGTGGACGCCGCGGGCGCCGGTATCCGGGTCGTGGTTCGCAAGTAGCTTTCAGGGGCGGCGCGGCCCACGCGCCGCCGGCCATCGCAAGGAGTTCCGTCATGCATCGTTCCGTCACCCTCTCCCTCGGTCTGGCACTCGCTGCGGCCGCCGCCACCGCCGGCGCCCAGCAGCCCCTGCCGCCCATCCGGCCGATCGGACCCATCGAGCGCGTCTCGTCGATCACGATGAAGTCCATCGCCGAGGTGCGGGAGCTGCCCGGGCGCCGGGTGCTCGCGAACGACATCATCGATCACCGCGTGCTGCTGTTCGATTCGACGCTGACCCACGCGCGCGCCATCGCCGACTCCACGGCGAGCACGGCCAACGCGTACGGGAACATGCCCGGCGGATTGATCCCGTACCGCGGCGACTCGACGCTGTTCGTCGATCCGGCCTCGCTCTCGATGCTGGTGCTGGACGATTCCGGGAAGGTGGCCCGCGTGATGGCCGTGCCGCACCCCAACGAGGCGATCTTCCTCATCGGCGGGCCGTTCGGGGAGTCCGGGTTCGATCCGGACGGGCATCTCGTCTTCCGCGGCTTCGAGCGGATCATGCGGAAGGGGCCGCCGAAGGGCGCGGACCTCAAGACCTTCGTCCCGCAGTTCCCGGATTCGGCGCCGATCGTCCGGGTGTCGCTTGCCACGCGCGTCGAGGACACGGTGGCGTACTTCAAGATCCCCGACACGAAGATGGCCATCAAGCGCACCGACAACGGGTTCGTCGCGACGTCGATCGTGAACCCGATGCCGATCGTGGACGACTGGGCGCTGCTCCCCGACGGAACGGTGGCCGTGGTGCGGGGCCGCGACTTTCACATCGACTGGTACCACCTCGACGGCACGCACACCTCGACCCCCAAGATCCCCTTCGACTGGCAGCGGCTGACCGACAGTCTCAAGGCGTTCGTGCTGGACTCGGCGAAGCAGGTGATGGAGACGCGCCGTGACGAACGGATGGCTGCCATCGATTCCACCAAGAAGCTCACGGGGAACGGAACACAGCGCCGGGAAATGGTGGGGAGCGACGCCGGCGGCGGGATGGGAGGGATGGGTCAGATGGTGGTCGTGATGCGCACGCGAGAGGGTGGCCGCGGTGGCGGCGGCGGTGGCGCGGCGCCCCCGATGCGCGGCAGTTCGGCGCCGAATCTGACGGTGCCGCCCCTGCAGTTCGTGGAGCCGTATCAGCTGCCGGACTACCGGCCGGCCTTCAGCACCGGCGCCACGAAGTGTGATCTCCAGGGCAACCTCTGGATCCGGACGAGCGAGGACAGGAACGGGCGTCCCGTCTACGACGTGGTGAACGAGAAGGGCGCGCTGGTGGATCGCGTGCAGCTCCCGCCATTCCGCACGATCGCCGGTTTCGGCCGTGGCGTGGTGTACATGGGAGTGGCGGACAGCACCGGCGCCATCCATCTCGAGCGCGCCCGCATCACGCAGACTCCCTGACCCCGACGCCGCCCGGGGGTGAGCGGCCGTCGGCGGCGAGGCATGTGCGCCTGCCGCCGGTCCCTTACGTGCCGCCGTCGAAAGTTTTAAGCTGGTAGAACTGGGCTCTGCAGGGTCCCATCGAGCGGCCACAGGCGGACAGGACACGGCCTCTCGTCTGCGGCTCGCGGATGTCCCGGATCCGATACCTCGATTTCAATCCACGGGAGGTTGGGATGCGGTTCGACCAGTTCACGTTTGGACGGGGCGGTCTGCGGGGAGCCGCGGCGGCCACGACGGTCCTCCTCTTCACCCTCGGCGCGTGCGGTGGCGGCGCCAAGAAGGCGCCCGCGGCCGGGTCCACGACGGGCTCGACGACCGGCGCGGCCGCCATGGCGCCCGCCGGAACGACGGCGACGGCGGCAAGTGCGCCGGCAGAGGGTCCGGCTCCGGGGACGCCGCCGGCCGGTGCGACGGTGGCCATGGTCGCCGAGGGCGACAGCATCTTTCACGGCAAGGCGGCAGGCGGCCTGTGCTTCACCTGCCACGGCACGGACGCGCACGGTGGTCCGCTCGCTCCGAACCTCACGGATACCGTCTGGCTGACGGGCGACGGCAGCTACGCGTTCATCCAGAAGCGGGTGACCGAGGGGATGCCCAAGCCGACGAAGCCGTACATGACCCCGATGCTTCCCAAGGGCGGCGCCAATCTGACGCCGGCCGAAGTCAAGGCGGTGGCGGCATACGTTTACTCGATCAGCCATCACTAGCCGATCAGAAACCTCATGGTATGCCATGAGGAATTTGTGCAACAATTGGCGTAAAGTCCGGGTATAGTACTTTTGCGGGCCAAGTTGCCAGGAATAAGCCGCTGGCGGCGAAGTCAGTTCTCGTGCATCGTAAACGCACTGAGGCCCGGGACTCATGCATCGGACTACTCCGGACTTTACGCCGACCGCGCCCGAAGGAGGGCACGGGGCGCTCGTGGAACCTCCCCCCGCTCGCCGTGCCATTTGGGGCTCGTTGCGCGGCAAGCTGACGCTTGCCCTGCTCGTCACCGGGTTGGCGTCGGCCGCCGTGGTGGGTGTGGTGGCCCTGGCTCTCCCGGTTCGCGACCCCACCTACGTGGCGCACGACGCCCGCTATCTGGCGGCGATGCAGCATGCGGTGGTATACGGCGTGGCGACGGCGGCGCTGTTCGCGCTCGGCCTGGGCTTCTTCTTCGGCCACCAACTGAGTCGCAACGTACACGCCCTCACGCGCGCCATCGGGGCCATGGGCCGCGGCCACCTCCGCCAGCGGGTGGAAGTGGACTCGCACGACGAGGTCGGCGTGATGGCCGCGGCGTTCAACCAGATGAGCGCCGAGCTGGCCGAATCGCACGCGCAGATCCGCGCCCAGGCGGCGCTGCTGCGCGAGCTCAGCATCCACGACGACCTGACCGGCCTGCACAACCGGCGCTATTTCCGGGAGCAGGCGGCGAAGGCATACGCGACGGCCCTCCGCTACAACCAGCCGCTCACCGTGATGATCTGCGACGTGGACCACTTCAAGGTGGTCAACGACGTGTATTCCCACGCGGTGGGTGACGCGGTGCTCACCGAACTGGCCGGCGTGCTCCACGCGGGAACCCGCGAGACGGACATCGTGGCGCGCTACGGCGGTGAGGAGTTCGTCGTGGTGTTCCCCCAGACGACCGTCCTGCAGGCCGCGGCGCTCTGCGAGCGGCTCCGGGAGCGCATCGCGCTATACGACTGGGACCGTGTACACCCCGGGGTGCGGGTGACGCTGAGTCTGGGACTCGACGGCAACCTTTCGCTTGGCAGCATGGACGCGATGCTCGCGGCCGCGGACGCCCGGATGTACGAGGCGAAGGCCGCCGGCCGGAATCGCGTCGTCACGGGGGCCGAGCCGCCCCACGGGGTCCGTTCGGCCTGAGCGCACCGCCGGCGCCCGGGCCGCGCAGTGCTCAACCCGCCGCGACCGCGACCGGCATGCTTCCGTCCAACCCGCGCACCTCGGCCCGCGCCCGGGGCAGGCTCTCGGGATGGTGGGCCTGCAGGAACGTCACGAGTTGCTCCCGCACCAGGCACCGCAGGTCCCAGGCCTTCGACGAATCCGCGGCACTCATCAACGCGCGGATCTGCACGGTGTGCTCGGTGGCGTCGGTCACCTGCACGTTCCACACCTTGCCGTCCCAGAGATCCGTGGTGCCGAGGATGCGGTGCACCTCGTTGCGCACGGCGTCCACCGGCACCCGGTAGTCGGCGAAGACGAACACGCTGCCGATGAGATCCGCACTGGTGCGCGTCCAGTTCTGGAACGGGTGCTCGATGAAGTAGCTGAGCGGCACCACCAGGCGCCGCAGATCCCAGATGCGGACGACGACGTACGTCGTGCGGATCTCCTCGATGCGCCCCCACTCGCCCTCCACGATCACCACGTCGTCGATCCGGATCGGCTCGGTGAGCACGAGCTGGACGCCGGCGATGAGGTTGGCCAACGCCGGGCGTGCGGCCAGGCCGACGACGAGACCGGCCAGTCCCGCCGACGCCAGGATGCTGTCGCCGATGTGGCGGATGGCGGGGAACGTCATCAGGACGATCGCCATGGTCACGACGGTGACGACGGCGATCGCGATGCGCCGGAGCACGCGAATCTGCGTGAGCACGCTGCGGGCACGGAGGTTGTCGGAGACGTTGATGGGGAAGCGGGCCGCGACGACGTCGTCGACCACCGAGAACAGCGCGATGAGCAGCCACGCGCAGGCGGCGATGAGGGCTACGGCGAGCGTGTGCTGGGCGAGCTCGAGCGCGGACGGCGTGAGGTCGAGTCCGGGGAGCACGAAGAGGATGGCCGCGAGCGGGAAGATCAGCCGCGTGGGCCGGCGCGCGTGGCGGACCAGGGACTCGTCCGCCTTCGTCTCGGTGAGGCGGGTGAGCCGCAGGGCGATGCGGACAAGAATGGTGTGGGCGATCAGCGCCGCGACGGGCGCGACGACGACGACGACGAGGGACCAGAACCAGTGGGTCGAATCGGCCATCTCCACCTCCGGCGGTCGAAGCAGGTACGCAATCCGTGATGCCGGAGTTATGATGGGACCGCCGGGCCCGCGCAACCGACGGGGTGAAACGAAACGGGCGGCGACTCCATCGAGT
>JBJKRG010000104.1:0-18527 GCA_046704805.1 Gemmatimonadaceae bacterium
GGCGCCGGCCGTTCACCGGAGGGCCCCGCTGCCTGAGCGGGGGCCGCTCGTGCCGCCGGCTCAGGCATCGAAACCGCCGGCCCCCGAGCGTTCGTGGGCTTCCTGTCTGTCGAGCGTGTCGACGACGCGGCAGCCCGGATGGCTTCCACCCGCGCCACCGTTTCCTCCGAAGGGCGCATCCCGTATTCGTCGTAGAGCCGCGCGGCAAAGTCGTCGAATTCCTGGAGCGCACCGGCCCGATCACCGGCTGCCACCATGAACTCCATGAGGCGACCGAGCCCGTGCTCGTCCTCGTCGGCGAGCGCGTGCGCCCACCGCGCCGCCGCAGCGGCTCCAAGGGGATCGCCGTGCTCCAGGCGGTGCACCGCCGTGTTCCACGCCGTGCTCCGCAGAGCGTCCCGGATGCGCCGCCGCTCGTCGTCCAGCCAGCGCTCGAATTCGGGCGCACCGGCGACGAAGAACCCCTGGAGCAGCTCGCCCTCGTATCGCCGGAGCGCCGGCTCCAACCGACCGGCCGCCAGATCTCGCTCGAGCTCGACCGCATCGCAATTCACGCGCGCCGGATCCAGCCCCACCAGACCGTCTCCGGCGGTGATGAGCGCATCCTCCCCCAACGCCTGCCGGATGGCGTGGAGGGCGTTGCGGAGCGCGTGGCGCCCGCTGGCCTGCGTGGCCTCAGGCCAGAACAGGGCGAGAAGCGTATCGCGCGAGTGGAACCCGCGGGGACGCGCGAGCGCCAGGTAGGCGAGAACGGCGAGCGGCCGGGGCTGCGTGAGCGGCCGCGGCAGGGCGCTGCCATCCGGCCGGCATACATAGACCGGACCGAGAACTTGAAGGAATGCCGAGTCCTGCGCGGTCGGCGTCACCGTCGCTCTCGTCGTTGGGGGGGAAGACAAATGTAGGGGGAATTCGCCGACCCGACAGATCGTATCCACGATCCAGGCCTCTGGCTGTCCCAACACGGCGTGCCACAATCAGATACGCTGCGGCCACCGGCGCCGGCTTGGATGGGGACTTTCAGCGGATCACCTCTCCCCCGGACGGATTCCGGACGGTCCGTGGACGGCGGCGCGCTATCCTCGCACCCCCACGGGTTCCTCCCACCGGCCACTCCCCACCATACCGGAGGTCGTATGTCGCTCCGCAGGATCGCCGTCTACCCCGCCGCGCTCGCGCTCCTCGTCGCTTGCGAGTCCGGCACCGCACCGAAGAATGCAGCGGCGCCCGACGCCGGGATCGCGCTCGCGCAGGCTCCCGTGACGCCCCTTCCATTGACGCCGGACACCTTCGCGACCGGCCTCGAGTTCCCGCGCGGCATGGCGTGGGCCCCCAACGGCGACATGTTTGTGGCCGAGGCCGGTACCGGCGGCACGAACACGACCACGCCGGAAGAGTGCCAGCAGGTGCCGGCGCCCGTCGGTCCCTATGCCGAAGGTCCGACCTCCCGGATTTCGCGCATCGACGCCAACGGCAACGTGACGGTGTTTGCCGACGGCTTCCCGTCGGCCGTGAACCAACTGGGCCTCGTAACCGGCGTGGCGGACATCGCATTCGTCGGCAACACGATGTACGCGCTGATGTCGGGCGGGGGGTGCGACCATGGGTCTCTCGACGTTCCGCAGGGAGTGGCTCGCGTGAGCGCGTCCGGGTCCTGGACCATCTTTGCCGATCTCGGCGCGTTCGAGATGAACAACCAGACTGCCGTCATTCAGCCGTTGGATTTCGAGCCGACGGGTACGTGGTTCAGCATGATTCGTTCCGGGGCCTCGCTGGTGGCCGTGGAGCCCAATCACGGGGACTTCGTACGTGTCGATCCCCGGAGCGGAGCGATCACGCGAATCGCCGACATCTCTGCGGCCGAGGGCCACTGGGTTCCGACGGTCGTCGCCGAGCGGAAGGGGGCCTACTACGTCGGCGACCTCGGCACGTTCCCGGTCGATCCGGGCGACGAGAAGATCATCCGCATCTCCAAGGATGGCGTGATCACGGATGTCGCCGGCGGATTCACGACCATTCTCGGTCTGGATTTCGATCACAGCGGCAGACTGTACGTCTTGGAGAACACGTCGGTGGCCGGGGACAACCCGACTCCATTGACCGGGCGCGTGATCCGGATCGACCGCCTCGGTCACCGCGACGTGATCGTGGACGGTCTCTTTCTTCCCACGGCGATGCGATTCGGGCCGGATGGCAGACTGTACATCTCGAACATCGGATTCGGGCCGCCGCTGCCGGGCCAGATCCTTCGGGTCACGGTGCCGGGAGCGAACGAGGACAATCCGTCGCTCGATCTGGAAGGCAGGTAGGGTTCGCGAAGGCGGGAGGGCGCAGGACGGCCCTCCCGCCGCTCTGCGGGTCGGCGGTGCGCCGCATGCACACCTCCTCCGGCCTCGCGACACGGGAAGCGCTTGCCATGAACCCCGGCGCCACTATCTTGGCCGCATGTGTCCCGGTGAGCCGCTGCCCAGCGGGTCCGTCGATGAACTGCGAAGGGTGCAGGCGTACTTCACGCAGACGTCGAGTGACTGGGCCGTGTGCTACCAGGACCGCTCACCCCGCTCGTACAACTATCGAGCTCGGGGTGCCGGTGCACTGGGACTGCTGCAGCGGGTGTGCAGACGATCTGCCCCCGGGCGCCTGCTGGAAATTGGATGCGGGGCCGGCGTGCAGGCAGCCGCGGCGGCGCGACGGGGATGGTCGGTCGTTGGCGTGGACCTCTCGCCGGCGATGCTGCGTGAGGCAGCGAACGCGCTTGCGGACGGGCTGTGGGTGGCCGCATCTGCGGACGCCCTTCCCTTCCGGCCGGCGACTTTCGACGCGACGATGATGCTGGGGGTGCTCGAATATCTCCCCGATCCAGAAGGCGCGCTGCAAGAGATCCGGGCAACCGTTCGCTCGGGTGGCCACCTCGTGATTTCCAGTTGGGCGAATCAGACCAGCCCCCTCGATCGTCTCAGCGCGGCCTGGTCCGTCGTCCCGGATCGCATCTACCTCGCGATCAAACGAGGCCTCGGGCGCGCGCCTCCTCCCCCGGTCCAACCCGCCGGCGAGCCGACCTTCATCAACCAGTACAACTATCATCGCCGGGAGCGGGAACTCCAGCGGCTGCTCGCCGCGACCGGCTGGAAGGCCCTCCGGAAGCGCGGGACGAACTACGGGCGCGTTCACTTCATGGGCAAACACCTCTGGCCCGGTCGCGTCGATGAGTTCCTCTCCGACGGCCTTTCACTGGTCGCGCGGTTGCCCGGCACCGGTTGGCTTCGTCGGACTGCGATGACGGCGCTCATGCTCGCCGTCTCGACGGGCCGGGCGCCGGCACGCCCGCGCGCCGGACAATAACCCGGCTCCATCTCGCACGCGCGGTCACCGATGGAACTCCCGTCAGGTGAGGCAGACCGTATGCCGCAGCGCCTGGTCGGGATCGGCACGGTGCACGGCGACGAGTCTGCCAACTTCCGAATGCACCAGTCCCGGATACGACTCGAACGTCCACTCGCGAACGATCGCGTCGCCGACGCTCCGCCACTGGTGGGGCGACGCGCGGCGTCGCTCGGCGTCGTTGACCTGCTGCCGGTACGACGGGTGGGCCTCGATCCACGGGCGGAGCGGCCCCGTAAGCAGATCCTTCACCGGGCCCTGGAACTGCAATTTGGGTTTGCGGCGCGTCACCAACTCGGGCAGGTAGTCGGTCATGGCATCACGCAGCACCCGCTTGGTGAATCCGCCGCCGAGCAGACTCGTGGCCGGCAAGCCGAGGGCATACGAGACCAGCCGCCAATCGAGGAACGGCATCCGGATCTCCAGACCGCTCGACATGCTCAGGACGTCGTAGCGATTCAGCAGGCTTCGAATGCCCTGGTTCACCGCGAGGAAGAGCACCGCGTTCAACGGGGGAAGCGAGCTCGCCTGTGCGACCGTTGCCGGATCTCGCGCATCGGGAGGGACAACGAACCGGAGTTGACGGCGGTGGCTCGCGATACGGAAGGGCAGCAAGTAGAGCTCCGCCGACTGCATCTCATAGTACGGGCTTCCGCACAGCAGGTCCCGGGTCGTTCGAACCATGTCGAGCGTCCGCCGCGGACGCCGCAGCCACGACCCTTCGAGCATCAGCGCGCGCCGGGCATCCGCGGCGTATCCGGCGGCGATCTCGTCGGCCCCCTGGCCGTCGAGCGAGACGCGGGCGCCCTGTTCCCGCATCGTCCGGTAGAGGTACCACGCGGGCAGATTGGTGAACGGCATCCCCTCGGTCAGATACAGGTACCGGTCGACGTCGTCCGGGCGGCAGCGGTCGAGAATGTCGACGATGATCGGCCTGACGCCGGCCGCCTCGCAGGCCGCGCTCGCGTAGTCCAACTCGTCGTGGGCGGTTCCCTGCAGGCGCGCGTGAAACGCCCTCGACCAGTCCGTGGGCCGCCGCACCACGGCGTCCGTCCCGAGCGCGTTGACCGCGGCGAGCACGGCTGACGAATCGAGCCCTCCGCTGATCGCGGTCCCCAGCGTCACGTCGCTCCGGAGCCGGATGCGGCATGCGTCGAAGAGGAGGTCGCGGAATTCCTCGACCTGCGCCGCGTACGGGACCACGTCCATCCTGATGTGATCGAGGGGATGCCACCACGCCTCCGTGACCAGATGGCCACCGGGGCCGGCCATCCGAGCGTACGTTCCGGGGGTGAGGATCGTGACGTGGCCCAGATTTCGGATCGCCGGTGCGCCGCCCCTCCCGCCAGACCCGAATGGCAGTGCCGCGAAGGCCTTCGGCTCCGAGGCAAACGCGAAGCCGTTGGTGGCGTGCAGGAGATAGAGGGGCTTGATGCCAAAGCGATCACGGGCCAGGAAGAGGGACTTCTCCAAGTCGTCCCAGATGGCAAACGCCCACATGCCGTTCAGCCGGTTCAGGCAATCGTGGCCCCATGCGGCGAAGGCTGCCAGGAGCACCTCGGAATCCGAGTCGGTGCGGAAACGGTGGCCCCGTTTCACCAACTCGTCCCGGATCTCGAGGAAGTTGAAGATCTCGCCGTTGAACACCAGGGCATAGCGCCGGTCCGCCGAAAGCATCGGCTGCTGCGCGCCCGCTCCCGGGTCGATGATCGCCAGGCGGCGATGGCCGAGGCCGAGGCGACCCCCGTCGGCCGTCAGATAGCCGGATCCATCGGGGCCCCGATGCGCCAGCATGTCGGTGAACACCGGCAGCACGTGGCGTTCCGGGGGGACCACCGACCAGAAACCGGCAATTCCGCACATGCGCGACCCGTTGAATGGAGTGTTTGGGAGAGAACCGCGGGTGCGGTCCGCACCGCTCCCGAGCGGGCCTGCGGCGACCGATGCCGAATCTATCGGCTCAGAACCCGAACCCGAAATCCACTGTCCAGATCCACGGGCGATCGCCGGTCGGCCTGCTCACGCGGCGCATGAGACCCACGCGCGGGCCGATGGCGATGATCGGAAGCAGCGCGACGTCGGCCCCGACGTAGGTGGCGTTGGCGGGCGCGCTCCAGGGGTGTGACACCGTGCGGACGACGGAAACGCCGCCGGCGACCCCGCTGCCCAGGCGGCCGGTCGAGTAAACGAACGTGAGGGACCCGCGCTCGGCTCCGAGGCCGGGCGCCAGTGCCAGCAGCACTTCCCGGGACGGCTGGTCGGGTGCGGCACCGGGGTCGAGGTCAACGCCCAGACCGGTGGTGGCCGAGAGCCGCTCCGGCACGCCGATGCGGGCGCCGAGGAACGGGAACACGCGGGCGGTCCGTGCGGTGACGGCGCCGGTCTGAATGGCGGACTGCGCCGGAAGAGGGGTGGGGCGCAGCAGCGCCAGGGCCAGGACGCATGCCGCGGCGGCGATCGCCCCGGACGGCGGGCGGGGTCCGGGGGGACGCGAGCCGTGGTCGGGGGAGAGGGCTACCGGGTGTTGGCGGCATCGCATGGCGTCGCGACCTCGCGGACGGGAGTGACGGGTGTCTGGGAATCTACAGGCCGGCGAGGGTGACACGGGTGGGCCCGCCCCGTTGACACGGCTCGAACCGCCAATAAATTCAAGGGGCTACGCCAATTCCGGTTACGGGAATCCGTAGCTGCGGTACCGTCGGCGGACTGCGCGCCGACCCTTATGGGCTCGCCGCTTGGAGCGAGGGGACTACAGACCGGCCGGAGCGCCAGGGGCGCCGAGGCTCCCGAAAAGCAACGCAGGACAATCTGACGTCGAGCCCGGCTGGCTCGGCGCGCCTTGGGTCCCGGCCCGCGCTGCAGTGGCGGGTACACCCGGCGATCGCGGATGGATACCGGCTCCTCAGGAGCGCCCCGGTCCACCCGCATTTTTGCTGGTGGAAATCCGATGGTCACGACTCGCAACACTCCGAACAGAACGCGGCGCGAATCGCACCGCTTGCAGGCAGAGATCTCCGAACCGGTTATGGCACGTACCACACCGCTCGAGCACTATCGCAACATCGGCATCATGGCGCACATCGATGCCGGGAAAACGACCACGACCGAACGCATCCTGTATTACACGGGCAAGGCGTACAAGATCGGCGAGGTGCACGAAGGCACGGCGACGATGGACTGGATGGAGCAGGAGCAGGAGCGGGGGATCACGATCACGTCGGCGGCGACGACGGCGTTCTGGCCCCGCCACGACATCCAGTACCGCATCAACATCATCGACACGCCGGGCCACGTGGACTTCACGGTGGAGGTGGAGCGGTCGCTGCGCGTGCTCGACGGCGCGGTGACGCTGCTCGACTCCGTGGCCGGCGTGGAGCCGCAGACGGAGACGGTGTGGCGCCAGGCCGATCGGTACAACGTCCCGCGGCTCATCTTCGCGAACAAGATGGACCGGGTGGGCGCGGACTTCGATCGCTGCCTGACGATGGTGCGGAACCGGCTGTCGCGGCACGCGCACCCGCTGCAGTTGCCGGTCGGCTCCGGGGAGCTGTTCACCGGGCACATCGACCTGCTGACGCGCAAGCAGTACATCTTCGACGAGGCGTCGCTGGGGAAGACGTTCAGCGTGGTGGACGTGCCGGAGGAGTTCCACGAGCGGGTCGAGGCGGCGCGGCACGAGTTGGTCGAGGCGGCGGTGGCCCACGACGACGAGCTGCTCGAGAAGTACCTGAGCGGCGAGGAGCTGACGGTGGAGGAGATCCGCCGGGCGATCCGCAAGGCGACCTGTGCGCTGCAGTTCGTGCCGGTGCTCTGCGGGGCCTCGTTCAAGAACAAGGGCGTGCAGGCGCTGCTCGACGCCGTGATCGACTATCTGCCGTCGCCGCTGGACGTGCCCGCGATCGAGGGCCACGTCCCGTTCCACGACGAGCACTTCGAGACGCGGGTGACGAGCGACGAGGCGCCGTTCGCGGCGCTGGCGTTCAAGATCGCCACCGATCCGTTCGTCGGGAAGCTGACGTTCTTCCGGGTGTACTCGGGCGTCCTCAAGTCGGGCTCGTACGTCTACAACTCGACGAAGGACAAGCGGGAGCGCGTGGGGCGGCTGCTGCAGATGCACGCCAATAAGCGGGAGGAGATCGAGGAGGTGCGGGCCGGCGACATCGCCGCCGCGATCGGGCTCCGCGACACGCGCACCGGCGATACGATGTGCGACGACGGGCACCCGATCATCCTCGAGGCGATGAAGTTCCCGAACCCGGTGATCGACGTCGCCATCGAGCCGAAGACGAAGGCCGACCAGGACAAGCTGGCGATCGCGCTCCAGAAGCTGGCCGAGGAGGATCCGACGTTCCGCGTGCATTCGGATCCGGAAACCGGCCAGACGATCATCTCGGGTATGGGGGAGCTCCACCTGGAGATCATCGTCGACCGGATGATGCGCGAGTTCAAGGTGGACGCGAACATCGGCCGCCCGCAGGTGGCCTATCGCGAGACCATCCGCCGGCGCGTCGAGAAGGTCGAGGGGCGGTTCGTCCGCCAGACCGGCGGCAAGGGCCAGTACGGCCACGCCGTGATCAACATGGAGCCGTCCGGCGCCGGCGCCGGGTTCGTGTTCGAGGACAAGATCGTCGGCGGGTCGATCCCGCGGGAGTACATCGGCCCGGTGGAGCAGGGCATCAAGGAAGCGCTGGAGAACGGCGTCCTGGCCGGCTACCCCATGGTCGACGTGAAGGTGGAGTTGGTGGACGGCTCGTACCACGAGGTCGATTCGAGCGAGATGGCGTTCAAGATCGCCGGATCGATGGCGTTCAAGGAGGCCGCGAAGCGGGCACAACCCGTACTCCTCGAACCGATGATGAACGTCGAGGTCGTCAGCCCGGAAGCGTACATGGGCGACGTGCTCGGCGATCTCTCCTCGCGCCGCGGCAAGATCGGAGGGATGACGCAGCGTGGCGAAGCCCAGGTGATCGCCGCGACCGTGCCGCTCTCCGAAATGTTCGGGTATTCCACGAAGCTGCGGTCGATGTCCCAGGGCCGCGCGGTGTATTCGATGGAATTCGCCCACTACGAGGAAGTACCGAAGTCGAAGGCGGAAGAGATCGTCAGCAAGGTGAAAGCGTAAGTCGGAGCGCGGGAGGAGGCGGCGTTCGGCCGGGCATCCTTCCATCGTCAAGGACGCAGTTGATCAACTCATCGGGAAGAGTACCATGGCTAAGGCAAAGTTCGAGCGCACCAAGCCGCACGTGAACGTCGGGACGATCGGACACGTGGACCACGGCAAGACGACCCTCACCGCCGCGCTCACCAAGGTCTCGGCGGACAAGGGCTACGGCACGAAGTACGTGGCGTACGACGAGGTCGCCAAGGCGTCGGAGTCGCAGGGGCGCCGTGACGCGACCAAGATTCTCACGATCGCGACCTCCCACGTCGAGTACGAGACGGAGAAGCGCCACTACGCGCACGTGGACTGCCCGGGACACGCCGACTACGTGAAGAACATGATCACGGGGGCGGCGCAGATGGACGGTGCCATCCTCGTCGTCAGCGCGGTGGACGGCCCCATGCCGCAGACCCGGGAGCACATCCTCCTGGCGCGGCAGGTCAACGTGCCGTCGATCGTCGTGTTCCTCAACAAGTGCGACCTCGTGGACGATCCGGAACTCCTCGATCTCGTGGAGCTCGAGGTCCGCGAGCTGCTCAGCAAGTACGACTATCCGGGCGACGACGCGCCGGTCATCCGCGGCTCCGCGATGAAGGCGATCGAGGGCGAGAAGGAGTGGGTGGACAAGATCGAGGAGCTGTACAACGCCCTCGACACGTTCATCCCCGAGCCCGTTCGTGAGATCGACAAGCCGTTCCTGATGCCGGTCGAGGACGTGTTCTCGATCACCGGCCGCGGCACGGTGGCCACGGGTCGTATCGAGCGCGGCAAGGTGAAGGTGGGCGACGAAGTCGAGATGGTGGGCTTCGGCACCGACAAGAAGACGGTCGTGACGGGCGTCGAGATGTTCCGCAAGCTGCTCGACGACGGCCAGGCCGGCGACAACGTGGGGCTCCTGCTCCGCGGCGTCGACAAGAAGGAGATCGAGCGCGGCATGGTCCTCGCCAAACAGGGCTCGATCACGCCGCACACGAAGTTCGAGGCCGAGGTCTACGTCCTCACCAAGGAAGAGGGCGGCCGCCACACCCCGTTCTTCAAGGGGTATCGGCCGCAGTTCTACCTCCGGACGACCGACGTGACGGGGGCGATCGAGTTGCCGGCCGGCACCGAGATGGTGATGCCAGGCGACAATATCCAGATGACCATCGAGCTCATCACCCCGATCGCCATGGAAGAGCAGCTCCGGTTCGCCATCCGCGAGGGTGGGCGGACGGTCGGCGCGGGTGTGGTGACGAAGATCCTGCAGTAGCGCGTGACGCCCGGAGGCGGCGAGACGGACCGGTCTCGCCGCTGCCCGGCCTCACCGTCGTTCAGCGGCATCGGCAATCACGGTTGGAAGTCTTCACCACGAGCACACAATGACAGGTCGCATTCGCATCCGTCTCAAGGCGTTCGACCACGCGGTCATCGATCAGGCATCCGCCGACATCGTGCGAACCGCCGAGAAGACGGGCGCCCAGGTGTCGGGGCCGATCCCGCTGCCGACGAAGACGCAGCTGTGGACCGTGCTTCGGTCGCCGCACGTCGACAAGAAGTCGCGGGAGCAGTTCCAGTTGAAGACCCACAAGCGGGTGATCGACATCCTCGATTCCCGTGCCCAGACGGTGGACGCGCTCACCAAGCTCGATCTGCCGGCCGGGGTGGACGTGGAGATCAAAGTTCAATAGGCGGTGGGCCGTTGGCGGTGCGCGGGCACCGTGAGCGGCCTGCGGCAGACGCCAACCGTTCGTGCGCCGCACCGGCGCCGTTCGAGGAAACCATGATTGGAATGATCGGGAAGAAGCTGGGGATGACCCAGATCTTCAATGAACAGGGGCAGCAGATCCCGGTGACGGTGATCGCGGCCGAGCCGAATCCGGTGGTCGCGGTGACCGACCCGGCGAAGGCGGGGTACGCGGCCGTCCAGCTCGGGTTGGGGCAGCAGCGGCTCCCGCGGGCGTCGGCGAAGGGCGAGCACGCGCCCCGGGGCCGGCGTGCGACGCGGCCGGCCGTCGGCCACGCCAAGAAGGCGGGGCTCGAAGCCCCCCCGGCGGTGCTGCGGAGCTTCCGCATCGACGACGCGCGGGCCCGGGACGCCAAGACCCCGACGTATGCCGTGGGCGACGTGGTGAAGGTCGACGTCTTCCAGCCCGGCGAGACGGTGAAGGTCACCGGGACGAGCAAGGGTCGCGGATTCCAAGGCGTGGTGAAGCGCCACGGCTTCGGCGGCGGCCCGAACACGCACGGGAACACCAAGCACCGCCGGCCCGGCTCCATCGGCCCCGGCACCGACCCCTCACGCGTGATCAAGGGCAAGCGGATGCCCGGACACTACGGGGCGGCCCGCCACACGCAGACCCATCTCCGGGTCGAGAAGATCGACACGGAGCGCAACCTGATCTACATCCGTGGCTCGGTGGCCGGTCCCCGGAACGGCATCGTGCTCGTGCGGAAGCAGGGGTGAGCCATGGCTGAACAGACCACACTCCACGCGGCGGCCTACACGGCGCAGGGCACGGCCCGCGACAAGGTCCTCCTGCCCGAGGCGCTGTTCGACGGCACCGTGAACGTGCCCGTGATGCACCAGGCCGTGAAGGCGTATCTGGCCAACCAGCGCCAGGGGAACGCGTCGACGAAGATCCGGAAGTTCGTCGTGGGCGGCAACCAGAAGCCGTGGCGGCAGAAGGGCACCGGCCGGGCGCGCCAGGGGTCCACGCGGGCGCCCCACTGGCGGGGCGGCGGGACGGTCTTCGGCCCGACGCCGCGCAGCTACTCGCAGTACGTGCCGCGCCAGGTGCGCGCGCTGGCGCGCAAGAGCGCCTTCAATGCGCGGGCTCGCGAGGAGGCGCTCTTCGTGATCGACCGCTTCGAGTACGAGGCGCCGAAGACGAGCCGACTCCAGGCGCTCATCGACCGGCTCGACCTCGGCGGCCGCAAGGTGCTGATCCTCACCGACGGCGTGAAGCCGAACGTGTTCCTCAGCGGGCGGAACCTGCCCACGGTGCACGTCCTGCCCTACCACGACGTGTCCACGTACCACCTCCTCTGGTCGGATGTGGTGCTCGTGGAGGCCGGGGCGCTGGGGCAGACGCTCGAGCCGGTCGCCGAAGCGGCGCCCGAGCCGAAGCCCAAGCGGACGAAACCGGCGCGGGCGAAGAAGGCGGAGCCGGCCGCCGAGCCCGAGGCCGCGGCGGCGCCGCGAAAGAAGGCCGCGGCGAAGAAGGCTGCCAAGACCAAGCCGGCCGCGAAGAAGAAGCCGGCGGCGAAGAAGAAGGCGACGGCGAAGAAGAAGCCGGCCGCCAAGAAGCCGTCGGCCACCAAGAAGAAGGGGAAGTGACCGATGCCGACACCGTATGACACGATCGTACGTCCCGTGATCACGGAGCAGACGTCCACGGCCTTCCAGGAGCGCGGCGAATACACGTTCGCGGTGCACCCGAAGGCGAGCAAGCCGCAGATCCGGCTGGCGATCGAGCAACTGTTTGGCGTGCGGGTGACGCGCGTCTGGACGGCGAACCAGCGGGGCAGGACGCGCCGTGTGGGCGAGACGTCCGGCCGCCGGCCGCACTGGAAAAAGGCGATCGTGACGCTCCACGAGGGCGACTCGATCGAGATCTTCGAGGGCTGACCCGATGCCGATCCGTCAATTCAAGCCCGTGACGAAGGGCACCCGGTTCCGTTCGGTCTCGGATTTCGCCGAGATCACGCGGAGCACACCGGAGAAATCCCTGGTCGAGCCCCTGAAGAAATCCGGGGGGCGCGACAACCACGGCCACATTGCGATGCGCCGGCGCGGGGGCGGGCACAAGCGCCAGTACCGCCGCATCGACTTCAAGCGCAACAAGGCCGGGGTGCCCGGCGTGGTGCGCGAGATCGAGTACGATCCGAACCGGTCGGCGCGCATCGCGCTGGTCGAGTACACGGACGGCGAGAAGCGCTACATGCTGCATCCGCGCGGGCTGGCGGTCGGTGACACCGTCGTCGCCGGGCCGGGCTCGGACATCCGGGTCGGCAACGCGATGCCGCTGGCGGAGGTTCCCCTGGGCACGGCCGTGCACAACATCGAGCTGAAGATCGGCAAGGGTGGGCAGATCTGCCGGTCGGCCGGGACCTCGGCGCAGGTGGTGGCGAAGGAGGGTGCCTATGTCACCCTCCGGCTCTCGTCGAGCGAGATGCGCCTCGTGCACGCGCAGTGCATGGCGACGATCGGCGAGGTCGGCAACGCCGAGCACGAGCTGGTGTCGTGGGGCAAGGCCGGGAAGACCCGCTGGAAGGGGCGTCGCCCGAAGGTGCGCGGCGAGGTGATGAACCCGGTGGACCATCCGCTCGGCGGCCGCACGCGCGGCGGGCGGAACGTGGTGAGCCCGTGGGGCAAGCCGGAAGGCGTGAAGACCCGCAACAAGAAGAAATCGTCGCAGCGGATGATCATCCGCGGGCGCAAGCGCGGCAAGGCAACGCAGTAACCCGGGACCGAGACTATGGGACGCAGCGTAAAGAAGGGACCGTTCGTTCAGGAGGCGCTGTTGCGGAAGGTGAGCGCCCTGAATGCGAGCAACGAGAAGCGGGTGATCAAGACCTGGTCGCGCGCGAGCACGGTGCTGCCCGAATTCGTGGGCCACACGTTCGCGGTGCACAACGGCAACAAGTTCGTGCCGGTCTACGTCACGGAGAACATGGTCGGGCACCGGCTGGGCGAGTTTGCGCCCACGCGGTTGTTCCGCGGCCACACCGGGGCGAAGGCGGCCGACAAGAAGACCGCGGCGCCGGCGCCGGCGGCCCCGGCCCCGGCGGGAGGCAAGTGAGATGGCCACCGAAGCACGAGCGATCCAGCGCTCCGCCCGACAGTCGCCGTACAAGATGCGGCTGGTCATCGACCAGATCCGCGGCAAGAGCGTGAACGACGCCCTGGCCCTGCTGGCGTTCTCGAAGAAGCACGCCGCGCATCAGATCGAGAAGGTGGTGCGCTCGGCCGTCGCGAACGCGGAGCAGGCGGCCCGGTCCGCCGGCGCGTCGCTCGACGTCGACACGCTGGTGATCACGCGCGCCGTGGTCAACGAGGGGCCGAAGCTGAAGCGGTACACGCCGGCCGCCATGGGGCGGGCGACGCCAATCCAGAAGCGCACCAGCCACGTGGAAATCGTGGTGGGCGAGAGGGACGGGCACTAATGGGACAGAAAACACATCCGGTCGGGTTCCGCCTCGGCGTGTCCCGGCAGTGGCGCTCGCGGTACTACGCGGGGCGCGAACTGCCGGCGCTGCTGCGCGAGGACGAGCTGCTGCGCAAGTATCTGAAGGCGCGGCTCGGACACGCGGCCATCGCCGACATCGTGATCGAGCGGAAGCCCGGCAAGGTGGTGGTCACCCTGCACACCGGCCGTCCCGGGGTCGTGATCGGCAAGAAGGGGGCCGAGGTCGACAAGCTGCGCGACGAGCTGGCGCACCTGACCGGCAAGGAGGTCGGGATCAACGTCGAGGAGATCAAGCGGCCCGAGCTCGAGGCACAGCTGGTGGCCGACAACGTCGCCAGCCAATTGGCGCAGCGCATCTCGTTCCGGCGGGCCATGAAGCGGGCCGTGCAGAGCGCGATGCGGATGGGGGCGCTGGGGATCAAGATCAAGTGCGGGGGGCGTCTGGGTGGCGCGGAGATCGCGCGCGTCGAGGGCTACCACGAGGGGCGGGTTCCGCTCCACACGCTGCGGGCGGACATCGACTACGCCACGGCGACTGCGAAGACCACCTTCGGGACCATCGGGGTGAAGGTGTGGATCTTCAAGGGTGAGATCGTGGAGGACCGACGCGGCACGACCTACTCCTCGGGCATGTAAGGGAGGCGACGACCGATGCTCAGTCCGAAGCGGGTGAAATTCCGCAAGATGTTCAAGGGGCGGACCAAGGGCCTGGCCCATCGTGGCAGCACGGTGGCCTTCGGGACCTACGGGCTGCAGGCTCTCGAGCCGGGATGGATCACCAACCGGCAGATCGAAGCCGCGCGCGTGGCGCTGACGCGCCACATCAAGCGGGGCGGGAAGGTGTGGATCCGCATCTTCCCCGACAAGCCGATCACGAAGAAGCCGGCCGAAACCCGCATGGGCAAGGGCAAGGGATCGCCGGAATCGTGGGTGGCGGTGGTGAAGCCGGGCCGGGTGATGTTCGAGCTCGAAGGCATCACCAAGGACATCGCGCAGAAGGCGATGGCGCTGGCCGCCGCGAAGATGCCCATTCGCACGAAGTTCGTGGTTCGCGAGGAGGCGCACACCGATGCTGGCTAAGGAGATTCGCGAGTTGACGCCCGAGGACATGGTGGCCCGCATCGCCGCGCTCGAGGAGGAGTTGTTCCGCCTCAAGTTCCGGCGTGCATCCGAACAGCTGGAGGAGCCGCTGCGGCTCCGGGCCATCCGGCGCGACATCGCGCGGCTGAAGACCGTCCTGCGTGAAGGCGAGCCGCCGGCAGCGGCCCGCTAGGGGGAGCGAGCAACGAAATGGCAGACATGACAAATCCCAACACCGCCGCCGCCCGGGCGCGCTCGACACGGAAGACGCGCGTCGGCCTCGTGGTGAGCGACAAGATGCAGAAGACGGTCGTGGTCGCACTCGAACGCCGGGTTGCCCATCCCGTCTACGGGAAGATGATGACGCGCACGCGGAAGGTGAAAGCCCACGATGAGCAGAACTCGGCGAAACTGGGCGACACCGTGCGCATCATGGAGACGCGGCCGCTGTCGAAGGACAAGCGCTGGCGCCTGGTCGAGATCGTCGAGCGGGCACGCTGAGAGGAACGAGCGATGATCCAACAGGAATCGATGGTCCGGGTGGCGGACAATTCGGGCGCCAAGAAGGCGCTCGTGATCCGCGTGCTGGGCGGGACGCGCCGGCGATACGCCGGGCTGGGCGACGTGGTCATCGTTGCCGTGAAGGACGCCCTGCCCAACGGCACGGTGAAGAAGGCGGAGGTGGCGCGGGCCGTGGTGGTGCGCACCGCCAGGGAAACACGGCGCAAGGACGGCAGCTACATCCGGTTCGACGAGAACGCGGTCGTGATCATCAACGACCAGGGCGAACCGCGGGCCACCCGTATCTTCGGGCCCGTGGCCCGCGAGCTGCGGGAGACGCGCTACATGAAGATCATCTCGCTGGCCCCGGAGGTGCTGTAGGATGCGCAAGAATCAGTATCGCAAGACCGACCGCGCCCACGCCGCGAACCGCAAGCGGCACGCGATCAACGCCGCACGGCTCCCCGTGCACGTGGTCAAGGGCGACACCGTGCGCGTCGTACGCGGCGAGGACAAGGGAAAGGAAGGGAAGGTCCTCCGCGTCTACCGCAAGACGGGCCGCGTGATGGTCGAGGGGATCAACATGGTGAAGCGGCACCACCGCGCCCAGAACGCCGACGAGGAGAGCGGCATCATGGAGTTCGCCGCGCCGATCCACGCGTCGAACGTCATGCTGATCGATCCGAAGTCGGGGGGGCCCACCCGGGTCCACGTGCGGCTGGACGAGGACGGAACCAAGGAGCGCATCAGCGTGAAGAGCGGGGACACCATTCCCCGCCCGAAGAGCTGAGCGAGGACGATAGCCGATGGCGACCAAGGACAAACAGGCGAAGGGGGGCAAGGGCGCCAAGTCCGCCAAGGGCGGCGAGGCGAAGGCCCGGGGGACGCACGCGGGGGCCGGACTTCCGGTGCCCCCGCCGCGGCTGCGCCTCCACTACCAGCAGACCGTGCGCCCGAAGCTCATGGCGCAGTTCGGCTTCCGCAACCCGCACCAAGTGCCCACACTCAGCAAGATCGTGCTCAACGTGGGCATGGGCGAGGCGATCAAGCAGCCCAAGCTGCTCGACACGGCTGTCGAGGAGCTGGCCACGATCACCGGGCAGCAGCCGGTGCGCAAGCGGGCCAAGCGGTCGATCGCCAACTTCTCGCTCCGCCAGGGGCAGGAAGTCGGGGCGGCGGTCACGCTGCGGGGGGCCCGCATGTGGGAGTTCCTCGACCGGTTCATCTCCGTGTCGATCCCGCGGGTGCGCGACTTCCGGGGATTGCCCACGCGCTCGTTCGACGGGCGGGGCAACTATTCGTTGGGCGTGAAGGAGCAGATGATCTTCCCGGAGATCAACTACGACACGATCGAGCAGATCCACGGGATGGACATCACGTTCGTCACCACGGCGACGCGCGACGACCACGCCCTGAGTCTGCTCCGGGAACTGGGAATGCCCTTCAAGGGCGAAGAGAAGAAGGGGGGACGCGCCTAGGGCGCGCCGCTCCGCAACACTGGAGACGCTGCTATGGCTCGAAAGGCCATGATCGAGAAGGCCAATCGCAAACCGAAGTTCCAGGTGCGGCAGCACAACCGCTGCGGCCGGTGCGGGCGCTCCCGCGCCTACCTCCGCCGCTTCGGCCTGTGCCGCATCTGCTTCCGCGACCTCGCGCTCAACGGGATGATCCCGGGGGTGCGGAAGGCGTCGTGGTAGGACGGGAGACGGTGAGGCGGGAACCACGCCGGGCGGGCCACCGCCGGGCTCCGGATCTCGCCGTTGGGCCGGGGCAGGGATTTACACTCGACATTTCCGCACGTCCGGACGACGGATACGGCGGGAAGGGACTGACACGATGAGCATGACCGATCCGATCGCCGACATGTTGACGCGCATCCGCAATGCCTGCGGATCGAAGCACCGCCGCGTCGACATGCCGACGTCCAAGATGAAGACCGAGATCGCCCGCATCCTGAAGGAGGAGAACTTCATTCAGGACTACCAGACGATCGAGACCGAGGACGGCCGGAAGCTGCTGCGCGTGCGCCTGAAGTACGCGGGCGGCGTGCCGGTGATCCGGAACCTGCAGCGCGTGTCCACGCCCGGCCTGCGCCGGTACGTGGGCGTCCGCGAGATCCCACGCGTGCGCAACGGCCTGGGTCTGGCGATCCTCTCCACCTCGCAGGGGCTGATGTCCGACCGCCAGGCGCGCCAGCAGCGCACGGGCGGCGAGCTCCTCGCCTTCGTGTGGTAGGGGGCGACATGTCGCGAATCGGAAAGCTGCCGATCAAGGTGCCGAAGGGCGTCACCGTCACGGTGAACGGCCGCACGGTGCAGGTGAAGGGCCCGAAGGGCGAGCTGTCACGGGCTCTGCACCGTGACATCTCGGTGGCCGTCAACGACGACGTCGTCACGGTGAGTCGGCCGTCGGACGCCGAGCAGCACAAGGCGCTGCACGGCCTGTCCCGGACGCTCGTCCACAACATGGTGGAAGGGGTGACGAAGGGGTATCAGAAGCGGCTCGAGATCACCGGGGTCGGCTACAAGGCGGAGGTGCGGCCCTACGGACTGCAGCTGGCGCTCGGCTACTCGCACCAGATCGAGTACAAGGCGCCCAAGGGGATCCAGCTCTCGGCACCGCAACCCACGCAGATCGTGATCGACGGGGCGGACAAGGAGCTGGTCGGCCAGGTGGCCGCGGAGTTGCGGGGGCTGCGTCCTCCCGAGCCGTACAAGGGAAAGGGCATCAAGTACGCGGGTGAGCAGATCCGGCGGAAGGCCGGCAAGGCAGGAGGCAAGTAATGGCGATCATTCCGAAGACGCGCGCCGAGAAGCGCGTCCGCCGGCACCTCCGGGTCCGCCGTCGGATCGTGGGGACGGCCGAGCGGCCGCGCCTCGTCGTGTTCCGGTCGCTGAAGCACATCTACGCCCAGATCGTGGACGACTCGGCCGGCCGCACCCTGATGACCGTCTCGGATCAGGGCTCGGCGGCGGGCAAGAAGTCGGAGCGGTCGGTCGCCGTAGGCAAGGCGATCGCCGAGAAGGCGAAGGCCGCGGGCATCACCCGCGTGGTGTTCGACCGGGCAGGTTACAAGTACCATGGCCGCGTGAAGGCGGTGGCCGACGGCGCCCGCGAGGGCGGTCTGGAGTTTTGACCATGGACGAGAATCAGACGCAGGGAACCGAATCGACGACGCCGCCGGCACCGACATCGCGCCCGCCGGCCCGCCGAGGCGGCGGGGGGCGCGGGCGCGGTGG
>JBJKRG010000105.1:0-22646 GCA_046704805.1 Gemmatimonadaceae bacterium
CCGCAGCCGGCCAGCGTTTCGGCGATGGTCCGCCCGATGCCGCGGGTGGAGCCCGTCACGAGCGCCGAACGCCCGGTGAGATCGATCTTCATGCTGCGGCCAGCTCCATGAGCTTCTCCAGGTCCGCCGGGGTCCCGCACCGCTGGGCGCGAAGCTGCGGTGCGATCTTCCGCAACAGGCCGACCAGCACCGACCCCGGTCCCATCTCCACGTAGACGGCATCGGGGTACGCCGCTGCCATGGCGAGCACCTCGTCGGTCCAGCGGACGGGACTGGTGAGCTGCATGCAGAGCAGCTCGCGTGCACGCCCGGCCGACACTCCCGCATCGGCGGTGACGTTCGAGTAAACCGGGAGGTGTGCCTCGCTAAACTCTGCTGCGTCAAGCGCTTTAGAGAATCCGTCCAATGCCGATTCCATCAACGGCGAATGGAAGGCGCCGCTCACGTTGAGGGGGACCGTTCGTTGGGCACCGAATTCCCTGGCCAGTTGCATCAGCCGTTCCACCCCTACGGGCTCGCCGCTGACCACGACCTGACCGGGGGAGTTGTAGTTGGCCGGCACGACCAGGCCCGCCTCGCGGGTGGCGCGCGCACACAGGTCGTCGATCGGCTCGACCAGGTTGCCGAGGATGGCTGCCATGGCCCCCGGGCGCGCCTCACCCGCCTCGTGCATCAACTCGCCGCGACGGCGCACCAGGCGGGCGGCGGCGGGAAGCGTCAGCGCACCGGCCGCGTGATACGCGGTGAGCTCGCCCAGGGAGTGCCCGGCGGCGGCACGGACGTGGGGGCCGATGGCGTCGCGAGCCACCGCCCAGGCCGCGGCCCCATGGGCCAGGAGGGCCGGCTGCGCGTTGTGCGTTCGGGTGAGCTCGTCGGCGGGGCCGTTGAAGCAGAGCGTGCTCAGCGGCGTCCCCAGGGCGTCATCGACCGCCTGGAAGACGTCGCGGGCGGCCGGGAAGGCCTCGGCCAGGTCCTTCCCCATCCCAGGCCCCTGGGAGCCCTGTCCCGGAAAGAGGAGAACGAAGTCCATCGTCAAAATCGGATGATCATCGAACCCCACGTGAACCCGGCCCCGAAGCCCACGAGGAGCACGGTCGAACCCTCGGTGACCCGGCCGGTCTCGATCGCCTCGTCGAGCGCGATCGGGATCGAGGCGGAGGAGGTGTTCCCGTAGCGGTCGACGTTCACGTAGACCTTGTCCATCGGGATGCTCGCGTGCTTCGCCGTGGCTTCGATGATCCGGACGTTCGCCTGGTGGGGGATGAGCAGGTCGATGTCGGCGCTCGTGAGCTTCGCCGCGTCCAGGACGCGGTCGCACGCTTCGGCCATGGATCGCACGGCGTGCTTGAACACCTCGCGCCCCGCCATCTTCACGTAGAAGCTGCGATCGGTGAGGACCTGGGAGTCGAAGGGCTGGGCGGCACCGCCGGCGGGGCGGTACAGCAGGTTGGCGAGTGCGCCGTCGCTCCGGATGAACGTTCCGAGCACGCCGCGGTCGCGCTTGGCGGGGCGCACGATCGCGGCGCCGGCTCCGTCGCCGAACAGCACGCAGGTCGAGCGGTCCTGCCAGTCGATGATCGAGCTCATCCGCTCCGCGCTGACGACCAGCACCGTCTCGGCGTTGCCGGCGGCGATCAGCGATTCGGCCACGGTGGTTCCGTAGATGAAGCCCGAGCAGGCGGCGCTGATGTCGAATGCCGCCGCCCGGGTGGCGCCCAGCTCGGCCTGCAGGTCGACGGCCGTCGAGGGCAGGAGCCGATCGGTGGTCGCCGTGCTGAGCACGATCGTGTCGATGTCTCCGGCATGCACGCCCGCCCGCTCCATGGCGCGCCGCGCCGCGGCCGCGGCCATCGTGCAGGTGGTTTCTCCGGGGGCGGCGATGCGGCGCTCCCGGATGCCCGTCCGGCCGACGATCCATTCGTCCGACGTCTCGATGCCGATGGCCGCGAAGTCGTGGTTGGTCATGACCCGCTCGGGCACGTTCCGTCCGGTAGCCGCGATCCAGGCGATGGGGCGCTTCATGCGGCCGCGCCTCCCGCCGAGGCCTGCAGCCGCCGGCCGATGTGCTCGTCGAGGCGGTTCTCGACGGCCTGCACCGCCACCTTGATGGCGTTCTTGATGGCCCGCGGCGAGGAGCGCCCGTGACAGATGATGCTCACGCCGCGAACGCCGAGCAGCGGGGCGCCCCCGTACTCGGAGTAGTCCAGGTGGCGGAGGGCCTCCACGATGCGCGCTTCTTCATAACCGGTCTTCACGAGCATTCCCACCATGAGTGGGGCCACGGCCTCGTAGAACTTGAGGAGCACGTTGCCCACGAATCCGTCGCAGACCACGACGTCCACCGGACCCGCGTGGGTCTCTCCGGCCGGAAGGTCGCGGCCCTCGACATTGCCGATGAAATGCAGCCCCGCCTGGGCGAGCAGGGCGTGCGTCTCCTTCGAAACAGCGTTCCCCTTTTCCGGCTCCTCGCCGATGTTCAGGAGGCCGACGGCCGGCGTCTCCCGTCCCAAGATGTCGTGCGCGTAGACCGCGCCGAGCCGCGCGAACTGGACGAGCTCGGCGGCGGAGCAATCGACGTTGGCCCCCGAATCGAGCACGACGAGGGGCTGTCGAGCAGTCGGGAACACGGTGGCGATGGCGGGACGTTTGAGGCCGTCGTGGAGTCGCAGGAGCAGCATCGAGGCGGCCATCTGGGCGCCGGTGTTGCCGGCCGAGACGAAGGCGTCGCACCGGCCCTCGGCGTGCAGGCGCAGGCCCACCATCATCGAGCTGTTCGGCTTGCCGCGGACCGCAGCGCTGGGCTTCTCCGCCATCTCGATCACGTCGGGAGCATCCACGATGTGGAGGCGGGGCCGCTGGCCGGAGAGGGCGGCGTGCTCGGTGCGCAGCGCCTCGTCGAGCGTGCGCTCGATGAGCGCGGTGCGCCCCACGACGTCGATGGTATGCGCGGGGTCGAGTTCGCCGGCCGCGAGCAGTGCCCCGACGACCGTCGCCTGCGGAGCGAAGTCGCCCCCCATCGCATCCAACGCGATCCGCGCCAAGGTTACGCTTCCCGGGCGGCGACTCGCTGCTTACCGGCGTAGTACCCGCATTCTTCGCAGACGTGATGCGGGCGCTTCATCGCCTGACACCGCGGACACTTCTGGAGGGCGATCGGCGCGGCCTGCTTGTGCGTGTTACGTGCGCGCTTCTTGCGCTTGGAGGTCCTGCGCTTGGGGACGGCCATGGTTCGTGAGTTTCGGGGTGGATTCGGACGTGGCGGCTACTGGTTGAGCGTGGACCCGAGCTTGCGGAGGGCATCCCACCGGGAGTCGCGGGGCGGCGGGCAGGCGCACGGCCCCGCATTGAGGTCGGAACCGCAGGTGGGGCACAGCCCCTTGCAGTCCTCTCGGCAGAGCGCATACACCGGCGCGTTGAGCAGCCACAACTCCCGGACGGCCGGGCGCAGGTCCAACTCCTTGTCCCGGGGCCCGAACAGGTACACGTCCGGATCCTCGGCTTCTTCTCCGCCGGCGACGGCGAAGATGAGATGCCCCTCATCCTCGACCGACACCGACGTTTCCGTCAGACAACGTCGGCACGGCATCACCGCAGTGCCCGCGATGTGCCCGTGCCAGTAGAATCGGCCGGGGCCGGCCGCCGAGAGGCGTCCGGTGACCCGGATGTCACCGCTTGGCACCGCGTCCCCGTCTTCCCAGATCGGATCAGCGGCGCCGAGGGCGCCGTCGACCTGCACGGCCTGGGTCTCCAGTTCACGGATGTCAAAGCACAGCATAGCCACGAAAACTACTCCGCCGCCGGGACCTTTACAAGTCACCACCACGAGCGGAGTTAGCCGCCCTCGCACCCGCCTGGTTACCAGGCCGCTGAAGTCCCCAGGCGCAGCGTCCGCGGCGGCACCCGCCCCAGCGGGCTCGCGAACTGCGTCAGCGAGTTCGGATCGCTGCTCGCATCGAGTGAAGTGTTGACGAGCGTGACGGCCTTCGAGCCCAGCACGTTGAAGGCGTCGATGGTGAGCGTCCAGTGGACGCCGCCGGTCTCGACGGGCCGCTCCAGATGCACGTCCACGATCATGTGGCCCGCGTAGTGGTAGGAGCCAAGCGGGGCCAGGTTGATCCGTTCCCCGGCCATGTCCACGAAGAGGATCCCCGGGAGCGGCTGGGGTTGCGGGTCGTTCGGGTTGCCGGTCATCGGCCGGTCGCCGTAAGCCGTGTAGGAATACGTGTAGGGCTCGATGGTGAACGACGGGGTCAGCCGGTCGCCGGAAACGGTCGAGACCACGAGGCCGCCCCGGAATCGTGCCGGCAGATCGTGGACCGCCCTCAGCTTGAATTCGATATGACTGGCGTTGTCCAGTTCGCCGTTGAAATTGGTCTGTTCGTTCAGGCGCACGTACGGACCGGGGCCTCGCCCGATCAATTGATCCCGGCCGGTGACCGAATTCGGGTCGTAGCCGGACACGGTGGAGAAATTCCCGCGCAGGGACGTGAGCGCCAGTGATGCCGACGCCTCCCAGGTGGGATACCGGGCATCCGCCTCGAGCAACACCTGGCGCAGCTGCCGCTTCGCCCCCGGCGGATTCGTGATCACGTAGTCCGGGTTGTAGGTGAGCGTCTGGCCCGGCGGCAGCGTGACCGGGAAGGTGTACCCGCCCTGCAGCGCGGCGATGATCGCGTTCTTCGGGACGTACAGCCTGGGGATGATCAGCGTATCGCCGTTGTAGTTGGCGAGCAGCCCGCCGAAGTGATCGGCCACGGTGACGCTGTCCATCTCGACGTAATCGGTGGCCAGGTTGCGGTCGACGAGGGCGATGATGTCGCGGTTGTCGCGGGCCACGAAGGTGGCCGCGAGGTGCAGGTGCGGCGTCGGCTCGGCCTGCAGCCCGACGACGAACTGGTCGAGGTAGGGTTGGTGGTAGTTGCTCACGGGCCCCGACTGGTCGAGCTGGTCGAATTCCAGCAGCCGGAACTGGCCGATCGCGGCCATGGAATCCCGCTGGGCCTGGGTGATGACCCGCGCCGGATCCGTGAAGGCGGGGCCGCCGTACTCCCAGACCTGGTAGTTGGAGTACGCGTTGGCTCCCTGCACGCGGTCGAACATCTCGGCGAACAGGTCCTGGTGATACCGGCCCCAGTGTACGGTCAGCTGCGCCGGCTTCCCGGTCGTGCCCACGTTCAGGGTGAGCCCCACGCGCGGGTCGAATGCGTGGGTGGACAGCGCATGGATCGTGGGGCCCCCTCCGACCGGATCGATCGTCCCGCTCCACCAGCCGAACCGCACCCCCGGATGAAGGCCGAGGCGTCCGTGCGTGAAGTCGTCCTGCAGGAACACAGCACCGTTCTGCACGTGTGCATGGACGTGCGTTTCCCCGCCCCAGCTCGTGGGCGTCCAGGTCTGCCAGGTCGACGCGTCGGTGGGCACGAAGGTCGAATCAGTCCCGTCGATGCTGGAATAGCGCGGGCGCCAGGTCATCCCCGAGTTCCGGGTCCGGTCGTCGTGCCATCCGCCGAATACCTGCTCGATCCCCGCCCGGAAATGGTGGTCACCCAGCCAGTGGGCGAAGTGGTCGACCGTGAGCGTGTACCCGGCGCTCGTCGGGCGCTGGGTGACCGTGAACGGCGCATTCTGGTAACTGCGGGACGTGCCGAGTTGGTAGGTGGCGACGCCGGGCACGTTCGGGCCGGCGTAGGGGTCGGCGTGCATGGCGGCCGAGAAGCTCACGAACCTCGCTTCGAGGATCGTGGCCGCCCCGATGGTGTGCTGCCACGAGGCATCGACGATCGCCGACGGGGCCCGGACGCGGAGTGTCGCGTCGGCCGTCTCCCGCCCGGTGAGCCCGGCGTGGTCGGTGACACTGTCGGAGAGGGCGACCCCGAGATTGACGAGGTCGTGGAGGGTCGGCGTCCACGTGAGCTTCCCGAAGCCGCTGGGCGCGTCGGTGACCAGCGGCACGGGCGAGTAGCGCGCCGTCCCCAGGTGGTCGAGGGCTCGCTCCGCCGTGCGGACCCACTGGCCGGCGACGAAATAGAATAGCCGGTTGCGGACGATGGGCCCGCTCTGCTCGGCCGCCACCTCGCGGCGATCGGCCAGTTCCGGCACGATGTCGGTCCCGGAAAGGTTCGTGGCGTCGAGCGCGTCGTTCTCGTAATCGGCGGAGATGCTGCCCTTCCGGGTGTTGCTGCCGCTCTTCGTGACCACATCGACCAGCCCGCCCTGGAAGCCGCCCTCATCGGCTGCGGCGCCGAGTCCGCGGACGTCGAGCTCCTGAATCCAATGGACGCTTGGCTGTACGATGGCACCGCCGATGCCGGGGTGGTCGATCGGCACACCGTCGAGCCGGTACGCGTTCGCCTGGAATCCCGCCCCGCCCCACATCTGGTCGGGGCGGACACCCGGCGTGAGCGCCACGAGCCGATCGAGATCGAGTCCGACCGGGAGCTGGGCGATCTCGCGGGCGTCGATGCGCAGCGGGGAGACCTCGGTTTCGGCGCCCGGGGGCGCCGCCGGCTGGCTGACGACCACCGGGGCGAGGGTCCGGGCCGAAGGCTCCAGGGTGATCGTGATGGTGGAAACGGTGGCGGCGGAGACCATGACGCCGCGCATGATCACCGGCCGATACCCGAGCCGCCGCGCGGTGACGTCGTACGTTCCGGGGGGCAGCGCCGCCAGGCGGAAGCCACCGGTCCCGTCGGTGGTGCCGCGTCGTTCGTACGAGCCGTCGGCGCGGCGCGCCGTGACGACCGCGACGGCGATCGGGGCGCCGCTCGACTGCCGCACGGTTCCGGCAATGATGCCCGAGGCCGACGACTGGGCCCGGACCGGGGACGCGAGGGCGATCAGGAGCAGGAGCGCGGCGTGGTATCCGCCGCGCGCAGATCCGGCAGCGCGCCGACGCGTCCCCGCCCGTCGGATCATCCCGCCGTGATCACGTCACTCTCGGCGAAGAAGAAGCGGGCCTCGCGCTGCGCATTCTCATCGCTGTCGGACGCATGGATGGCGTTCCGCTCCTTCGACTCGGCGTAGAGCTTGCGGACGGTGCCCGGCTCGGCCTCCGCCGGGTCGGTGGCGCCGATCGCCCGCCGCAGGGCGGCCACGGCGTCGGCCTTCTGGAGAATCATCGGCATGCACGGGCCGGACGTCATGAACGCGACGAGGGACCGGTAGAACGGCCGCTCCCGGTGCACGGCGTAGAACTCCTCCGCCTGGGCCGTCGTCAGGTGTACGACGCGGGCGGCGCGCACCTCGAAGCCGCCGGCTTCGAGGTGCGCGATGATCTTTCCGGACTTCCCGGCGCCGAAGGCATCGGGCTTGATGATGGTGAGGGTCTGGTTGGCAGCCATGATCGGGGTTGGAAGGGGTCTGGCGGGGCGCGCCTACTTCAGGCGCGCCCGGATGAGCTCCACGAAATCCATCGGCCGCTTGGCCACGCCGATTCCGGCGGCCTCGAAGGCCGCGATCTTCTCCGCGGCCGTGCCGGCAGAGCCGGAGATGATGGCGCCGGCATGGCCCATCCGTCGGCCCGGGGGGGCGGTCTGCCCCGCGATGAAACCCACCACCGGCTTCGTCATGTGGTGCGTGACGAAGTCGGCCGCCTGCTGCTCGTCGGTGCCTCCGATCTCTCCCATCATGGCGACGGCTCTGGTCTCGGGGTCCTTCTCGAAGGCCTCCAGGCAGTCGATGAAGTTGGTGCCGTTGATCGGGTCGCCACCGATTCCGACGCACGTGGATTGGCCGAGGCCGGCCCGCGTGAGCTGGTAGACGACCTCGTAGGTGAGGGTGCCGGACCGGCTCACGACGCCGACGTTGCCCGGAAGGCAGATGCGACCCGGAATGATCCCCACCTTGGACTGGCCGGGGGTGATGAGCCCCGGGCAGTTGGGCCCGAGCAGCCGCGCGCCCCGATCCCGGACGAAGGGATACACCCGCGTCATGTCGAGCACCGGCAGGCCTTCGGTGATGGCGACGATGAACTTGATGCCCGCATCGGCCGCTTCCATGATCGCGTCGGCGGCGTACATGGGGGGAACGTAGACGACGCTGGTATTGGCGCCCGTGGCGGCCACCGCATCCTGCATCGTGTTGAAGATCGGGACGGTCCCCTCGAACTTCTGCCCGCCCTTCCCCGGGGTCACCCCGCCCACCACCCGCGTGCCGTACTCCAGCATCTGTCTGGCGTGGAAGGAGCCGTCGCGCCCGGTGATTCCCTGCACGATGACAGTCGTGGACTTGTCGATGAAGATGCTCATGCGGCCTTGCCTCCCTTGGCGAGGGCCACGGCCTGCTTCACCGCTTCATCCATATCGGCGGATGCCGAGAATCCGTTGTCCTTCAGAATCTTCACCGCGATTTCCTCGTTGGTGCCGGTCAGACGGATCACGATCGGCACCTTGAGCGGATTGGCCTTGGTGGCCGTCACGATGCCGTTGGCCACGTCGTCGGTGCGCGTGATGCCGCCGAAGATGTTGAACAGGATGGCCTTCACGTTGGCATCGCCCGTGATGATGCGCAGCGCGCTCACCACCTTCTCCGGATTGGACGAACCACCGATGTCCAGGAAGTTCGCCGGCTCGCCGCCGTAGTACTTCACGAGATCCATCGTCGCCATGGCCAGCCCGGCACCGTTGACGACGCACCCGACGTTGCCGTCCAGCTTGATGAACGTGAGGCTGGAGTTCCGGGCATCGACCTCGCTCGGGGCCTCGGCGCTCTCGTCCCGCAGGGCAGCGATCTCGGGATGGCGGTCGAGCTCGTTGTCGTCGATTACCATCTTGGCGTCGAGGGCGATGACCTCACCCCTGGGCGTGACGACGAGCGGATTGATCTCGGCCAGCGACGCGCCGGCATGCATGAACGCGGCGAAGAGCTTCTGCATGATGGATGCGGCCGCGCGGACCTGCTTGAGCTCCTGATACAGGAAGAAGCCGAGCTCCATGGCCTGATACCCCTGCAGCCCGTAGCGCGTATCCACGCGGACACGCTTGATCTTGTCGGGTGTCTTGGCGGCCACCTCTTCGATGTCGATTCCTCCGGCCGGGCTCACCATGAAAACCGGCGCCTTGGAAGCGCGGTCGAGGATCACGCCGACGTAGGCCTCGCTGGCGATGTCCTCGGCCGGAGTGACCAGCACTTTCTGTACCGTGAGGCCCTTGATCTGCATGCCGAGGATCCGGCCCGCGGTGGCCTTCGCCTCGGCCGGGGTCTTGGCGAGCTTCACCCCGCCGGCCTTTCCGCGCCCACCCGCGTGCACCTGGGCCTTGATGACAACCGTTCCGCCGAACTTCTTCGCGATCGCTTCTGCCTGGTCGGCCGTCGTCGCCACCTCGCCCGGGGGAATCGGGACGCCCTGGGCCCGCATCAGCTCCTTGGCCTGATATTCGTGAATGTTCACGCCTGCTCCGGTGTAATGGTCGTACCGGCTTCGCCGCGCACGGCATCGCGTCCGCGGCTCAGCGCTGTGATGATCGCACGCCCGCCGGTCCGGCGTACGAAGTCCGTCGCGGCGCGGATCTTCGGCGCCATGCTCCCCTCGCCGAAGGCCCCCTCGCCGTCCATCCGAACCGCGTCTGCCACCGACAGCCGCGGCAACGGGCGCTGCTGTGGGGTGCCCCAGTCTGCGTACACGGCATCCACGTCCGTGAGAATCAGCAGCAGCTCCGCGTCAAGGTCGCGTGCCAGCACCGCAGCCGCCAGGTCCTTGTCGACCACGGCATCGACCCCTTCCCAACCTAGCGCCGGGTCATCGTAAACGGGCACCCCGCCGCCGCCGCACGCGATCACGACGGTGCCGGCGTCGAGCAGGCGCCGGACGACGCCTGCCTCGTGCACGGCCAGCGGTGCCGGACTGCCGACGACGCGGCGCCATCGCCCGCGAGCGTCGGGCTTCACCGCGAACCCATCCTCCTCCACCTGCCGGGCCCGGGCCGGAGTGAGCGCGTGCCCGATGAACTTGGTGGGAATCGCGAGCGCCGGATCGTGCCGGTCGACGCGGACCTGCGTGATCACCGTGATGACGTCGTGCGGGTGGCCGGCGCGACGCAGTGCGTTGTCGAGCGACTGCTGGATCATGTAGCCGATCCAGCCGGCCGTCTCGGCGACCAGCACGCCCAGCGGAAGCGGGCTCGCATCGCGGCGGGCGAGCTCGTTCCGCACGAGCTCGTCACCGACCTGGGGACCGTTGCCGTGGACGACGCACACGCGCCATCCCGCAACCACGAGGTCCACGACCGCCGCGAGGCTCTCGCGTGTATGCCGGAACTGATCGTACACGGTGGACGGCTCGCCCGGGGGCGCCAGCGCGTTGCCGCCCAATGCGATGATGGCGGTGTGCGACCCGGGCGCGGTCACGGGACGGGCTTCGCCAGGAGAGCGCCGAGCGCGTCGAAGGCGCGCCCGAACGCCACCCAGTCGCCACGGCGCAGCGCGTCACGCATCTCCGCGTAGAGCTGGCGCAGCGTCCGCCGGGTCTGGGCGGCGCTGGGGGCCGCGGTCGGCGCGGGTGGGATCACGACCCCCACCGCCCGGCGCAGCGTGGGGGCCACACGGGCGCTGTCGCCCACCATGTATGCCACGTGGAGCAGCCGGGGGACGGCCCCCGGGGTCCAGCGGTACGCCGGCTGGAGATAGGCGACGCGGGAACCGAGCATGAATGCCCGGGTGACGCCGTGCACGACGCTCGCATCCGGCGGCCGCGCCGCACTGTCGGCCGCTGCCAGCGCGTCGAGCACCCCGTGCCACAGGGGCCCCGACGCCCCCTGTGCGGGGAGCCACACCGTCCGGTGGGCGCCTCCGCCCTCGGCCACCAGCACACCCCGGACGCGCTGGCCCGAATCGAGCAGCGGGATCTCGAAAGCCGTGGGGCCCCCGTTCGGCAGGGCGAACACCGGCGGCTCTCCCGCCAGGATACTGTCCGCCCCGTCGACGATCGGCGGATGGCTCGGATGGGCATCGTTCGACCGTGTGCCGTAGCGTCCGAAGGCAAGGGCCAGCACGCGCGCCGCGTCCACGGCGGGCGGCAGATCAGCGAGCAGGCGCGCCGGCACGCTGCCCGGACGGACGAACAACTCCGGAAAGGCGTCCACCCAGGTGGCGGCGATGGGGTCCAGCGTGTGGTCGGGGATCAACTGCACCTGGCCCGTGGACGAGAGCACGAGTGCCGTGGCGGCATGTTGGAAGTAGCTGCGCGACGCGCCGGCAATCGTGTACCGCTGGCTCAGCGGGTAGGTCGACGAGGCCGCATAGAGGTCGATGGCCCAGAAGAGCGAGTCGCCGAACACCAGAGGGCTGACCGCGCTGCCCTGCACGAAGAACGGCGCGAGCGCGGCCACTCGTCGTCGGGCGTTCCGAACGGTGACCAGCACCGGCCGCGGCTCCGGCAACTCACCCAGCCAGAGGCGGAGATTCTGCACGCTCAGCGCTTCCACGAACCGCTCGAGAGGCGAGACGAGGGGAACGCCCCTGACCTGCCCCGACGAGTCCGGCACGATCGCGTAGCCCTGGGTCGAATCGAGAACGATCGACGGAGCCAGCAGCGCGGCATCGTCGTCACTGCCGGGTTCCGGCAGTCGCACGGGGGCACCGCGGTCGTCGGCCGCGGTGGCGAGCGCCCGAACGACGATCCCGACCGGAGCGGCCTCACCGGGGCCCGGGGGCGGTTGCGGAGACGTGATCACGCCCACGAGGCCGTCGGGGCGGCTCGCCCACCCGACGCGGGCGCCTGCCTCGAGGCGTGATTCCGCTTCCACCGCCTGCGACAACGGGGTCGCGTCCCAGTCGGAGACGCCCAGCGCCGCCTGACTCAGCGTCCGATAGGCCACGGAGGTGTCCCCGATCAGGATGCGATCGGTCGCGTAGGCCCGCCGGGTATAGCCGGCCCGCGTGGTGGCGTACGGTTGCTCCCGCTTCGCCGAATCGGGTTGCGTCGGAAAACGCTCCGCGATCAGCGGGGCCACATCCCGCGTCACGATCCCGGTCACGAGGACGGCGGCCAGGGCGGCCACGACGAGCCGCCGCTGGCCCGTCCACCCACCCCAGATCACGATCAGGCCGCCGGCCAGGGTCACCATTGCCAGAATCAGATCCCCGGGGATGCGGACGTGGTGGTCGATGGACCCGAAGGTGCTGTTGGGCCCGCTCCCGCCCAGCAGCACCGCGTACATCTCGAGTCGGAAGTGCCAGGCGAGGAGCAGGATGAGCACGCCGCCCAGCACGGCCATGTGGCGCCGGATGTACTCGGAGATGTGCAGCCGCCCGTTCTCGATCCGCAGTCCCGGTGTGAGGACGTACAGGAAGACGACCACGGCCGCGATGCAGAGGACGCCGGCCGTCACCCACGTGAACAGGCCGTTCTCGAACGGCAGCCGGTAGACGAAGAAGCCGAGGTCGGCGTTGAAGTAGGGGTCGGTCTCCCCGAAGGGGTGGCCGATCTTCGTCTGCAGGAGGCCCGTCCAGTCCCGCAGGGACATTGCCAGGGCGCCCGCCACGACCACGGCCAGGAGCAGGGCGATGCCGGTGAGGGCGCGACTCGACACCTCCTCGCCGATATCGAGGTTGCCGATCCGCCGCGGCAGCACCAGCGAGACCACGGACTGCCGGACCGCGTAGAAGTTGGCGAAGGCGAACAACCCGATTACGAAGCCGGCGCCGACCCGGAGGGCGAGCAGCGTGGTGAAACGCGCCTCCCACAGCGACAGCGCGCCGAGGGATTGATACCACCGGTAGTCGGCGTAGGCTCGCGACACGGCGCGCGCCACCAGCAGCGCGACCGCACCCGCGATGAGGACGAGAGCGAGCCAGCGCCGCGACTTCATCTCACACCTGCACGCCCTGGGCCCGCAGCCATCCTTCCATCTCCCGGCGGATCTCGGCGAGGCGCTGCTCGGTTCTCGCCTCGAACCGCGTGACGATCACCGGCTGGGTGTTCGACGCCCGGATGAGCCCCCACCCGTCGCCGAAGAGCACCCGCACGCCGTCGACGTCGATCACGTCGTGCGCGGCACGGAAGTGGGCCACGGCGCGCGACACGACCTCGAATTTCAGGTCGTCGGGACAGTCGATCCGTATCTCCGGGGTGGCCTCGTAGGCCGGCACGTCGGCGAGCAGCTCCCGGACCGAGCGACCGCTCGCCGCGACGATCCGGAGCAGGCGGGCGGCCCCGTACAGGGCGTCGTCGTGGCCGTAGAAGCCCTCGGTGAAGAACATATGCCCTGACATCTCGCCGGCCAGCGGCGCGTGCAGCTCCTTCATCTTCTCCTTGATCAGCGAGTGTCCGGTCTTCCACATCACGGGATTGCCACCCGCCGCACGCACGGCATCGGGAAGGGCCTGTGAGCACTTCACATCGAAGATCACTGCCTGCTGCGGTCCCGTGCGCGCCAGCACGTCGCGGGCATAGAGGATCAGGAGGCGGTCGCCCCAGATGATGTTCCCCTGGTCGTCCACGACGCCGATACGGTCGGCGTCGCCGTCGAAGGCGATGCCCATCTCCGCGCCGTCGGCGCGCACGGCTGCGATGAGCGCTTCGAGGTTGGCCGGCACGGTGGGATCGGGGTGGTGGTTCGGGAACGTGCCGTCGCTCTCGCAGAACAAGCCGCGTGCGGGGACGCCGAGGCGCTCGAACAGTTGCGGTGCAACGACGGCTCCGACTCCGTTGCCGCAGTCGTAGACGGACCGCACGGGACGTGCCAGGGGGCCGATGCGCCCGGCAATGTCATCCAGGTAGCGGTCGATGACCCGCTCCTCGCGGACGGTGCCCGGCCGCGCGGCCGGTGGGCGCGGGGTACGGGCCAGCCGGTACAGCTCCTGGATCTCGGCTCCGTACACGGAGGCCGTGCCGCGACAGATCTTGAAGCCGTTGAACTCGGGCGGGTTGTGCGAGCCCGTGATCTGAATGCCACCGACCACGTCGAGATGGTTGAGGCTCCAGTACAGCAGCGGTGTCGGGACCGTCCCGATGTCGACGATGTCGACACCGGCTCCGGTCAGTCCCTCGACCAGGGCATCCCGAAGCCCGCTGCCGCTGGGCCGGTTGTCCCGTCCGACGACGACGGCTCCGGCCAGATTCCGGTCGGCCAGGTAGGCGGCGTAGGCGCCTCCCACGGCCCGCGCCGCCTCAGCCGTGAGATCGCGTCCCACCACGCCCCGGATGTCGTACTCGCGAAAGATGCCGGCAGCTACGCTCATGTCGATCCTCGAAATGCGGACGGGGCCGTTCCCGGCCCCGTCCGTGGTGCGGTACGCCGCGGCCGGGTCACGGCCGGACGGCGCTGGCCGTGTGGACGGTGGTCGCCGATGGGACGCTGCGCATCATCCCTGCACCGGCCAGACGCACGAACCGGTCGGGCATCAGCCCCAGCAGGAGAATGGCGACGACGCTCGCCACGACCACGGCCCGGGTCAGGCCGGGTGTCGCGGGCGGCGCCATCGCCCCCTCGGGCCGCGGCTTCATGAACATTACCATCACCACATAGAGATAGTAGCCCGCCGAGACGACCGTGGTGAGAACGAGAATGACGGCGAGGACGGTCTGCGGAGTGCTGGCCTGCAGGGCGGCCTGCAGGACGTACCACTTGGCGAAGAATCCGGCGCCGCCGAAGATCGGAAAGCCCAGCAGCGACATCATCAGGACGCCCATGCCGAGCGACAACCAGGGGCGGACGGACCAGAGCCCCGCGAAGTCGTCGATCATCACGGGGTGGTCGCCCTCGCGGGACAACACGATGATGATGCCGAACGCCCCGAAGGTGGCCAGCGTGTAGGCCAGCAGGTAGAACAGCATTGCCGGGCCGGACTGTGTGCTCCCGGCGGCCAGCGCGACGAGGAGGAACCCGGCGTGCGCAATGCTCGAATAGGCCAGCATGCGCTTGATGTTCCGCTGGGCCAGCCCGATGGCATTGCCGACGATCATCGTGGCAATCGCGAGCCCGGCGACGGCCGGACGCCAGGCGGTGTAGGCGGCCGGGAAGGCCTCCATCCAGACGCGCAACAGCGCGGCGAACGCGGCCGCCTTGACGGTCGCGGCCATGTACGCCGTGATCGGGGACGGCGCCCCGTCGTACACGTCGGGCGCCCACATGTGGAACGGCACCGCCGCCACCTTGAACCCGAACCCGATCAGGAGTAGCCCCATGCCAATGAGCAGCAGCGGGCTGCGCGCGAGGCCGAAGGTGGTGATGCGGGAGGCGATGTCCGCCAGGTTGGTCGTCCCGGTAGCCCCGTAGACCAGGGCCATGCCGTACAGCAGGAAGGCCGTCGCGAAGGCGCCGAGGAGGAAGTATTTGAGGGCTCCCTCGGCGCCCCGCGCGCTGCGGCGGTTGATGCCGGCCAGGGCGTACACGGACAGCGACATCAACTCGATGCCGAGAAAGACGATCATGAGATCCTGCGCCGCGGCCAGCAGCATCATTCCGGCCGAGGCGAAGAGGATCAGGACGTGCGACTCCGCGACCGTCACTTCCTGCCGGTCGTTGTCGTCGATCGTGAGCGCGATGGCGAAGAGCGTGCCGAGCAGGATGACGGCGTCGGCCATCCATCGGAAATTGTCGACGGCAATGGGCCCGGCCGTCGCGGTGCGCTGCTGATACAGACTCCAGATCACGTAGCCGCCGGTGGCGGCGGTGAGCCCCATGCTGCCGATGCCCACCCGGCGCTGGTGCGCGAGGCTGGGGGTCTGCCAGGCCGCCCAGAGCAGCAGGAGGCAGGCGCCGCCCATCAGCAGGAGGTCGGGGCCCAGCGCCGCCAGGAGTTGGGACGGGACCGAGAGGTCGAAGGGCGTCATCGCTCGGCCTCCTGGGCGACGGCCACGTTGGCCCGCGTCTGCACCGACTCCACGAAGTGCTCGGCCGACGCCTGCATCCGGCTCAGCACCGGCTTGGGATAGATGCCGAGCCAGACGATGCCGGCCAGCAGCGGGATGAGCAGCGCCACCTCACGCCGGTTCAGGTCCGGAATGTGGAAATTCACCTTCTTGTCGAGGGAGTTGAAGAGGATGCGCTGGATGGCCCACAGGAGGTACGCCGCCGAGAAGACCACGACGGTGGCGGCGATGAACGCGAACACCGGATAGGTGCGGAACGTCCCGATGAGCACGAGGAACTCGCCCACGAAGCCGTTCGTGCCCGGCACGCCGATGCTGCTGAACGTGACGAGGGTGAGCGCGGCCGCGAACATCGGGACGACGCGGGCGATCCCGCCATAGTCCTCGATGCGGCGCGTGTGCCGGCGCTCGTAGATCATGCCGATCAGGAAGAACAGGGCGCCGGTGGAGATGGCGTGGTTGATCATCACCATCAGCGCGCCCTGCACGCTCTGCACGGTCAGCGCGAAGATGCCCAGCATCACGAAGCCGAGGTGGCTGACCGACGAATAGGCCACGAGCTTCTTGAAGTCCGGCTGCACGAGGGACACGAGGGCCCCGTACACGATCCCGATCACCGCCAGCGTGAGGACGATCGCCCGGACGGTGGGATTGGTCGCGGCGCCCGGGAAGAGGGGCACGGCCAGCCGAATGAAGCCGAACGTGCCCAGCTTCAGCATGATGCTGGCCAGGACCACCGACCCCGGGGTGGGCGCCTCGACGTGGGCATCGGGCAGCCACGTGTGGAACGGGAACATCGGCACCTTGACCGCGAAGGCCAGAAAGAAGGCGCCGAACAGCCACAGGGCGGCGGTGGGCGACACGTGGACCTGCCGCAGGATCGCATCGTAGCTGAAGTTGGGGGCCCCCGTGCCGCCGAGACGGGCCGCAAGCCCGAGGTACACGATGGCCACCAGCATCAGCAGGGAGCCCACCATCGTGTAGAGGAAGAACTTCAGACTCGCGTACACCCGGCGGTCGCCGCCCCAGACGCCGATGATGAAGTACATCGGCACCAGCATCACTTCCCACATCACGTAGAAGAGGAAGAGATCGAGCGCCATGAACACGCCGAGCATCCCCGCCGTCAGGATCAGCAGCAGCGCGTAGTACGTGTGGGTGCGCTTGCGGATGCTGGTCCAGCTGCCCAGGACGGCGAGCACCATCGTCGACGTCGTGAGCAGGATCATCATCAGCGAGATGCCGTCGATCCCGACGTGGAAGTGGATGCCCCAGGACGGGATCCACGGGACGTCGTACACCGCCTGCCACGCCGCCGTGGACGGATCGAAGGACCACCACAGCCCGAGTGACACCACGAACTCGAGCACGAACGTGACGAGGGCGATCATGCGGGGCGTCGACGCGATGCCGGCGGCCACGTCGTCGTCCGACGGCGCCCCGCGGCCGGGGGCGCCCTGCAGCCAGATGGCCAGCGCGCCCAGTGCCGGGATCAGCAGCAGCACCGGGAGCACCCAGTGCATGTACCCGATGGAGGTCAGGAACGATTTCATGGGAGCACCGCGTGGTGGAAGGCCCCGAGCACGAGGAGGACCCCGAGGACCAGCGCCCAGGCGTAGGTGCCGAGCTGGCCGGATTGGAGTTGTGAGCCCACCCAGCCCACGAAGCGCATGACCCACGCGCTTCCATTCACGAACAGGCCATCGATCAACCCGACGTCGACGCCGCGCCACAACAGATTCCGCGCCACGCCGTACGTGGGCTCGACGACGGTGGCGTCATAGAACTCGTCGACGTAGTACTTGTCGGCGAGAACGCGCTGGAAGCCCTCTTCCGGCTTCGCCTGCGCTTTCGGGACCAGCGCGGCCGGTTTCAGCACCGCCAGCGTGACCACGAGGCCGGTAATCGCGATGGCGATCGCGAGCAGGATCAGGAGCCCCTCGTTGCTCGCGGCGGCCTCCCCGCCGGCGCCGATGACCCGGGCGGTGCTGGCGCCCACGACCGGATCGAGCCAGTGCTCGAGCGCGCCCGTGGGTCCGAGGGGAATCGCGTGCGTGATGATCTCCGGGAGGTTGAACCACCCGCCTACGGCCGCGAGGATGCCGAGGACGACCACCGGAATCGTCATGACCCAGGGCGCTTCGTGCAGGAAGGTCCGCTCCTGCTGGCCCGTGCGGTTCGGGCCGTGGAACGTGTAGATCATGACGCGGGTCATGTACATCGCCGTGAGCAGTGCCGCGGCGAGGCCGATCGCGTAGGCGAAGTAGAGCACCGCCGTGCCCGGAATACCCAGCCAGTGCGCGTGCGCGAGCGTGCTGCCCTGCGCGCGCGCGAAAACGCTGCCCAGGATCTCATCCTTCGAGAAGAAGCCGGAGAACGGTGGAATGCCCGAGATGGCCAGGGTCGCGATCCACATCGCGATCCACGTGTACTTCATGTAGTGCCGCAGCCCGCCCATGTTGCGCATGTCCTGGGCGTCGGCGTGGTTGTGCGTGTGGTGGTATGCCTCGTGCATCACGTGGATCACCGAGCCCGCACCGAGAAACAGCAGGCCCTTGAAGAAGGCGTGCGTCATCAGGTGGAAGATGCCGGCCACGTACGCCCCCGCCCCGACGCCGACGAACATGTAGCCCAGCTGGGAGACGGTCGAATACGCGAGGACCTTCTTGATGTCCCACTGCTTGAGGCCGATCGTCGCCGCGAAGAAGGCGGTGAGGGCCCCGATCAGCACGACGGTCAGCTCGGCCACCGGGGCGGCGGCGAAGATGAAGTTGCTGCGCGCGATGAGGTAGACCCCGGCCGTGACCATCGTCGCCGCGTGGATCAGCGCCGACACCGGCGTCGGGCCGGCCATGGCGTCGGGCAGCCAGATGTAGAGCGGGATTTGCGCGCTCTTCCCAGTGCACCCGAGGAAGAAGAAGAGCGCGATCGCCGTGATGAGTGGTCCGCCGAACACGAACCGTCCCGCCTGTGCCTGCAGGGCACTGAAGTCGAGGGTCCCGAAGTTCGCGAACAGCAGGAACATCGCGATCAGGAACCCGAAGTCGCCGATGCGGTTGACGATGAACGCCTTCTTGCCGGCGTCGGCGTTGGCCTTCTCGCTGAACCAGAACCCGATCAGGAGGTACGAGCACAGGCCCACGCCCTCCCAGCCGACGAACAGCAGCGGGTAGTTCGCGCCCAGCACCAGCACCAGCATGAAGAACACGAACAGGTTCAGGTAGGCGAAATAGCGCGGGTACCCGGGGTCCTCGCGCATGTAGCCGACGCTGAAGATGTGGATCAGCATCCCGACGCCGGTCACCACCAGGACCATGACCATCGACAACTGGTCGAGGCGCAGGGCGACATCGATCGAGAGGTCGCCCACCGGCATCCACGAGAAGTAGCGCTGGATGAACGGTGCCGTCAGATCCGGCACGGCGTGCATCGCGAAGAAGATGCCCACCGCGAGCAGGAACGCGGCGACGAGCACGCCGGGACCGACGATCGAGACGATGGCGGCGTATCGGTGGCGGGTCGGGGCATGCTCCTCGGCGCCCGCGTCCGCGTGGCCGGCGTCCGCCTCATGGGCGGCGTGCGAAGCGGCCGTGGGGTCGGCCGGGCCGAAATGCGCGGCCCCGGTGAGCGACAGCAGGCCGTTGATCAGGAACCCGAGGAACGGCAACAGCGGCAGCGCCCACACCCAGGCGGCGATCGTGCCGGCGAGCGGAGGGGTCCCCGGCGAAACTGCAGATTGGAGGAGCATCAGCCCTTCAGCAGGTTGATGTTCTTGAGATCGACCGAGTGGCGGTGGCGGAAGAGCGCGATGATGATCGCGAGGCCAACGGCGGCCTCGGCGGCCGCGACGGTCATGACGAGGAAGACGAACACCTGCCCCGCCGCGCCGTAGACGCGCGCGAAGCCGATGAACGTCAGGTTCACGGCGTTCAGCATCAACTCCACGCACATGAACAGGATGATCGCGTTGCGCCGGGTGAGCACCCCGACGACGCCGATCGTGAACAGCACGGCGGAGAAGAACAGCGACTCAGCGAGCATCGGTCCTCCGTTTGCCGAGCACCACGGCACCGACGATGGCGGCCAGCAGCACCATGCTGGTGACCTCGAAGGCCAGGAGGTACTGGTGGAACAGGGGGCCGGCGATCGGAGCGACGACTCCCTGGGCGGCGATCTGTTGCGCGTTGTAGCCGGCCGGCAGCGCATACCGTGCCACGGTCGTGCCGCGGAGGACCGCCAGGATCTCGGCCAGCACGCCGAGGCCCACGGCCCCGGCCGCCAGTCGCCAGCCGAGCCGGCGCGGATCGGCGTACAGCGCCGGTTTGCCGAGGTTGAGCAGCATGACGACGAACAGGAACACGACCATGATCGCGCCGGCGTACACGAGCACCTGAATGGCGCCGATGAACTGCGCGTCGAGCAGCACGTAGAGCGCCGCGAGGCAGAACATCGTGACCACCAGCCACATCGCCGCGGCCACCGGGCTCTTCCGCGTCACGAAGACCAGGGCCGACGCGACGGCGATGAGGCCGAAGAGGTAGAAGTGAAATCCGTAGAAGAGCGACGTCTGCGCTGGCATCACTCCCCCTTCGGATCGGCCGGATCCCACAGCTCGCACACCGGGTGCGTCTGTGCGGTCAGCCGCTCCAGATCGTAGACGAAGCCCTGGCGGCTGTATTCGGCGTTTTCGTAGTGGCGGCCCAGATGGATCGCCTCCTCGGGGCACACCTCCTGGCAGTAGCCGCAGAAGATGCAGCGGAACTCGTCGATCTCGAAGACGAGCGGGTACCGATTGCCCTGCTCGTCCTCGCCGGGCACGAGCTTGATGCAGTTGGCGGGACACACCGTCGGGCACAGGCCGCAGGCGACGCACTTCGCCCGGCCGTCCTCGGTGGTGAGCATGCGATGCGTCCCGCGCCACCGGGCGGACAGCGGCTTCTTCTGCTCCGGATACTGCGTCGTCACCTTCTGCGGATTCAGCAGGTGCTTGGCCGTGATGGCCATGCCTTTCAGCGTGGCGCGCACGTAGCTGGTCTGCTCGATGGGGCGGTCGAGCACCTTGATGCCGATAGCCATCAGTTGCGGCCCTCCGTCATCAACTTCGAGCGCGCCGCGTAGGCGCGCAGCTTGTCGACGTTGCGTTTGTCGAGTCGGGAGTAGGCCGGACTGATGATCCGGCCGCGATCGATGAAGAAGAAGAGGATGACGACGAGCACGATGTTGAGCCCGAGCAGCGCCAGGCCGAACGTCCAGGATCCCTGGGCCACGCCGGCCGCATCGAGGCCGAGGATGGCGCTGGCCATGACGACGATGTAGCCGAGCGACAGCGGCAGCAGGAACTTCCAGCCCAGCGCCATCAGCTGGTCGTAGCGGAACCGCGGCAGCGTCCAGCGGATCCACATGTAGAAGAACACGAAGAACAGCACCTTGAACACGAAGAACGCCGCCGTGGCGAGTGTCTTCCAGGCGCTCCACGGCGCCACCGCCCAGTGTCCCGGAATGGACCAGCCGCCGAAGAACAACGTGACCATGAGGGCGCTGGCCGTGACCATGTTCGCGTACTCGGCGATGAAGAACAGCGCGAACTTCATCGCGCTGTATTCGGCGTGGTATCCTGCCACCAGCTCCGATTCCGCTTCCGGCAGATCGAACGGCAGGCGGTTCGTCTCGGCGAAGGCCGCGACGAGGAAGATCAGGAACGCGATCGTGAGCTCGAGGACGTTCCAGAAGCCGTGGGCCTGCTGCAGTACGATGTCGTTGAGGGCCACGTTGCCGGCCAGGAGGAGCACCGGGATGGTCGACATGCCCATGGCGATCTCGTACGAGACCATCTGGGCGCTCGACCGGAGGCCGCCGAGCAGCGCGTACTTGTTGTTCGAGCTCCACCCGGCGAGCACGATGCCGTACACGCCCAGGGACGAGATCGCGAGGATGAAGAGGTAGCCAATGGGCAAGGGCGCCACGACCATGTCGATCAGGCCCCAGCGTGTGGGCAGCGGTGACGCGAAGGGGATCACGCACCACGTGACGAGGGCCGGGACGAACGCCAGCGCGGGCGCCAGCACGAACAGCGGCAGGTTGGCGTCGCGCGGATACGTCTCTTCCTTCATGAAGTTCTTGAGGCCGTCGGCGGCCGGCTGCAGGAGCCCGCCGGGCCCCACGCGATTGGGCCCCACGCGGTCCTGGATCCAGCCCGACACCTTCCGCTCGGCCAGGGTGAGCAGGGCCACCGTGACCATGTAGAGCGTGAAGACCACGACGAGCTTGATCACCGTCGCGAAGAAGAACACCACACCGGACGGTGGCGGGAGTTGCGGGTTGACGATCTGGAACAGCGGGTGGATGAAGAGGTTCATGCCGTGGCTCCGGCGGCGGCGCTCTTCACGAGCGCGCCCTTGAGGCCGAGCGAATCGTAGGACATGCCGCTGAATTCCGGATGGGCCGCGGCGAGGGCCGCGAAGACGTCGTCGGCCAGCATGAAGCCGGCCGGCTCGCCGATCGCGGCGAGCAGATCCGAGACGACGAGCCAACTCGGCCGGGTGAAGCCGGGCCCCGACTTCGCCTGGCGGAAGCGCTGGACGCGGCCGCGCAGGTTGGTGAAGGTTCCCTCCTCCTCGACCATGTTCGTGATCGGGAGAACGACGGCGGCGGCGTGGCGGGCCCACGCCGGGAGGGTGGTGCCGATCACGAGGATCGCGCCGGCGCGGGCGACGTCGGGGGCGTCCAGTCCGGCCAGCTCCTCGTCGGCGACCACGAGCACGTCTCCCGCTCCGAGCCCGGCGAGCGGCGAGTCGCTCCGGGCGAACCCGAACAGCTCGGCACCACGGCCGTTGGC
>JBJKRG010000106.1:0-5512 GCA_046704805.1 Gemmatimonadaceae bacterium
CGGGTGGCCGAGTCGGTGGATTCGGCGACCGTGGATTCCACGATGCAGAACCTCCGGCGGTCGAGCCGCGAGGTGTCGGGCACCGCGGTGCGCCTCGACACGGCGGCGGCGCGGATCAACGACATCCTCGCCAAGGCGAACAGCAAGCAGGGGTCGCTGGGGCTCCTGCTGAGCGACAGCTCGCTCTACCTGAACCTGCGGAACACGCTGGCGACGATGGATTCCCTGCTCGCCGACATCAAGGCGCATCCGGGGCGGTATATCAGCGTACACATATTCTGACGGGAAGCCGTAAACGGTTGGCCGTGGGCGGTGGACCGTCCGCCGGCCGTCGACGGCGACCGGCAGACGGCGTCCGGCCAACCGCGTCCCGGCCCGCGCCGCGTCCGACCCCTCCGGTTGACCCACCGCTCCCGGCCCGCGAGTTTTCGAGAGCGGATTCCCGCGCTCCGAGACCCATATCCATGCGATTTCTCCTCGGCGACGCGATCTTCTGGGTCGCGGCCGCCTGTTGTCTGGTCGCCCAGGCGGCCATCCTCCGGTCGACCCTGATCCCGCACGAGCCCGGTCCGGGAAGCGAACGGGTGCCGCGTCCCCGTTCCGCGGCCGAAGTGGGCTGGGTGGTGGTCCCGACCCTCGCGCTGATCGGCGTCTTCGCCCTCACCTGGCAGACCATGCACCGGTCGCACGAGCCCTCCGAACTGCGGGGTTCGCCCGTAGCGGTGGAAGCTTCCGCCCCCTCGAACATCCGATGAAGACGGTTCGCCGGTTCGCCTGGCTGGCCCTGGGCGTGGTGTGCCTGCACCTGGTGTTCGGCGCCATCGTGCGCATCTCGGGGTCGGGGATGGGCTGCGGCGACCACTGGCCCAAGTGCTACGGCTACTGGTTTCCCCCGTTCAGCCGCCCGGACCTGATCATCGAGGTCACGCACCGCTACCTGGCGTCGATCGTCACCCTGGCGCTGATCGCGCTGTTCGTCGTGGCCTGGCGGCGGCGGGCCGAGCCCGGCGTGGGCGGACGGGGCGGCGTGCTGCGGATGTCCGGCGCCGCCGTCGTCACGGTGTTCGCCGTCGCCATCCTCGGCGGCGTGACCGTGAAGCTCGGGAACGCCCCGTGGACCGTCGTCGCGCACTGGACGCTGGCGATGCTCCTGCTGGCCATTCTCGCGGCGGCCACGGTGCGCACCGGCGCGATGGGCGGGATCGGGGTGCGCACGCAGCAGGCGCCGCGCGGACTCGTCCGCAGCGCCTACGGCGCGGCCGGACTGGCCTTTCTCACCGTCGCCATGGGGGGCCTCACGGCCAACTTCCCGTTCGCCGCCGTGGGCTGCACGAGCTTCCCGTTCTGCGGTCCCAATCCCGATGCGCCCGCGAGCGCGGTGCACATCCAGCTCATCCACCGGTCGGTGGCCGTGCTGCTGGCGCTGTTCCTGATCGGCATCGCGGTCGCGAACCGCCGGCGCGCGGTGGGGCCGACGGTGCGACGGGCGCTGAACGTGGCGGTGGCGCTGGTGCTGCTCCAGATCGCGATCGCGGCGTCGATGGTGCTTCTGCACATGCCCGCCGTGCTGCGCTCGCTGCATGAGGCGACCGGGGTGGCGATCTGGCTCGCGACGTTCACGCTGGCGTACCTGGCGCGGATCGCCGCGGGTCTCGGTCCCCTGGGCGAGGGGAGGACGGCCGGCGTTCCGGCACCCGGCCCGCTGGCCGGCGGCGCGCAGCGGCCGATGGTGGAGGTGGGATCGTGAGCGATGCGGTGACGGCTCCGTCCTCCACCCGCGGCCTCACGCGGGACTTCCTCACGCTCACCAAGCCGCGGATCATCTCCCTCCTGCTGGTGACCACGGTGGCCCCCATGTACGTGGCCGGCCGGCCGAGCATCTGGCTGGTGTTGGTGCTCGTGGCCGGGGGGTACCTGATGGCCGGCGGTGCCAACGCCGTGAACATGTACCTGGACAGCGACATCGACGACCGCATGGCGCGCACGCGCCTGCGTCCGATTCCGAGCGGGCGCATGCATCCGCGCGAGGTCCTCGTGTTCGGGCTCATGCTGGCCACGGCGGCGACCTTTCTCCTGGCCCGCTACGCCAACCTGCTGACGGCGGCGCTCGCCCTGCTCGGGTTCTACGCCTACATCCTCCTGTACACGCGGTGGCTGAAGCGCAGCACGCCGCAGAACATCGTGATCGGCGGCGCCGCCGGTGCCATTCCGCCCCTGGTGGGATGGGCCGCGGTCACGAATGGCCTCGACCTCATGGCCGTGTATCTGTTCCTGATCATCTTCTACTGGACGCCCCCCCACTTCTGGGCGCTGGCCCTCAACAAGCAGTACGACTACGGTCGTGCCGGCGTACCCATGGCCCCCCTCGTCTGGGGTGAGCGCGAGACCAGACGCCAGATGTTCTGGTACACGCTCATCCTGGTCTCGTTGACCCTGCTGCCGGTGGCCTTCGGGGCGCTGGGGCTCTTTTACCTCGTCGTGGCCGTGGCGCTCGACGCCTGGCTGCTCATTGGGATCATTCGTGTGATGCGTGCTGACCAGTATTCAAAACCCGCGTGGAGCGTGTACAAGTTCTCGCTCCTCTACCTCGCCCTGCTCTTCGCCGCGATGGCCGTCGATCGCGGCCTGTTCGCGTGACCGGGACGGCGGCGGCCGCCGCGGAGGAGACCCCCACCCTCGAAACGCCCGACACCGGGAAGCGACGCCGTCTGGGGTCGCCCAGGGCGCTGGTGCGCCTCGTCCCCTGGCTACGCCCGTATCGCGGGGCGCTGGTCATCGCCACGCTCTGCCTCATCGGCTCGGTGGCGGTGCTCCTGGCCTTCCCCGCGGTGGTGAACAGTCTGCTCGACGCGGCGTTCCAGCAGCGCAACGGGGCGCTGCTCAACCGCGTGGCGCTCATCCTCGTGGGGCTTTTCGCCCTGCAGGGCGTGTTCAACTTCGTGCAGGTGTACCTGCTCTCGGCCACCGCCGAGCGGGTGACGGCGAAGCTGCGCGACCGCGTCTTCTCACACCTCGTGAATCTCTCGGCGGGGTTCTTCACGGATCAGCGCAGCGGCGACCTCACCAGCCGCCTGGCCGCCGACCTGGCGGTGCTGCAATCGGTGCTGAACAACCAGGCCGCCGAGATCGCGCGGCAGGTGCTGTTCCTCGTGGGCGGCCTGGCGCTGCTCACCGTTACGCACACGCAGCTGATGGTGACGACGCTCGCCGTCGTGCCGGTGATCGTGGGCTCGGCCGTGCTGTTGGGGCGGCGGCTGCGCCGGGCGAGCACCGGCGTGCAGGACCGCATCGCCGTGGCGATGGGCATGGCCCAGGAAGCGTTCGGCCAGATCCGCACGGTGCAGAGCTTCAACCGCGAAGGGGTGGAATCGTCCCGCTATGCCGGGTTGATGAGCGAGGTGGTGGTGGCGGCCATCCGGCGGGCGCGCATCCGCGCGCTGTTGTTCGGCGTCGTGGGGTTCATCGCCTTCGCCGGCGTCACGGCGGTCCTCTGGGAGGGCGGCCGGATGGTGCTCTCCAACCAGCTCACGGCCGGCTCGCTGGTGGCGTTCCTGTTGTACGCGATCTTCGTCGCGGCGGCGGTGGGCAGTCTGGCCTCGCTGTTCGGCAGCTATCAGGAAGCCGTGGGGGCCGCCCAGCGCGTGTTCGAGTTGCTGGAGAAGCGGCCGACGGTTCCGGAGCCGGAGCACCCGACGCCGCTGGCGCGCCCGGTGCGCGGCGAGGTGCGCTTCGATCACGTGTCCTTCCGCTACGACGAAGATCTGCCGTTCGTGCTGCACGACGTGTCGCTCGATATCGCCCCCGGCGAGGTCGTGGCCCTGGTCGGGCCGTCCGGGGCCGGCAAGACCACGATCGCGTCGTTGATGCCGCGGTTCTGGGACGTGACGCGCGGCCGGATCACCGTGGATGGCGTCGACGTCCGCCACCTGAGCTTCGCCGACCTGCGCGGCGCCATCGGCATGGTGCCGCAGGAACCGGCGCTGTTCAGCGGCACCGTTCGGGAGAACATCGCCTACGCGCGGCCCAGCGAGTCGAGTCGTCCGGCCACCGACGAGGAGGTGCATACCGCCGCCAGGGCGGCGCACGCGCTCGAATTCATCGAGCGGCTGCCGCAGGGATTCGACACGCTCGTCGGGGAACGAGGCGTGAAGCTCTCCGGCGGACAGCGCCAGCGCATCGCCATCGCGCGCGTGTTCCTCAAGAATCCGGCCATCGTGGTGCTCGACGAAGCCACCTCGAGTCTCGATACCGAGAGCGAGCGGCTGGTCGAGGAGGCGATGGAGGACCTGCTCCAGAACCGGTCGACGCTGATCATCGCCCACCGGTTGAGCACCGTGCGGCGCGCCAATCGCGTCGTTGCGCTGGACAAGGGCCGTGTGGTCGAGGCCGGCGCCCACGACGAACTGCTGGCGCTCGACGGGCTGTTCGCGCGGTTGTACAAGACCCAGTTCGCCCCCGCGGATTAGGGCGGATCGGCGTTGCTGGGCCCGCCACCGGGGCAGTTGGTGGGCACCGGGCCGTTGCGTACGCGCAGGAAAGGCCGGTACGTCATGGGAACGCGCGCTACCCCACGCGCCTCGATCCGCGCCCGCGCGACGCGCGATCCGTCAGTGCAGGTCGAGCCGGACGTCGAGAGTGCTGGCCCGCCCGGCCTTCACCGTGATGACGGTGTCGATCGGCGCACTCGCGCGCTCGTGCCACACGTGCACGTGGTAGGTGCCGGCCGGCAATCCGGAAATGCGGTAGCGCCCGTAGCGATTCGTGACGGCGAAATAGGGATCCTGGAAGACGGCGACGAACGCCCGCACGTACGGATGCGCGCTCAGGCGGACGCGCACGAGCCCGGGCTGCGCGGCGATCTTCGCGCTCGGCACCACGGCCCAGCGGTCGACGGTGAGCATCCGGCTGAGCAGCTGGCCGTCGGATTCACTGTAGAAGCGCGTGTGGTGGACGGTCGCGTCCTTGCTCTGGAGGTTGATCGTCGTTCCCTCGGCGAGGGCGAGGACGCGCGGCACGAACTGGCAGCGGACGATGGCAAGGTCGGCCCGCCGGTCCCGCGGCAGCGCACCGCCCTCGCGGATGCCGCTCACCCAGACGAGCGCACCCTCCAGCTCGTGCCCGCGCGCCACGACCGAGCGGTCGCGCATATGGGCCCCGCACACGGCCGCCTCGGCCCCGGTGAGCGTGGTGTCGTGTCGCGGGGGCATGCTGTCCAGCGAGATCACGCCGCGGATGGCTCCGGGATCGTGCACGGGGACCACGCGATAGGGGCCGTCGGGAGCGATGGCGCGGGCCGTCGCGCTGAGGGGATCGTCGGGGTGTTGCGCGGCCGCCGGCGGCACGGCCGAGGCAGTCGAGGCGGCATTGCCGCTGGCGTCCCGCGCACACGCCGCGGCGGACACGGCAGCCGCCACCACCAGCCAGCGGATCGCCGCGGCGCGACGGCGTGCGTTCCCGGCGAGCCGCAGCTCCATCAGACGATCAACAGATCCCGCTGCATATCGGCCGGCGT
>JBJKRG010000107.1:0-16666 GCA_046704805.1 Gemmatimonadaceae bacterium
CTCGGGGTCGGGCATCGCGCTCCGCAATCCGTTGAGCTGTGCCGTGACGAGCCGCCGCTGCTCGCGGGCCAACTCCTGCGCCGCCCGCAGGCGATCGTAGCCCAGCACGCGCGACAGGAAGTGTTTCCGCTCCGTGGGGCCCATCGCGTTCATCACGCTCAGGTCCTTCTGGCCGGTGAAGTAGGTGTTGAAGAACTCCTGCCGCGTCATCCGCAGCCGGCGGCGCAGGAAGTCGGTGACGCCGGTAACCGAGTTTGCCACGGGGCCGGACGCTCCGTCCAGGAAGAGCTCGGCACTGGTCAGGCCACGCTCCACGCGGAACCGGTGGCCGGCCAGATCGAAGACGAGCTGCGCGTGCACCTGGGCGCGGCCTGTGGCGCGCATGGTGCGCACCCCTTCGCGGTCGGTACGCAGCGCCGGCCGGCCGTACAGGCACCAGGCGATCCCCTCGAGGATCGTCGACTTGCCGGAGCCGTTCGGTCCGATGATGCCGATGAGTCCCGAATCGAACTCGATCCGGGTGTCGACGTGCTGGCGGAAGTTCTCCAGATGCAGGCTCAGCAGGCGCATCAGGCCGGCGCCTCCTCACCCGCGGCCAGCTCGGCGGCCGCCGCCTCGTCGAGGTATGAGAACACCTTCTCGATCAGCTGATCCCGGTCGACGTCCGCCGGGATGGTCCGCGTCAGCAGACGCTCGCGTACGAACTCCGTCATCGATTGCGGGTGGCCCGGCGCCCCCGAGCCGCGCAGCGGCCGCACCTCGGGACGCAGCAGCTCCAACTGGAAGTGGAAGGCCCGCCGGCGGAACTGGCGGATCATCGTCTGATCCAGATCGCTGTTGATGTGGCGCGGCACCTCGTGGACCACCAGCCGCACGATCTTGCCGTCGATGCCTCCCGGGCACCCGTTCACTGCTTCCTGAATCGCCGCGTCCACCTCGTGACCCGTCATGCCGCGTGCCGAAAACGGGGGCAGCTCGGCCAGCACACGCGACGGAGGAATGGGATGAAAGGTGTGGACGCCCGTCTCGAGATCGAACTCGATGAACCCCTTCCCGGGAAGCCCCGCCGCGCGCTCCTCGGCCAGCTCGGTCCACGCGCTCGTACTCGTGTAGTCGATGGACCCAGAGTAGTAGGCGTTGTCCGCGATGCGGTGGTGCACGTGGTAGTGCCCCAGCGCCACGTAGCTCCACTGCTCGGGATGCAGGTGCTCCGCGTTCACAACCAGCCGTGCGCGATCGATCGACGCCCCTCCGGGCTGCACGTCGGGATGCTCCCCGTGCAGCACCAGCACGTTGTACCTCGCCGCGGGATCGGGGTCCAGCTCGTACTGCTGCTCGCCGGCCACGTCGGGAACGGCCAGTACCGACAGCTTCCGGTCGGGGAACGGCAGACGCCGCGCCGCGAAATCCGCCACGTGAATGCCCAGGGACTCTTCGAACAGGCGCAGGATGCAGCTCGTCTCGGCGGACCGCGGCAGATCGTGGTTCCCCGCCACCATCACCACCGGTACGCCGGGCAGCTCCGCCGTCAGCCGGCTGAACTGCTGGAAGGCGTACAGGATGGCGGGATTGCTGGGGCGCACGCTGTGGAAGACGTCGCCGGCGATGACCACGAGATCCGGATCGAGGGCGATCACCCGGTCCACGGTGCGCCGGAAGGTGAGCGCGACGTCCGCCTCCCGTTGATTGGCGCCGACCGACGTCAACCGCTGATACTGGCGGAAGCCGAGGTGGAGATCGGAGAGATGAACGACGCGCACGGTCATCGGGGGCCCAGGGTGGTCGTCCGCCGGCCGGGGCGGAAGTGCCTAATCGCTAACCGCCGCCCTTCCGGTTGTCCATAGCGTGCAGATGCTGCGTGATGCGCATTTCGAACTCCATCGGAGCGGTCGCACCCCCCACACCCGCCGGAACGCGACTTCGCATCACGATCACCAGTCGCGAATCGCTGAACCACCCGCGCCGGCGGTCCAGTTCCAGCTCGCCGCGCACGGAGCCGGTGGTGCTGTCGGCCGGTGACCCGGCCGCGCTCGGGGGCGCCAGCGTCCCCCGCACGGAGATCCAGGCCATCCGGCCCTTCCGCGCCAGGGAATCGAATCGATACGTATTTCTCAGGATTCCGGCAACCGAGGGCCCCAGCGGCCCGAGGGGTGGGATGGGGACGGTGCCCTGCCAGCGGTCGCCCACGTGCACGGGACGCGGCGGCAATGACGCCGAGGTCATCGCCGGGAGCCGCCCCCCGGACGCCGGGAGCAGCGCCGTCCCGAGCACGTGGACCGTTCCGTTCGGGGAGAGGCGGATGCGCGTCGTATCCGCCGTGATCGCCCGGCGGATCTGACGGCTCAGACCGGGGGCGTGCCGGTCGTTCGTCGCGAAGTCCACCGAGTCGGTGATCGTGCGGAGCGTCGCACCCGAGGAATCGGCGGATTCGACGATGACGCGCGAGAACACCCGCAGCGTCGAGGTGGTGCGGGCGGTCGAGACCACCCGGCTTCCACGCAGCCGCTTCCCGGTGAGCACCGTCTGCTGGTCCAGTTCGAGGTGCAGGGTGTCCCCCGGATGGGGCCGGTATTCGAGACGGGTGCCGGGTCCGTGGTGCGTCGACGGCCGCAGCAACGGAGCCGCCGCCAGGACCAGCACCAGCGCGGCGGTCCGCGACATCAGAACGGCGGTTCCTCCGGCGGCTCGTCATCCCCGTACGGATTGCTCCCGGTCGGCACGCGCAGCGCCGTTGGCCCGCGGGGCCGCGGAGTTTCCACGGGGACGATGCGGCGGAACTGTCGCTTGAAGAACGCCTTCACATCGTCCGGGCGCGCGGCCAGCGTCGCATCGCGCGCCCGCAGCACGTCGGACTCGTCGTACAGCGCCACCGCTTCCTGCACCCAGCCGACCGTGATGTCGGGATCGAGCGCGCGGAGCGCGCGGGCCACCGCCGCCTCCAGGCTCATCTCGGCCGCCGGCGGATACCGCTCGGCGCCGTCGCGGCCGCGCATCACCGCCGGCCGCGGGAACCGCACGAAGATCGGTTGCGTGAAGTGGGGATGCCTGACCATCAACTGCCCCTTCTCGAGCGTCGCCATCTTGGTACGCGTGGCGGGACTCAGCACCGCGTAGCCCGGGGTCGCCAGCTCGTCACCATCCATGCGCCCGTACACGGCGGTGGCCGAGTTGCCCACGACTCGCCGGTGGACCTGGGACCGGAACTGCTGAGCGCTGAAGAGCACGAGCCCCAGGTACCGGCCCCGCTCGGCGATGTCGAGCAGCATCCGGCGCACGTACGTCTCCGGACCGTCCGCGGGCGCGTACTTGTTCAACTCGTCCACGAACACGACGACGTGATTGACCCCCAGGTCGCGCCGCTCCAGGTGTTCCCGCAGCTTGGTCACGACGCGGGCGAAGACCAGGTCCTGCGCGTCTTCTTCGAGTCCCGCCACGTCGATGACGTACACCCCGCGGTCCTCGAAGCTCCCGAAGGGCAGATCCCGCACCGTGCCCTCGTCGGTCACCAGCCCCGCGCAGCGCGTCGAGATGTTGGAGAGTCGGTTCCGCACCTTCCGGATCGTCGCCACGTGGTGCGTGCGCCAGTACTCACCGCGATTCTGGTGTTCGACCGTCCGCAGTAGATCGCGGAACCAGGCCTCGAGATCGGCGAACGACTGCACACGGTGCGTGCTCGAGAACCCCTCGTCCGTGAACTCACGGTCGACCACGCGGTCCATGATGAAGTCGATGAACGCATCGGCCTTGGCGTCGATGTCGTCCTTGTTGAGCAGCACCTCGGCGTACTGCATGACTTCGCGGAGTCCCCACGTGAGGGGGGACACGTTGTGCGCGAGCGCCTCGTTGGAGCGCAGCGTGTTGAGCGTGTATCCCCGGGCCGTGTACGGGGCGAAGAACCGCGCGTTGGCAAACGGCTCGGCCGGCACCTCGAGCGTGGCGTACAGCGCGCGGTCGGCCTCGTCGAGATCGCCGGGCTGATCGAGGAAGCAGAGGTCCGGGCCCTTCACGTTGAAGCAGACGGCGGCCACCGAGCCCTTCTGGGCCGGGAAGTGAGCGAACAGCGAGGCGAGCAGCCACTCGATGGCGCTCGTCTTGGTCGCCAGCCCCGAGACGCCGGTGATGTTCAGATGCGCGGCTTCTGGGCCCACCAGGAAGTCGGCGTCGAGGTAGATGGGCGCCTCGGTGCCGCCGGCCCGGTAGAGACCGACCGGCACCCCGGTGGCCGCCCCGACCCGCAGGTAGCCGTCCATGCGCAGCGCAACGGCCACGTCGGCGGCGTCGGCCAGGAAGACCTCGCCCATGGGAACCGGCTGCAGCGGCTCTTCAGGTACGTGGCGCAGGACGGCCGCCGTGTAGAGACGGATTTCGGTCCGCCGCGTGGCGGATGGCGACTCGGCACCGGGCAGGCCATCGTGCCCCAACACGTCGTGCAGCGGCGACTGCAGATCGCTGTAGCTGAAGCCCTCCGTCACCACCCCGTAGATGCGCGGGATGACGCCGTTCACCGGCCCGGGGCCGTCCACGCGCACGATGGTGCCGATTCCGACCGGCGAATCGAGCGCGGTCCAGAATCCGAATTCGTGCGGCGTGTTGGGCTTTCGCTCGGTCGCGACGACGCGGCCGAGCACCTGCGGTCCGGTCATGGCATGGTCTTCAGAAGGACTTCGCAATCGCGAACGCCGTACACCATGGTGTCCCAGCGCGCGTCGGGATGTGCGGTGGGGGTGCGCTCCGCGAGGATTCGCCGCGAAACGGCGTCCGCCCGCGCGGTGACGCGTTGGCGCGGGGCGCCTGCAGCGTGGGAGACTTCCACGCGCACCAGACCCCACAGGACGTCGCGCCCTGCCCGCCCGCGGAGCCGCAGGTACCAGCTCGCCACGGGCTCCCGGCCCGGAGACGCAACCACGAACACGCTGGTTCGCTCCCCCTCCGCCAGGTCGTAGATCGCGCGTCGCGCCGCACGGTCGCCGTACAGCGTGCGGTGGCTCTTGATCACCCCTACGGTCTGGGCGGCGCGCGCCAGCACTTCGGAGCCGCGCAGGCCGCCGTCGATGTAGAGGGTCTCGGTGCGCTCGGCGCACCACCGATGCGCCAGCTGCAGCTCCAGCCGCTCCCGGTCGCGCCGAACGGCCCGGAGCGCGGCGTCCCGCTGGGCCGCCGGATGGGCGTCGTCGAGCGCGGGCTCGTCGGCCGACGTGTCGGTGACGTCGAGTCCGATCGCGGAGATCGCGCTCCATTCGTGCGGCGTCATGGCTGCACGTGGCGCGTACAGCCGGTGCCGCCGCACGTGCTGCCAGGTGTGGGCCGAGCGTTCGCTCCACTCGCGGATCACGGCGGCCACCACACCGCTCACGATCGGTGCCCCGTCGCCGCCCTGCGCCACCAGGTCGCTGCGCTGAGTCCCGTCGAGGAAGGCGGCGAACGGCGGCTCGATTGCCGCACCGGGTACGTGGATCCGCAGCCGGTCGTCCTCGAGCAGCTCCGCGGCAACGAGCAGCGGCGGCTCGGTCGCGGTCGACAGCTCCAGCGGGCCGGCACCGGTAGCGATCGACGAGGCCGGGAGCGCACGCTCCAGGGCCCGCTGAAGCTGATCCGGGCGGTAGGCGCGGCGTTCGGGGGCGATGGCCGGTGTCACGGGGACGACGGCGGGCATGCCGTAAGTTACCCGCCCCGCCGCACTGCCGTCACTCGACTCCGATATCCCAGGCCTGCTGCAGATCCCCCCGGGAATACGCGCGGAACGCCGTGAGCGTCTGCGTCCGCTGGATCCCCGGAATCGTGGGAAACACTTCCGTCACGACGCGGGCGATCTGGTCGTACTCCGGCACCCGCACGATCGCCACCAGGTCCCAGTCGCCCGAGACGGAATAAACCTCCGCCACCCCGTCCACGCCGGCCAACATCTTCGCGGCGTTGGGGATCTGGGATGGCTCCACACGAATGAGTACGATGGTCGTGATCACGAGTCGTTGGGAAAGGGTGGAACGTTGAGCAGCCAGAGACCTGCAACATGGTTCGTGGCGTCCACCTCGAGCAACAGGTCGCGGGCCAACCGGACGGCCGCCGCCTCGCGCGGCGAGCCAAGCCGGAAGTGAAAGATACGCTCCTGCTGGTCCGACTCGGCCATCATCGGCGTTTCCACTTCGAGCGCCGTCACCGACGGCGCCGTGGATTCGGCCGGCACCCGCACCTGGGCCTCCTTCACCTTCTTCGGGGGAGACAGCGAGGCGCGCTTGCTCACGTCGGGCCACACGGCGATCTCGATGCCGCTGATGCGCTCGTCCAGGAGGTCGAGAATGATCCACGACCCGTCCGCGCCCTCGACTTCCACCGAGCCGCTCGTGCCCCGGGCCGCCGGGGGCGGACGCAACTGTGCCGAGAGGATGTCCGTGTCCGGATCCCATCGGTAGACCACGTCCGGCGATGCCCCGTCGCGGGGCGCAAGCTGAACGGCGATGGTCACGTTCCCACTCCGTGAACGGCTACTGGACGATGTTGCCGCACTGTGCGTCGGCGCCGGCCCGAAATCGTGCCGTCGCCGTCATGGCGCTGCCATGGGGCGGTCGCGGGCCGACGCGGCAAACATACCACCGGGATCGGCCTGCGGAAGCGGACCACAGCCGCCCTGCCGCTTTGTGGGTATCTTTGGGACTCGCACGTTTGACAACGCGGCCGCGCGCCGCCCCAGGGACCGGCGAGGATCTGTGGAACAGGATGGCACGGAGACGGCGGGCGTCACCCGCAGTCAGAACGCGGTGTACGTGCTGCCGCCCGACTGGGCGCGGTCGGGGGTTTTCCTCGCCCCGGCACTCGAGCGTCTGGATGCCGCCGAGGACGCCACGCAGTTGCTCATCGTCACCGGCGACACCGAGAGCGCCGCGGCGCTCGCCGCTGCCGCGCACGCGGAGGGGCACACCCGCGGGCTCTCGGTACTCGCGGCCACCTCGTCGGACCGGGCCGCCCGGCTCCTCCGTGACCACGCGACGCAGATCGTGGCCGGAGATCCGGCGGCACTCGTCGCCCTGCTGCAGCGGTCGGCGCTCAAGCCGGCGCGTGTGCGCCAGGTCGTGATCGCCTGGCTCGACGAGACCATCGCCGCGCACCAGGAGGCAGTCGAGACTCTGCTGGGCGAGGTGCCCCGGGACGCCGCCCGCACCGTCGTCGTCCGCGAGGTGACTCCAGCCGTCGAGCAGTTCGTCGAACGATACGCGCGCCGCGCACGGCGCGTGGGGCCGGGCCCGTCGGCGGGCGAGGAGCCCGCGCCGACGGCCATCCAGTACGTCGCCGTGCCCGACGCGGTCCGTCCGACCGCCTTGCGGCGCCTGCTCGACGCCCTCGACCCGGCCAGTGGATTCGTCTTCGCCCGGACGGCGGACTCGCGCCGCGCAGTCGAGGGAGTCCTCGCCGTCCTCGGCTACCCCGCCGGTGGACTGCTGGTGGCCGGCGAGACCATGGACGACGACACCGACACCCTCGTGCTCTACGACCTTCCCGCGACGAGAGCGGAGCTGGCCGGCATCACCGGGGGCCACGCCGCCGGCCGGGTGGTGGCGCTCGTCCAGCCGCGGCAACTCTCCGCTCTGCGGGCGCTGGCCGGCGGCCTCGCGAGCCCATTCGTGTTCCCGGACACCGCCGAGCGCGCCCGCGAGCGCGAGGCCCGGGTTCGCGCCCGCCTACGCGAGGTGCTGGCGAGCGGAGCCCATGCCCGGGAGGTACTCGCCCTCGAGCCCCTCCTCGCCGAGTACGACGGCATCGAGATCGCGGCCGCCGCGCTGCGCCTGCTCGAGGCCGAGGAGCGGCGGGTTGCGTCCACGCCGTCTCCGGCCCCGGCCCGCATGACGCGCGTGTTCGTCAATGTCGGGCAGACCGACGGGGTACGGCCCGGCGACCTGGTCGGCCTGATCGCCAACACCACGGGGCTGAGCGGGCGGGATGTGGGGCGGGTGGAGCTTCGCGAGCGCCATGCGCTGGTCGAAGTGCCGGACGGGGTCGCCGCAGACGTGGCGGCCAAACTCACCGGGCTGACACTGCGCGGACGCCAGGTCGTCGCCCGCCTCGATCAGAACCGACCGCCACGGGCCGGCCACGGCGGACGCACCGGCGGCGCCCGGCGGCCGCACAGCCGACACGAGGGCCACGATCGTTGACGTCGGACACCTACTTCACGGCCCGGGGTGGGTGGATCGAGGTCATCGCCGGCGTGATGTTCAGCGGCAAGAGCGAGGAGCTGCTGCGCCGCGTCCGGCGCGCCGAGATCGCCAAGCGGCGTGTGCAGGTCTTCAAGTCGCACCTCGACGAGCGGTATGCGGGGGTGTTCCGCGTGTCCAGCCATGACGGCCGGACGACGGAAGCGGTGCCGGTCGACACGGCCGCGCAGATCGCGTCGATGCTCCAGGTGGACACGCAGGTGGTGGCCATCGACGAGGCGCAGTTCCTCGATGATCGGGTCGTCCCACTGGTCACCGATCTGGCCGAGCGCGGCCTGCGCGTCATCGTCGCCGGCACCGACACCGATTTCCGCGGCGAACCCTTCGGGGCGATGCCCGAGCTGATGGCCATCGCGGAAATCGTCGACAAGCTGCACGCCATCTGCGTGCGGTGCGGGAATCCGGCCAGCCGCAACCAGCGGCTGATCGACGGCAAACCGGCCCTGTACAGCTCGCCCACGATCATGGTGGGCGGGGCCGACACCTACGAGGCGCGCTGCCGGGCGTGCCATCAGGTGCCGCGGCGGGACGAGGAGCAGCGGGATCTGGCGATCTGAGGCCGGTCTCGCCGCCCGCCCGGACCTCGCTCTCGACACCCGAGACCGCCGCCCGCACCGGGGCTGCGAAAGCCTCGATCGGGAGCGTTTTCGTCGTGGATCCGGGTCTCGTCCCGCCAATACAAGAGATTGTGGCATAAAGACATAGGTCGAATACTCACCGGGCGCCAATCGCACCCGCCACCACACCCCACCAGCATTTCGTTGACGGTAATCGGCGGCCCCCATACCTTGGCGGAACAGGCAACAGCCACAGCGGAGCCCAACTCTCAGATGCTACTCGTCGGTCTCACCGGAAACGTCGCCAGCGGGAAATCCACGGTCGCGCGGATGCTCGCCGAGCGAGGGGCCACGATCATCGACGCGGACGAGCTGGCGCGTCAGGCGGTGGCGATCGGGACGCCGGCGCTCGAGGCGATCCTGACCCGCTGGGGACCCGGCATCCTCCGGCACGACGGCAGCCTCGACCGCGCCGCGCTCCGTGCCATCGTGTTCAACGATCCGGACCAGTTGGAGGCGCTCAACCGGATCGTCCACCCCGACGTCGAGCGACGGCGGGTGGCGGCCGTGAACGCGGCGCGGGAGCGCGGCGACCGCATCGTCGTCTGCGACGTGCCGCTCCTGTTCGAGAAGAAGATGCTGGACCGGTTCGACACGGTGCTGCTCGTCGATGCGCCGCGCCCGGTCCGGCTCGAGCGGATCGTCGTCGACCGCGGACTCGGGGCTCCGGAGGCGATGGCGATCATCGCCGCGCAGATGCCGTCGGAGCTGAAACGGGCCCGGGCGGACCTGGTGATCCACAACGCCGGTACGCGCGACGAACTAACCCGCCAGGTCGATGCCGCGTGGACGTCGCTGCAGGCAGCCGCGGACGCGCGGGAAGGCGCCGGCGTTCCTTGACATCGCTGCGCGCGCCCGAATAGACTGCCCGCACCAACATCCCCAAGCCGGGAGTATTCGTGTCCGAGATTCCGCAGGACCTGCTCTATACAGAAGACCATGAGTACGTGAAGGCGACCGACGATTCCGATGTCGTGACGGTCGGCATCACGGACTATGCCCAGGGTGAGCTCGGCGACGTCGTGTACGTCGAGCTGCCGAAACCGGGCACCAAGTTCGGCAAGCACGACACGTTCGGGACCATCGAAGCGGTGAAGGCGGTCTCCGAGCTGTTCACACCCGTCGCCGGAGAGGTCGTGGAAGTGAACGCACGGCTGGACGGCGAGCCGGCCCTCGTCAATACGGCCCCGTACGGGGACGGCTGGATGGTGAAACTGAAGCTCAGCGCACCGGGCGAGAAGAACAGCCTGCTGAACGCCGAGGCGTACAAGGCGCAGTTGGGCGAGTAGGTCGGGCCGCGCCCGGGCGAACCGTTCACGATCTGCCGTCGCCGGTGCAGCAATGCGGTGAGCGGGCGTCCGGACCTTCGCATCCGGACGCCCGCTCGCCGTTTCTCCGCCCATCGCCCGGCGTTGCCGGCGCTCAGGTCCGCTACGCCGGCTCCATTTCGTATTCCTCGATCGGCGGGCACGCGCACATCAGGTGGCGGTCGCCGTAGGCACTCTCCACGCGCCCCACGGCAGGCCAGAACTTGTCGTCGCGGAGCCAGGCCGCCGGGTAGGCCGCCCGCTCCCGCGAGTACGCGTGCGGCCAGGCGTCCGCCACGACGCGCTGCGCCGGATGCGGCGCATGCTTGAGGACGTTGTCCTCGCGGTCGGCCTTTCCTTCCTCGATCTCGTGGATCTCGCCGCGAATGGAGATCAGCGCGTCGCAGAACCGGTCGAGTTCGCCGCGGGGCTCGCTCTCCGTGGGCTCGATCATCAGCGTGCCGGCCACGGGGAACGACACCGTCGGCGCATGGAAGCCATAGTCCATCAACCGCTTCGCGATGTCCTCCACGTCCACGCCCGAGGCCGTCTTGAGCGCGCGCGGATCGATGATGCACTCATGCGCGATGCAGCCATTGGCGCCCTTGTAGAGCACGGGATAGTACGGCTCGAGCCGTCTGGCCACGTAGTTCGCGTTGAGGATGGCGAACCGCGTGGCATCCGTGAGCCCGGCGCCTCCCATCATGTCGATGTACATCATCGAGATCGGCAGGATGCTCGCGCTGCCCCAGGGCGCCGATGACACGGCGCCGTTGCGGTTCCCGCAGTCGACCACGGCGTGTCCCGGGAGGAACGGTGCGAGGTGCGCCGCCACACCGATCGGCCCCACGCCCGGTCCGCCGCCGCCGTGGGGGATGCAGAACGTCTTGTGCAGATTCAGGTGGCACACGTCGGCCCCGATGTCGGCCGGGCGCGACAGGCCGACCATCGCGTTCATGTTGGCGCCGTCGAGATAGACCTGGCCGCCGTGCGCGTGCACGATCCGGCAGATATCGCCGATCGCCGTCTCGAACACGCCGTGCGTGGACGGATACGTCACCATCAGGGCGGCGAGCGCGTCGGCGTGCTCCTTCGCCTTCGCCTCGAGATCGGCGACGTCGATGTTGCCGTGCTCGTCGGTCTTCACCACCACCACCTGCATGCCGGCCATCACCGCGCTCGCCGGATTGGTGCCGTGGGCCGACTGGGGGATCAGGCAGACGTTCCGGTGGTCCTCGCCGCGGGACGCATGGTAGCGCCGGATCACCAGCAGCCCTGAGAATTCACCCTGCGACCCGGCGTTTGGCTGGAGCGACATCGCCGCGAAACCGGTGACCTCGCACAGCGCCGCCTCGAGCCGCTGGAACAGCTCCTGGTAGCCGGCCGCCTGATCGAGCGGTACGAACGGATGGAGCTGCGCGAACTCCGGCCACGTGATGGGAATCATCTCGGCGGTGGCATTCAGCTTCATCGTGCACGATCCGAGCGGGATCATCGAGTGCGTGAGCGACAGGTCGCGCGCCTCGAGCTTCCGCATGTAGCGCAGCATCTCCGTTTCGGAGTGGTGGCTGTTGAACACCGGATGCGTGAGGAACGGGCTCGTCCGTGCGAACCGCTCGTCGTACCGGTCGTCCACCGACGCGGCCAGAGCCTCCACGGTGGGGACCGTCTGCTTGCCGGCGAACACCGCCAGCAGATCCGCCAGATCGGCTTCCGTCGTCGTCTCGTCGAGCGCGACGCCGACGGCGGCAGCGCTCAGCTTGCGCAGGTTGATGCCGCGCTCGACGGCGCTCGCCAGCAGCTCGTCCGCCGTCTGCCTTCCCGGCGCGTCGATCTCGACCCGGACCGTATCGAAGAACTCGGCGTGCCCGACGCGATACCCGAGGCGCTCCACGCCGGCCGCGAGGATCGCGGCGTAGCGGTGCACCCGCCGGGCAATCGTCGTCAGCCCGGCCGGGCCGTGCCACACGGCGTACATGCCGGCGATCACGGCCAGCAGGACCTGCGCCGTGCAGACGTTGCTCGTGGCCTTCTCGCGGCGGATGTGCTGCTCGCGGGTCTGCAGGGCCATGCGGAGCGCGGGCCGCCCGTCGGCATCGCGCGAGACCCCGATGATGCGCCCGGGGATCTGGCGCTTGAAGGCGTCGCGCGTGGCGAAGAAGGCCGCGTGCGGGCCGCCGTACCCCATCGGCACGCCGAACCGCTGTGAGTTGCCGACGACGATGTCGGCGCCCCACTCCCCGGGCGGGGCCAGGAGCACCAGGCTCAGCAGATCCGTGGCCACGGTGACCAGGGCATCCGCGGCGTGGGCCTTGTCGCAGAACGCCCGGTAGTCGTGGATCGCGCCGTCGGTCGCCGGATACTGGAGGAGCGCGCCGAATACCGATCCGTCGAACGCGACGCTCCGGAAGTCGCCGACCACCACCTCGATGCCGCGCAGACCGGCCCGCGTCTTCACGACGTCGATCGTCTGCGGATGGCACTCGTCGGATACGAAGAACCGGTGCTTGCCGTCGGCACCCTTCAGTCCGTTCGACATCGTCATCGCTTCGGCGGCCGCCGTGCCCTCGTCGAGCAGCGACGCGTTCGCGATCTCCATGCCGGTCAGGTCCATCACCATGGTCTGGAAGTTGAGCAGTGCTTCGAGCCGCCCCTGCGCGACCTCCGCCTGGTAGGGTGTGTAGGCCGTGTACCAGCCCGGGTTCTCCAGGATGTTCCGCTGGATCACGGGCGGCGTGAACGTGCCGGAATAGCCCATCCCGATGTACGAGCGAAGGATCCGGTTCTTCAGGGCGGTCCGGCGCATCGCGGCCAGCGCCTCGTGCTCGCTCCACCCGTCGTGCAGCGCCAGCGGCCGGCCAAGCCGGATGTTCGGGGGAACGACGGCGTCGATGAAGGCGTCGAGTGAGTCGTAGCCCACCGTGGCGAGCATCTCGGCGGCGGCGGCGCCATGGGGGCCGATGTGGCGCGGTATGAAGCTGTCGGCGCCCGCCGGAGCGGGGGGCGCCATTCTGGTTGTCGTGGTCATGGTCAGCGTGTTGAAGGTCCTGGGGGGAAAGCTATCCGGCCGCGCACGGACGCGCCCCTCCCCCTGCCACGGCGCACCGGCGAGCTTTCGGGATCATGTCGGGCACCGCCCCTTCCCCACCGCTCACCTGGCGGTATCTCGTCTCGCCTCCCGGCGACGGCGCCGCCAACATGGCCTGGGATCAGGCCCTCATGGCGCGGGCACGCCGCACCGGGGAGGCCGTCCTGCGCGTGTACGGCTGGCGCGCCCCCACCCTTTCCCTGGGCCGGAACCAGACCGCCCGGGGCGCCTACGACCTGGACCGCGCGGCCGCGCTGGGGGTGGGCTTCGTGCGGCGACCCACCGGCGGGCGGGCGCTCCTGCACCACCGCGAGGTCACCTACAGCGTCACGGCCCCGGAGTCGTTCGATCCCACGCTCCGCGGCGCGTACGCCCGCATCAACGATCTGCTACTCGACGCGCTGCGGTCCCTCGGCGTCGCCGCGGACCTCGCGCAGGTCCCCGGGCGCACCCTGCCGCCGGGCCTCGCCCCCTGCTTCGACCAGCCCGCCGCGGGGGAGATCGTGGTGCGGGGCCGCAAGCTGGTGGGCAGTGCCCAGTGGCGACACGATGGATCGCTGCTCCAACACGGCTCCATCCTCCTCGAGGACGATCAGGGAGTGATCGCAGCGATCCTGAAGAACCCGCCATCGAGCACGACACCTGCGGCCGCGACGCTCCGCGCCGTGCTGGGCGATGCCCCGGCCTTCGGTCGCGTGGCCGATGCGCTCGTCGCCGCGCTGCGGGTCGTCGCGCCCGATGCGACACCGCTGGCAATCGACGCCGCCCTGACCGACGACGTCGAACGCGCCACACGCGAGTTCAGCAGCGAAACGTGGACCTGGAGACGGTAATTTTGCTTGACGCGCCCCGCAGGTCTGGCAATCGTTGTCTCATCTCCCGCCGCCCTTCGATCCTCATGCGTATTGCGCGCCCCGCTGCCTGTTTCCTTCCCCTCCTGCTGGCCGTCGCCTGCGGGCGCAGCGAGTCGCCGGCTCCCCCTGCGGCCGCCGGCCCCGACGGCGGTACCCTCGTCATCGCTGAGCCCGGCGGCCCGGACAACCTGTTCCCGCCGCTCACCGTCTCCATCGTCGGCCACGCCGTCGTCGACCTCGTGTTCGACCATCTGGCCGAAATCGGCGACGCAATGAACACCGTAGGTGACAAGGGATTCACGCCACGGCTGGCCGAGAGTTGGACGTGGGGGCCCGATTCACTGTCCGTCGCCTTCCATCTCGACCCACACGCCCGCTGGCAGGACGGCGTGCCCGTGCGGGCGGCGGACGTCAAGTATTCGGTGGCCCTGTACAAGAATCCCAAGCTGGCCTCCCCGGTCGCGCCGCTGATCACGAATGTCGACTCGGCATCGGTCAAGGATTCGCTGACCGCCGTGGTCTGGTTCCACCGGAAGACGCCGCAATCGTTCTACGACATCGCGTACCAGCTCTGGATTCTCCCAGCCCACATCTACGACACGATCCCGCCGGCGCAGCTCGCCACCTCGGCAGCGGCCAACCACCCGATCGGCAGCGGGCGGTTCCGCTTCGTGCGCTGGGAGCCGGGGTCGGAGGTCGAGCTGGAAGCCGACACGGGGAATTATCGGGGGCGCGCAAAGCTCGACCGGGTCATCTGGACCATTGCGCCGGACAACAACGCCGCCTTCACCCAGGTGCTGAGCGGCCAGGCCGACCTGCTGGAGGTGGCGACGCCGGCACAGCTCAAGGCCGCCGCCGGCCATGCGAATCTCCGGCCGTTCACGTGGCCGACGCTGCAGGCGGTGTTTTTCGGGATGAATTACCGCGATCCCAAGCATCACGCCGAGCCGAACCGGATGTTCGCCGATCTGCGCGTGCGGCGGGCCGTCTCGATGGCGATCGACCGCGAGGCGATGCTGCACAACGTGTTCGATTCCACGGGGGCGATCAGCTACGGCCCGTTCCCCCGCTCCGTGAGCACGGCCGATACCACGCTGCGGCTGCCCCCCTACGATCCCGCCCATGCGGCGGTACTGCTCGATTCCGCGGGCTGGACCCTCGGCCCAGGCGGCGTGCGCAGCCGGAATGGCCGTCCCTTCGAGTTCCGCGCCCTCGTGCCGACGTCGAGCGCGATGCGCATGAGCTACGCGGTACTCATCCAGGACGCGCTGCGGAAGGTCGGCGTCAAGATGGACATCGACGCCGTCCCGTTTCCCTCCTTCATCCAGCAGCAGGAATCGGGCGACTTCGATGCCGTGTTCGCGGCCTACAGCGTCGACCCCGGCATCGCCGGGTCGCTGCAGAACTGGGGGATGCACGCCATGCCGCCCGATGGATATAACTGGCTCTCGTACTCGGATCCGAGATACGATGCGTTGATCGACAGCGCGGCGGCATCCTTCGATCCGGCGCGGGCCAAGGCCTACGCGGGACGCGCGTATCAGGTGATCGTCGACGACGCCCCGGCCGTGTGGCTGTACGACATCGTGTCGGAGGGGCTGATCAACGCCCGCTTCCACGTCGCGCCGCTGCGGCCCGACGGCTGGTGGGAGCACCTCGCCGACTGGACGGTACCGATCGCCGACCGCATCGCGCGCGATCGGATCGGGCTCGCCACGCCCAAACCCTGACGCGTGGTCCGCCGCGTCGCCGCCCGACTCGGGCAGGCCATCGTCGTCGCCTGGCTGGTGGCGACGATGGCGTTCCTCCTGATCCATGCCGCCCCCGGCGACCCGTTCTCCTTCGACGCGCCGAATCTCTCCCCCGCCGTCCGCGCCCAGTGGCGGGCCCAGTTCGGCTACGACCAGCCGCTCGGAACCCAGTACGTTCTCTGGCTCCGCAACCTGGCGCACGGTGATCTCGGCTATTCCGTCTCGCTCCACGAATCGGTACGCCAGGCGCTGGCGAACGCGCTGCCGCGGACCCTGCTCCTGATGGGCGTGGCCATCGTGCTGTCGTTCCTGCTCGGCATCCTGCTCGCCCTGTTCCAGGTGGCATACCGGGGGCGGCACCGCGCCCGATGGGCGGGGAATGTCGCGCTGTTCTTCTATTCGGTTCCGGACTTCTGGCTGGCGCTCGTGCTGCTGCTGGCCTTTGCCTACTGGATCCCGATTCTTCCGGCGGGATTTCCGGTCGACATGATCTCGCACCAGTACATGAAGCCGTTCGCGGCATTCATGGACCACGTGCGGCACCTCATCCTGCCGTCCCTCACCCTCGTCCTCATCACCACCGCTGCGATCGCGCGGTTCCAGCGGAATGAGCTACTCGAGGTGCTCCCGCTCGATTTCGTGCGGACGGCGCGCGCCAAGGGGCTCGCCGAAGGTGCGGTGCTCCGACGCCACGTGTTCCGCAACGCGCTCATCCCCACGATCACCCTGTTCGGCCTTGCGTTGCCCGCCCTGCTCGGCGGATCGGTGTTCGTCGAGAACGTGTTCTCCTGGCAGGGGATGGGATGGCTCACCGTGTACGCCATCAATTTCCGCGACTATCC
>JBJKRG010000108.1:0-25648 GCA_046704805.1 Gemmatimonadaceae bacterium
CTGGGCATCCGCGACGACGTCGCCGAGACGGTGGAGATCCGGCGCGGAGTCGTGGCGGGGGACACGATTCTGGTGGGCGCCGCGCGGGCCATCTCGCCGGGCACGCCGGTGACGGTGAGCGCACCCCACGACGTGAAGCAGCCGTGAGCCAGCCATGATCATCTCCAACTTCGCGATCAAGCGGCCCCTGCTCACCATCGTCACGATGCTGGCGCTGGTGGTGTTCGGGGCGTTCGCCCTGTTCAACCTCAAGACCGACGAATATCCGGACACGGCACCCCCGTACGTCTCGGTGGGCATCCCCTATCCGGGCGCCTCGCCCGACGTGGTCGAGAAGCAGGTGTTGAAGCCGGTGGAGGACCAGATCTCGTCGATCAGCGGCGTGAAGCAGGTGCAGGGGCAGGCGTACGACGGCTACGCGCAGGTGGTCATCGAGTTCTACTTCGGGAAGGACCTCAACGTCGCGACGCAGGAGGTGCGCGACGCGATCTCGGCGATCCGCTCCGATCTCCCCGACGAGATGAAGGAGCCGGTGATCACGAAGCTGAACCAGCTCGACCGGCCGATCGTATCGCTGGCGCTGTCGTCGCAGACGCTCTCACCGGCCCAGCTCACACGGATCGCCGATCCGGAGATCACACGGCAGTTGCGCGCCATTCCCGGCGTGGGCGACGTGCAGGTGTTCGGCAACGTGAACCGCGAGCTGACGGTGGAGGTGCGGCCGGCGGCGCTGCAGGCGGCCGGCGTGAGCGTGGCCCAGGTGGTGCAGGCCCTCGATGCGCAGAACCTCTCCGCCCCGGTCGGGCGCATCATCGGGACGCTCAACGAGCGGTCGATCCGCCTCCAGGGACGGCTGGAAACGCCCGAGCAGTTCAAGCAACTCGTCGTCGCCGAGCGCGGCGGGCAGGTGATCCGCCTTGGCGACGTCGCCGACGTCCGGGACGGCACCGCCGAGGCCCGCACGATGGCGCTGTACGACGGCAAGCAGGCGGTGGGCATCGACATCAAGAAGGCCAAGGGCTACAGCACCACGGACGTCGCGAATCGTGTGCTGGCGCAGGTCGACCAGATCGAGAAGACGCTGCCGGCGGGCGCGCACATGGCCGTGGTGCGGAATGCCGGCGTGCGTGTGACGGCGGCGGTGCACAACGTCGAGGAGGCGCTGTTCGAGGGCGCGGTGCTCACCGTGCTGGTTGTGTTCCTGTTCCTCAACTCCTGGCGATCGACGGTGATCACCGGGCTCGCACTCCCGGTGTCGGTCGTGGCGTCGTTCGTCGCCGTCTGGGCGCTGGGGTTCAAGCTCGAGACGATGTCGCTGATGGGACTCTCGCTGGCCATCGGTCTCCTGATCGACGACGCGATCGTGGTGCGCGAGAACATCGTGCGCCACGTGGAGATGGGGAAGGACCATTACACGGCCGCGCACGACGGTACCGACGAGATCGGGCTGGCCGTGGCCGCGACCACGTTCTCGATCCTCGCCGTGTTCGTGCCGATCGGCTTCATGCCCGGCATCGGCGGCCAGTGGTTCAAGCCGTTCGGGCTGACCATCGCCTGTGCGGTCGCGGTGTCGCTGTTCGTCTCGTTCTCGCTCGATCCGATGCTCTCGGCGTACTGGTCCGATCCGCACAGGCCGCTGGTGGAGCGGGCCTGGATTTCGCAGCGCCTCGCCGGGTTCAACCGCTGGTTCAACCGGCAGGCGGAGAACTACAAGGGCGTGGTAGCGTGGGCGCTCGACCACCGCGCGGCCATGGTGTCGATCGCCATCGGTACCTTCGCGGCTGCGTTCCTGCTGCCCACGCAGGGCATGAGCGGACTGGGGGTGGCACTGGTCGCGCTCGGAGTCGTCGCGTACGCGCTGAGCAGCAAGCGACTCCCATGGGCGGCGCGCGCGGTGATCGGGCTCGCGGGCGTGGCCGGCTTCGTGGTCCTGCCGCGCCTGGTGCCCCCCGTGGACGCCGTCGGCATCGGATTCTTTCCCCAGGACGACCGCGCCGAGCTGACCGTGCACATCGAAACGCCGCCGGGCTCGAACCTGGAGTACACGCGTCTCAAGGATGAGGAGGTGGCCCGGTTCATCCGCGCCCACAAGGATCTCGTCCTGCACACCTACTCGACGCTGGGTACGCAGGCGACCGGCGAGGTGGACGAGGGCGACATCTACGTGAAGATGGTGCCGCGCAACCAGCGCTCGGTGAGCGTCGCCCGGTTCGCCTCGATGATCCGCGACGAGACGCGACACGTGGCCGGCGTGACCCTGTCCGTGTTCACGAACGAGCTCAACGGTGGCCAGAAAGAGCTGCAGCTCCAGGTCCAGGGCAACAACCTGACGACGATCAATGCCGCTGCCGACACCGTGGAGCAGATCGTGAAGCAGGTGCCCGGGGCGGTCGACGTCGGGCTGTCGACCCGGGGCGAGAAGCCGGAGCTGAACATCGAGCTCAACCGCGGGATCGCCGGCGCGCTCGGCATCACCGTGGGCCAGATCGCCCAGTCGCTGCGCCCGGCGTTCGCCGGGCTCAAAGCCGGTGACTGGATCGACCCGAGCGGCGAGGTGCGGGACGTCGAAGTGCGCCTGGATTCCGCCGCCCGGCGGCGCGCTGCCGATCTCCGGCAGCTGCCGCTGGTGATTCCCGGCCCCAACGGGCTTCCCACGACCATTCCCCTCGGACAGGTGGCGACGATCAGGGACAGCGTCGGCCCGGCCATCATCGACCATCTCGATCGCCAGCGCGTGGTGGACGTCCAGCTCAACACCTCGGGCCGCGGGTCCGGCGACGTGACCGACGACATCAAGGCGCGACTGGCCCACGTGAAATTGCCGCCGGGTGTGACGCTCACGTACGGCGGGAACGCGAAGGACCAGGCGGAAGTGTTCGGGCAGATCTTCACGGCGCTCGGCATCGCGGTGCTGCTGATGTACTTCGTGCTCGTCGTCCAGTTCGGCTCGTTCCTCGATCCGCTGGCCATCATGGTCTCGCTGCCGCTCTCACTGATCGGTGTGATGCTCGCCCTGGCCCTGACCGGGAACACCGTGAACATCATGTCGCTCATCGGCGTGATCCTGCTGATGGGCATCGTGGCCAAGAACGCCATCCTGCTCATCGACTTCGCCAAGTGGGCGCGAGAGGAGCAGGGCACCCCGCTGCGCGAGGCACTCATCGAAGCCGGCGCCATCCGGCTGCGTCCGATCCTCATGACGACGTTCGCGCTCATCGCCGGCATGGTGCCGGTGGCGATCGGCCGCGGCGAGGGCGCACAATTCCGCGCGCCGCTCGGTGTGGCGGTCATCGGTGGCGTCGTGACCTCGACGCTGCTCACCCTGCTCGTGATTCCGACCTTCTACGAGATCATGGACGGGTGGCGCTCGGCGGTGGCGCGGCGGTTCGGACTGCGGCCGCCGCAAACGGCCGAGCATCCGGCGGCCGGGGCGGCGGGCCAGCCGGCGATGGGCGATGACTGAGGCGCTCCGGGTGGACGGCCCAACGACGGCGCGGCGGAGCCCGGGATAGATTTGTGGTCCGGCCCCTGCCGCGCCGGACACGTCCCCCGATGCCGGAGATCCGAAGATCTATCCCGTTCTGCTCCAGTCACTCACGCATCTGAGCGAGTCGTCCACCCACTTGCAGCGCTTGTGGGCGTACATCACGCTGGGCACGACCGGCATCCTCACCGAGGAGACGTCCCCGATCGTCGGCGGGCTGGCCGCCCACAACCACGAGTTGCGGTTCGCACTCGTCGTGCTCTGGGTGGCGGGCGGCGTATGGGCGGCCGACCTCGTCCTGTACTACCTGGGGCGCTGGCGCGGACGGTGGCTGCGCGAGCGATGGCCGGCCGTGCGGGGTGTCATCCTCCGGGCCCTGCGCCTGGTCCGGCGGCATCCCTGGCGCTCCTCGCTGGCGGTGCGATTCGCCTACGGCCTCCGGTTCACCCTTCCCGTGGCCTGCGGCGCGGCGCGTCTCCCCCTGGCGCTCTACCTCGTCGGCAGCGCCATCAGCGCCTTCGTCTGGTCACTTCTGTTCACGACCGCCGGGTGGGGGCTGGGGCGCACCGGCCGGGCCCTCGGCTGGCACCCGAAGAAATACGAGCTGACGTTCATCATCGTGCTCGTACTCGTCGCGATCGTCGTGTATCTGATCTCGCGGAAGCGCCACGTGGAGGACCGGACCGTCGAGGTGCTGGACCCCGAGTAGGTCGCGCCGGCGGCCGGCCGGTCCGAACGGCGAACCAGCCGTTTGGCCCCACGTGTCACCCTGAAACACCCGCGAGCACCGGGTCGTAGGGAGCGGCGGATCTCCAGCCCACGCCGATGCTCGTTCTCGTCGCTGCCACCGCCGCCGCACTCGCGTTCCAGGCCCAGGTCAAGGTCACCCGGGACACCGGGCAGACGAAGGGCAGCGTCACGGTGAGCGTCGGCGTCACGCCGGACGTGCAGGGCGGCGAGCCGGTGCGGATCCCGGTGACGCCCGAGCTGCTGCGCACGGCCTTCAAGGATTCGGCCGCCCGCACCCTCCTGCTCCGTGCACGCAAGGCGCGCATGCAGCAGGACTCGGCGCTGCTGTCCTACGACGCCACGGCGTATCAGCGCATCTCGGCGAAGCTGGGCATCGGCAGCTTCGGGCCCAGCCGGCTGATCTTCCGGCACGAGGCCGTGACGCACGTGCGCTGGCAGCGCGGCGTCGGCGCGTGGGTGCAGCTCGAGGGCGCGCGCACGGCCCTTCCCATCGCGCCGGGCGAGGCCCAGGACTCGGCGAACGCGGGCATGAACAGCGCGAACATGGGCGCGATTCCCTACTTCCCCGGGTACGAATCGCTCTGGATCGGCGGTGGGGTGGCGAAGGCGAAGGTGGACGAGCGGGAGATCGTGCACCCGCTGGCCGAGGGCGCCGAGGCGTACTACACGTACGCCACCGGCGACTCGATCAAGTTCGAGCTTCCCGGCGGCAAGATCATCGAGCTGCGCGAACTGAAGGTCCGGCCGCGACATCCGAAGTGGAACGTCGTGGTCGGCTCGCTCTGGTTCGACGTGGCCACCGGGCAGCTCGTGCGCGCCGCGTTCCGGATGTCGATCCCGATGGACATCTGGGCCGTCGCCGACGAGGACGCGAAGCGGTCGCGCGACAGCAGCGACGACGTGCCGTTCTGGGTGAAGGGGATGCTCTCCCCGATGAAGGCCCAGGTCACTGCCGTGGCCATCGAATACGGCCTCTACGACGGACGCTTCTGGCTACCGCGGCTGCAGAGCGCGCAGGGCAATGCGCAGGTGAGCTTCATGCGCGTGCCGTTCAGCATGGAGCAGACCTACCGCTACGCATCGGTGAACGCGCGCGGGTCGCTGCCGGCGATCGCGCTCCGCTATCCGCCGATCCCCGACTCGCTGCCCCAGGCGGTCAAGGACAGCATCCGGAAGGCGCGCCGGGGCGAGCAGCGCGCGTCGCGCGATTCGGTGCGTAAGGGGCTGAAGGCGACACGCCGCGCGCAGTGCGACACGTCGGCGTTCGTCACCAGCACCAGCTCGGACTACGGCGGCCGGCTGCGCGTGGCGTACCAGGTGCCCTGCGACGAGTCGAAGCTCGCCACGTCGCCGCTGCTGCCGAAGTCGATCTACGACCCGGGCGACCGGATCTTCGACGTGGCGGCGCGGGATGCGCTCGTGGCCCAGGCACTCTCCCTGTCGGCCCAGGCGCACTTCTCGCCGATGCCGCCCACCTTCCACACCGGACTCGACATGCTGCGGTTCAACCGCATCGAGGGATTCGACGCCGGGGCCCGGGTGGACGAGCAGTTCGGCGATGGGTATACGGGATCGCTGACCGGCCGCCTCGGGGTATCCGATCTCGAGCCGAACGTGGAGCTGAACGTGGCCCGCAGCAACGGCGCCGAAACCATCGGCATCACCGGCTACAACCGCCTCGTGGCCGTGGGCGACTGGGGGGATCCGCTGAGCTTCGGCAGCTCGCTGTCGGCGCTGCTGTTCGGACGCGACGAAGGGTTCTACTACCGGGCCTCGGGCGTGGAGCTCACGGGCAGCAACACGCGCGGCCTGCGCTACGACTGGCGACTGTTCGCGGAGCAGGAGCGGAGCGCGGCGGTGAAGAACCACTGGTCGTTGGGGGTGCCGTTCATCCCCAACATCACGGCGCGCCGCGGCACGTATGCCGGCGGCGCCCTGCGCATCCGCGGCAGCCGCGGGGAGAACCCGCTGGGGTTCCGCATGCTGTCCGATCTCCGGCTCGAGGCCGCGGCGGGCGACTCGGCTTACGGGCGGGGATCGCTGGAGCTGAGCTTCTCCGATGTCGCAGGCCCCGTGGGGGGAACGCTGACCCTCTCCGGCGGCAGCTCCGTGGGATCGGTACCGGCGCAGCGACTCTGGTATCTCGGCGGCGTGCACACCATCCGCGGCCAGTCGCCGGACACTCTGCAGCGCGGCAATGCTTACTGGTTCACCCGCGCGGAGCTGGGTGTCAGCCACGGGGGCGTGCGCCCGATGATCTTCGGGGATCTGGGGTGGACCGGCAACCGTACGAAACTCAGCCAGGTGGGCCGCCCGCTGAGCGGGGCTGGCGCCGGGATCGACTTCCTCGACGGACTCATCCAGTTCGATGCGGCGCGGGGGTTCTATCCCCGCCGCCAGTGGCGCCTCGATCTCTACCTCGCCGCGCGCTTCTGAAGATTGCCCCAGCGCCGGCTCGCGCGTCCTGTAAGGGATGATGCAACAGCGGTTGCCCCCGGCGTGACGGTGGTCCACCGTCGCCGGGGGCCCGGCCCAGTCGGCGACTCGGACTCCTCCTCCCGGTGACAGCCGTGACCCAGCACCCCATGACACGATCGGCCTACGACGCCGGCACCCTGCTCTGGCAGAGCCGCATCCGGTTCGGCGTGGCCGTCGTTATCGCGGTCGGCGCCTATCTGGTGCTCCAGACGGAGCCGGCCCGGCCGCCGCTGTGGCCGACGCTCGCCGCCTTCGCGGCGTACGCCGCCGTGGTCGGATCGATCGCACGTCTGGCCGCCGTCCGGGGCTGCGTCGGGAGCTGGGCCGTCACGGTGACGGGGATCACCGACGTCGCCTACCTGTTCGCGGCGACCGTCCTCGTCTCGCCGCCGGGGTACTACGAGCGGATCCTCGTGGTCGCGTTCGCGGCCCTGTTCCTCACCGATCTCTACTTCGGCCGCACGCAGGGCGTGATCGTACTGGCCACGGTCGTGCTCGCGTATCTCGTGACGGTTTCGGTGGCGATCGACCATCACGCCGTCCTGCGCTGGTCCGAGGAGTTGTGGTCGGTTGCCGGGTTCACCGTGGTCGGGAGCGTGTACCTGCTGCTGCAGGGCGGGCGGAACCGCCGCTTGGGCGCTCTGGTCCGGCTGTTCGAGCGCGCCGAGGAGGGAGAATTCGCCGCGCCGTACGACCTCGAGGTGGATGCCCATCTCGACGCCGTGGCGCTGGTGGGCGCTGCGTACAACCGCGTGCGCGAGCAGATCTCGAGCATGGTGCTCACCGACCCGCTCACCGGGTGCGTGAATCGACGCGGCTTCGACCAGGAGCTGGCACGCGAAGTGGCGCGCGCGACCCGCGCCGGCAACGAGTTCTCGCTGCTGGCCCTGGACGTGGACTACTTCAAGCGCATCAACGACACCCGTGGCCACATGGCGGGCGATGCCGTGCTGCGCGAGGTCGGGGCCCTGCTCAAGCAGTCGCGGCGCGCCGGGGACGTGGTGGCGCGCACCGGCGGCGAGGAGTTCTCGATCCTGCTGCCCGCGACCCCACTGGGCGGCGCCCAGCATGTGGCGACACGCCTCTGTGACGCCATTCGGGGACATGCGTTCCTGGCGGGCGACGGGGACACGCTGCAGCTCACGATCAGCATCGGCGTGGTGGAGAAGGGGAGCGATCTCCAGTATGACGTCGCCGAGGAGATCACGAAGCGTGCAGACGACGCGCTCTACTTCGCCAAGCGGAGCGGGCGAGACTGCGTGCGCCTCTGGACCTCGGGGTTGGAAGCCCGGCGGTCGGGCCGCGAAACTGAATCCCTGCACGCCGTCGGGACGTAGATTCCGGAGGCCTGCGAGTGCGGGCCCCTCCCCGCTTCCGAACCCCGATGGCGCTCGCTGCTCTCGGCTCCACACGCGTCGGTTTCCAGGCGCTCCGGGCCAATCCCCTGCGGACGCTGCTCTCCACCCTCGGCGTGATCATGGGTGTGGCGGCGCTGGTCTCCGTGCTCTCTCTCGGCGATGGCATGGAGCAGTTCGCGCGCACGCAGATCGACCGCACGTCCAGTCTGCAGTACGTCGAGGTACGCTCGCTGACCACGCGGCAGGTGGACGGGCAATCGTTCCCGCGCACCGACGTCCGGGTCTTCAGCCCCGCCAGCGCCGACAGCGTCCAGCGCGCACTCACGGTGCCCGGCGAGGCCGGACTGCAGATCGCGGGCGGCGCCCTCGTCCGCCGGGGGGACGGAACGCCGCACGGCGCCATCGTCATGGCCGTGACGCCCGCTGTGGCCGCGATGCGCGGACTCCGCATGGCGGACGGGCGCTTCGTCGAAGCCGCCGACGTGCAGAACGGGGCTCCCGTGGTGGTCCTCTCGCAGTCGCTGGCGCAGGCACTCACCGGCCCGGCGCCGGCGGCGTCGCTGCTCGGCTCGACGATTACGGTACAGGCCGGAAATCGGACGGTGGTCGGCATCGTGGCCCCCGGCGCCGATTCGGCGGCGCTGCAGGCATACGTGCCCGTGGTGGGTGCCGCTTCCGCGATGGTCCCGGCGGCCCAGCCGCGCGTGCCGGTGCTGCTCGTGCACGCCGACAGCGTGAACCAGGTCGGAACGGTCCGCGCCGACGTGGAACGCTGGTTGGCCGCCGGCGATCCCGCGTGGAAGCGTCGCGTGACCGTGCGGACGAACGAGTATCGGCTCGGGCAGGTGCAGCAGGGCTTGCTGCTGTTCAAGCTGCTCATGGGGGCGCTCACCGGGATCTCGCTGGTCGTGGGCGGCATCGGCATCATGAACGTGCTGCTCGCGAGCGTGGCCGAGCGCACGCGGGAGATCGGGATCCGCCGGGCGGCGGGCGCGCGGCGGCGCGAGATCCTGACCCAGTTCCTGTCCGAATCGGTGGCGATCTCCGGAGTAGGTGCGGTGCTCGGCGCCGGTGTCGGGGTGGCGGCGGCCTACATCGTGACCGCGATCATGCGTGCACATACGCGGGCCACGGTATACGCCGGCCTGTCATGGAGCACCCTCATCGTGGCCGCGCTCGCGGCCCTCGCCGTGGGGATCGGGTTCGGGATCTACCCGGCGCTCAGAGCCGCACGGCTCTCTCCGATCGACGCGATCCGGCATGAGTAGGCGGCCGTTTACTTTCACACCCGACGCGCGCAGGTTGGTAGCCGATGCCCACGACCCGCCCGCGCCGGCCGATGACCGCCCCCGCCGCTCCAGCGCTCCGCCGATGCGCGTGGGCCGTCACGCCGCTCGGCATCGCCTATCACGACGCCGAGTGGGGCGTGCCCGTGCACGATGATCGCACGCTGTTCGAATTCCTCACCCTCGAGGGCGCCCAGGCCGGCCTGAGCTGGGAGACGATCCTGCGCAAGCGGGACGCGTACCGCCGCGCCTTCGCCGGTTTCGATCCCGCCGCCGTGGCACGGTTCACGCCCGCGCGCGTCGATCGTCTGCTCGTCGACCCCGGCATCGTGCGCAATCGCCTCAAAGTGCAGGCCGCGGTCCGGAACGCGCGGGCCTTCCTGGCGGTGCAGCGCGAGTTCGGATCGTTCGATACGTATCTGTGGGAGTTCACGGGCCGCATCCCCGTCGTCAACCGAAGGCGCTCGCCGCGGGACGTGCCGGCGCGCACCCCGCGCTCCGACACGCTGAGCCGCGACCTCCGCGCGCGGGGGTTCACCTTCGTCGGCAGCACGATCTGCTATGCGTTCATGCAGGCCGTCGGGCTCGTGAACGACCATCTGGTGACCTGTTTCCGGCATCCGGTCTCGTGAGCGACACCGACCGCATCGGGCTCCGCGCGGCCGCGGCGGCAACCGTCCTCGCATTCATCGCCGGGGTCGTGGCGCTCAACCCGCTGCCCGTCGGGGGCTTCTACGACGACGGCCTGTACGCGATCCTCGCCAAGGCGCTGGCCACGGGACAGGGATACCGGTTCCTGAATCTGCCCGGCGCCCCGGCGGCGGTGCACTTTCCGCCGGGCTATCCGCTGCTGCTGGCGCTCCTCTGGAAGCTCGGGCCGGCGTTTCCCGCCAACGTGCTGTGGTTCAGACTGCTGAACGTGGTGCTCCTCACGGTCGTGGCGTGGGCCACGTGCCGGTACGCGCTGCGCGTCCTGGAGCTGAGCCCCGTTCTGGCCTTCGTGGGCACGGTCCTCGGCACGATCACGATTCCCATGCTCGTGCTCACCAACATGCTGCTCTCCGAGCCGCTCTTCCTCGCCCTGATGGTACCGGCGCTGCTGGCGGCGGAGCGGGTGACCGGGCGCGGTCCGGCGCGACGCGAGGCGATCGCACTCGGCGTGCTGAGCGCCGCCGTGACGCTCGTGCGCAGCCTGGGCGTGATGCTGATTCTCGCCGTGGCGATCGTGTGGTTGGTCCGGCGTCACTGGCGGGGCGCGGCGTGGTACGTCGGCTCGGCCGTCGTCGTCCTGGCCCCGTGGCAACTCTGGTCGGCGGCGCACGTCCACGCCGTGACCCCCGTGCTGCGCGGCTCGTACGGGAGCTATCTCGGCTGGTTCATGGGCGGCGTGCGCGCGGGCGGTCTGCCGTTCCTGCTCGCGACGGCGCGCATCAACGTGCTCACCCTGGCGGGAGGGGTGGCGACCTCGTTCCGGTTCGGGCCCTGGGTCCCGGTCGCGATCTTCACGCTGGTGCTCGTCGGGCTGCTGCTCGCGTGCGGTGTGTGGCGGGCGCGGCGCCGGGCGCCGGTCACGCTACTCTTCCTGGCGCTGTACTTCGCCCTCGTGGTCGTGTGGCCCAACCAGCCACTGCGCTTCGCCTGGGGAGTGTGGCCGCTGCTCATGCTGCTGCTCGTGCTCCCGCTCGAGGTCCTGCGGCACCCGGAGCTGCCGATTGCCCTCCGCACCGCAGTCGGCATGGCGGCACTTCTGCTCGTGCCGGGCGTACTGCGATACAACACGGAAGGATACGGCGGCCGGTGGTGGGCCAGCATTCCGCGGTCGATGACGGCCCGTGCACTGCCCACCGTGAACTGGGTGCGCGCACACACGAGGCGCGGCGACGTGGTCGCCGCGGAGTCGGAGCCCATCGTGTACCTCTACACCGGGCGACGCGCGGTACCCGTGGCTCCGTTCACGGCCGTGCAGTACCTGCGCGACCGCACGACGCAACAGAATGCGGAGGCGTTGCAGGAGATTCTGAAGGCCACGGGGGCGCGCTACGTGCTGATGCAGGCGCCGGCGGAGGTGAACGCGGCCCGCGCGGTGGCCGCCGATTCCACGGCGTCCCCCCGACTCGCGCTCACCGACAGCGCGCCTGGCCTGTTCGTCTTCTCGACCACCCGCGCCGGCAACGACTCCGTACCCGGCGGTCCCTCAGTGCGCTGAGCGCGAACACGCGGCGAGCATGCGCTTCGGGTCCGGTGCGTTCGGGAAGAGCGCCCGGGCAGCGCCGGCGTGCACGCGCACCTCGTCGCAACGGCCACGGGCGCGTGCCGACTCGGCCAGCCGCATCTGGATGCGGTAGCTGCCCGGGTCCTCCCGGGCGGCTGCCGACACGGCGCCGGCCTCGAAACGGCGCATGGCGTCGAGCATGAGCGCGCTGCGTGCTGCCGCGAGCACGCCGACCACGGCGACCACGCCCACGAGCACGCGGCGGCCGCGGGCGGGGATCTCGATGGTCCGGCGGGTGGGTGGCGTGCGCAGTGCGCCGAGCGCGGCGAAGACGATCAGGGCCGGCGCCGGGAGCAGCAGCACGGCATCGAACACGCCGACGATCGCGGTGGCGATCACCACGCCGCCAAGGGCGAGCCCCCGCAGATACGCGTCGAGGTCTTCGGCCACGAGCAACTGGCGGCCCGCGTCCCCGAGCAGCAGGAGCCCCGCCAGTGCCAGGCAGGCCACGGCCGGAATGCCGCGCTCCGAGACGAACGCCATCCAGTCGCTGCTCGGCCACGGGTTCGCGGTCATCCCGGTATCGCGGTCCAGCGACGGATCGTCGCGCTTCACGATGGTTGGGTACTCCACTCCCCAGTTGCCCGGACCGACGCCCAGCACGGGATGGTGCAGCGCCAGCTTCAGGGAGTTGACGTATTGCAGCACGCGCCCGTGCCCGCTGCCCGCGGTATAGTCGGCGACGCTCTTCACGGAATCCAGATAGGGCGACGCGCTGCGCCAGTCGAGCGAGTTGGGCAGGAAGACCGCGGCGATCACGGTGGCCGCCACGAGACCGGCATTGACGAGCAGACGCCCGCGCATGCCCTCCGGCTTCCACCGGCGGCGGGCCCGCCACACGCTGGGCAGGAGCAGCACGGCGCATGCGGCGAGCGCGAGCCACGCGGCGCGCGTGCGCGAGAGCACGAGCATCGCCGACACCACGGCGAGGGCGGCCGAGGCGAGCACCGCGGTCAGTCGGCGATGGGCGCCCAGGGCCGCCACCAGCAGCAGCGGAGTCGCGATGGCGGCCAGGTGCGCCACGAAGTTCCGGTTGCCCAGCGTGCCGCCGGGGGCGCGGTTGAGGCTGAAATGCACCGAATCGACGCCGTAGGCCTGGGCGAGCCCCGTGGCCGCCGTGGCCACGACCGCCAGCACCAGCAACCCCACGACCAGACGCTCCCGGCGCGGGCGTCCGGCCGCCACGGCGGTCACGCTCCAGAAGACGAGCAGGCTCGACCACGTGAGTGCGAGGGCACGCGTTGCCAGCCAGTGGTTCGTCGCGAACAGCGCCGATATGGTGCTGAGGACGAGATAGCAGAAGAGCAGGAGATCCACCGCCGCGATGCCGGCCCGGCGACGGCGCACGACCAACGGCAGCGCGACGAGCAGGGCCGTCAGGTGCAGCACCAGCTCCTTGGGGACGAAGAATCGGTCGAGATCGAAGCTCTTGTAGGGAGCCGCGACGAGCCCGACGCCCACGGCGCCGGCCCCGACGAGCAGGACCACGAGGAGCGCGGTGAGGGCCGACGTTTCGTCGACGGGCGGTGCCGCGCCGGCGGCGGGGGAGGTGCGGATGCTGGAGGCCATGAAATCGAGGTCGGCGCCGGCGTTCTGCGTCGGACCGCTGCAAGGTACATTGGACGCGCGCGGCACGCACCGCCGCCCTGCCTCGGGAGACGCTTCATGACCTTCACACGCAAACTGCTCGCCATCGCGGGCCTGCTCGCGTTCACCGCGCCCGCGGTCCGGGGGCAGACCCAGACCCCCGTTCGCGCCCGGGCGCTGGGCATCGCCCCGGGCATCTTCGCTCCCGGCCCCAACAACGCCATCACCGACGTGAAGGGCGTCCTCGTGGGGCAGACCACGGTCGACGACGGTGACTCGATCCACACCGGGATCACGGCCATCCTGCCGCACGCCGCCAACATGTTCTTCAACCGCGTGCCCGCGGCCATCTACGTCGGCAACGGATTCGGCAAGCTGCTGGGCGTCACGCAGGTCGACGAGCTGGGCGAGATCGAGACGCCCATCCTGCTCACCTGCACGCTCTGCGTCTGGCGGGCGGCCGACGCCATGGTGGCGTGGCTGCTCGCCCAACCCGGCATGCAGAACGTCCGCTCGATCAACCCGGTGGTGGGCGAGACGAACGACGGCACGCTCAACGCCATCCGCTCGCGCCCCATCACACCGGCCGAGGTGGTGCACGCCATCACGTCGGCCCACAGCGGTGCGGTGGCCGAGGGAAGCGTGGGAGCGGGACGGGGGACGATCGCGTTCGGATGGAAGGGGGGCATCGGCACCTCGTCCCGGGTACTGCCCGCGTCGCTCGGGGGCTGGACCGTCGGCGTTCTCGTCCAGACCAACTACGGCGGCATCCTGCAGGTCGACGGTGTGCCGGTGGGCAAGGCGCTGGGGCAGTATGCGTTCCGGCGGAACATGCGGAATCCGCACGGCGACGGCTCGTGCATGATCATCGTGGCCACCGATGCCCCCGTGCTCTCCCGCAACCTGCGGCGCATGGCCAAGCGAGCGATCATGGGCCTGGCCCGCACGGGATCATTCGCCTCGAACGGCTCGGGCGACTACGTGATCGCCTTCTCGGCCGACTCGGCCCTCGTACGGAGCGCCGACCAGCGCCGCCCGGACGTGGAGGAGCTGACCAACGACGAGATGTCGGGACTGTTCGAGGGAGTGGTGGAGGCCACCGAGGAGGCGATCTACAACTCGCTGTTCATGGCGACACCGGTGACCAACCACGGGCGGACCATCAACCCGGTGCCGATCGACAGCGTGAAGATGCTGCTGAAGAAGTACGGGCGGTGACGAGGCGACGGACCGGCGACAACTACGAGTTCAGCGTGGTCAGTTGACGGTGATCAGTCGACCGTAACGGCGTTGAGCACGCGGTCCACTGCCAACTGTCGACTGCTCACTTCCAGCTCGTAGTTCCGCCTGTTCAATCCGTTCCGCTCACAGACATTTCTGCACGTTCGGATTCCCGCCGTAGGTCACCGTGTACGTCTGGGGTGCCACCGACCCATCGAGCACGGTCATCGTGAACGTCATGGTCTTCCCGTTCGTGTGACCGGTGTAGCGTGCCGGAAGCTTGGGAATGAGCGAGTCGTTCGCGGGCGTCGGCCCGGGTCCGGTCTCGATGAAGAGCCCCGGCAGGTCGAAGTCTCCGTGCGCGTCGAGGTACATCGGGGCACTGATCCGTCCCGCCGCGCAGTCGTACTCGATGTCGGCGCCCGTGTCGGAGACCACCATCCCGGCGTGCAGCCCACCCCAGTTGCCCGGCGGAACCCGGTCGGGGAACCCCGCGGAACAGGCGACGGCGACCGCGGCCGCCGCGAACAACGGGAGCGCGGCGGTCAGCAGGCGGGCGGAACGGGGGCGGCGGGAAAACATTATCGTGTAATACTCCGCCCGGATTCTCGAGGTGCCGTATCCGGCGTCACCCGAGGCGCGGGGCTCACGGCCGAGCGCTCGCAGTAGACTGCTCACCGTCGACTGCCAGCTCCCGGCTCCGGGCCATCCGGCCTCGTGCTCGGCCCCTTGCCAACCCGCCGGATCGCGGCATTCCCCATAGGCAACCATCGGCCTTCGTGACATATTCGGTGCCATGCCCCTGGGGGCCTCCCTGAACGTCCGGGGGGTGACCATTGCGGTTCACCACAGCACAGGCCAAACCCATGACGTCGAGCACACCCGAAGATCTATTCCGCGAGGAAAAGGCCCGTTCGCAGAGCGAGCGCGGCTCCACGCATGCGCAGCTGCTCGCGGAGGCGAAGGCTGCATTCGACAAGTTGATGGCGGAGGGTCAGGCGGCACGGAAGAGCGGGCGCCCCCGGAAGAACCCGCCGCCGCCGCTGAAGGCAGCCGTTCCGGCCGCCCCGGCGAAGAAGGCGGCCGCCAAGCCGGCTGCGAAGAAGGCCGCGAAAGCCCCGGGCAAGGCGAAACCGAAGACGGCCGCACGCAAGGGCGCAGCGAAGAAGGCGAAGAAAGCCGGGGCGACGAAGAGGAAGAAGCCCGCGGCGAAGAAGCGCCCGGCGAAGAAGAGCACCGGCAAGCATCCGGCGCGAAAGACGGCCAGGCGTCCGGCGCGGAAGTCCGCGCCACGGAAGGCGTCCAGGAAGAAGACGGCCAAGCGCGGCAAGCGGCGCTGATGCGCCGCGCAGGACACCGCTGATGTCGCCCCGCTCGGCGCTGGAGCTGGACGAGGAGACGATGCAGCGGCTCGGCCACCAGGTGGTGGACCTGGTGGCCGACCACCTGGCGCACGTGCGCGACGAGCCGGTGCAGCATCCGCTGACGCGCGCCCAGGCACACGAACGGGCGGCACTGCCGGCGGCTGCGCCCGAGCACGGCTGCTCCTTCGATGAGATCATCGCCGTGCTCCGCGAGCGCGTCTTTCCGTACCATGCGCGCGAGCCGCACCCGCGGTTCATGGGTTACGTCCCGAGCACGCCGACGTATCCGGCGCTGCTCGGGGACTGGATGGCCACCGGCTACAACTTCTTCGCGGGGGTTTCGTCGGTGGCGGCGGGGCCGAACGAGCTCGAGCTGACCGTGCTGGAGTGGTTCCGCCGGTGGCTGGGCATGCCGGACGGCGCCCGCGGGCTCCTCACCACGGGCGGGTCCAATGCGACGCTCACCGCCGTGGTTGCCGCGCGACATGCAGCCGCGGGCAGCCGGGCCGACGCGCTGAGCCGGCTGGTCCTGTACGGCTCCGACCAGGCGCACTCGTCCGTGGCGCGTGCAGCGTGGATCGCCGGGATTCCGCGCTCCAACGTCTGCGAGGTCGCGACCGACGAACGCTACCGGATGCGCCTCGACGCGCTCGCTGCAGCCGTCGCCCGGGACCGGGCCGCGGGACTCAAGCCGTTTCTCGTCGTCGGCAACGCCGGGGCCACGAACACCGGTGCCGTAGATCCCCTCCACGAGCTGGCCGACCTGGCCGGCCGCGAGCAGCTGTGGTTTCACGTCGACGCCGCGTACGCGGGATTCTCCGTGCTCACCCCGCGCGGGCGGGAGCTGCTGTCGGGCATCGAGCGCGCCGACAGCATCACCCTGGATCCGCACAAGTGGCTGTACGTGCCTTTCGAGTGCGGATGCTTGATGGTGCGCGAGCCGGCAAAGCTCCGCGACGCCTTCCATGTGACCGCCGAATATCTGAAGGACATCGAAGCGGGCGGTGAGGAAGTCAACTTCGCCGACTACGGCGAGCAGCTCACCCGCTACGCGCGCGCGTTCAAGATCTGGGTGTCGGTGAACTACTTCGGACTCTCAGCCATCCGCGACGCGATCGACGGGTGCATGCGGGTGGCGGAGCACGCGGAGCGCCGTGTCCGGGCGGCCGGCGACCTCGAGGTGCTCTCGCCGGCGCAGTTCGGCATCGTCTGCTTCCGGGTGCACCCCGCCGGCGTGGACGACCGCGCAGCGCTCGATGCACTCAACGAGCGGGTGAACGCCGCGGCGAACGCTACGCAGCAGGTCCTCATGTCCTCCACGCGCCTGCGTGATACGTACTCGCTGCGGCTCTGCATCCTGAACTACCGGACCACCGAGGCGGATGTCGACGCCGTCATCGATTTGGTACGGCAGTGTGCGGCGGCAGAGATGCGAGTGAGTTGATCGTCGTCGCCTGTGTGCTACGGGCTCAGCAGGGCAGCACGAGCCGCGCGTCGCACCCGTGCGCCTCGGTGCGGTCGACGAGTGTCAGGCTCCCCCCGTGGCCTTCGGCAATCTGGCGCGACAGGACCAGCCCGATGCCGGTCCCGCCCGGCTTGGTGGTGAAGAAGGGGACGAACAGATTGCTCGTCGTCGGCAGCCCCGGCCCGTCGTCCTGCACCACCAGCTCCAGGTGCGTCCGGTCCTGCGTCCATGCGACCCGCACGCCGCCACCTGTCTGCAGCGAGGCGTCCACCGCGTTGTGCACGAGGTTGATCAGGAGTTGATCGAGCTGATCGCCGTCGGCGAGCAGCGTGACCGCCGGACCGGGTTGCACCTCGACAGGCAGGCGCGTCTCCAATTGCGCGATCCGATTCACCCAGGCGCCGACGTCGATGGGAGCGAGGCGGGGCGCCGGGAGCTTGGCGAGTTTCGTATACGACGCCAGGAATCGCGTGAGCCCCTCCGACCGGTTGGCGATCACCTGCATGCCGCGCTGCATGTCCTCGCGGGTGGTCTCGTCGGGTGTCTGCCGGCGCAGCGAGGCCTGGAACTGCTCGGCGAGCGACTTGATCGGGGCGATCGAGTTGTTGATCTCGTGGCCGAGCACGCGGATGAGGCGCTGCCACGCCTTGCGCTCCTCCTCGCGCAGGGCGCGGCTCACGTCGGCGAGCACGACGAAGGTGTGGGGGCGTCCTCCCTGCCGGAATGCGCCGCGCCGTACCTCCCACCGCCCGCGCTGCGCGCCGAGCGCCAGCTCCACGACGCGGGGGGCGTCGCCCCGCAGCGCCTCGGCGAGCCCCAGCTCTTCGGCCCGTCGGCCCAGCAGACGCTCGGCAGGAGCGTTGAGCAGTCGCTCGCCCGCTGCATTCACCAGACGCAGGGCGCCCGCATCGTCGAACGTGAACACCGAGACGTCGATCTCGGCCATCACGCGCTGGAGCAGCGCGGTGGCCTCGAGCGCGCCCAGCCGGCGCTCCCGCAGCTCGTCCATGAGCGTGTTCATCTCGAGCATGGCCAGCCCGAGCGCATCGTCGGCGCTGGCCCGGCGACCGCGCAGCGAATAGTCCTGCTCGCGGATGGCCGCCAGCATGTTCGAGAGTGTCTGCAACGGGCGCACCACACGCTCGCGGAGCGCGACCGCGAGCACGAGCCAGAGGACCACCAGCAGCACCGTGAGCGTCCACTGCGTGCGCGGCGCGAATCCGCCGGTCCAGAGCAGCGCCAGGGCGATCACGAGCGCGGGCAGCGGCGAGACCAGTGCCAGCACGGTCACCTGGCGCTCGTGCGAGGCCATGGCCGGCGACTAGAGGTTGTGGCGCTGCAGGCGCCGGTAGAGTGCGCTCCGTGAGAGGCCGAGCGCCTTCGCTGCCTGGCTCACGTTCCCCTCGTAGCGCGCCATCGCCTTCTCGATCAGCACCCGTTCCACGTCTTCGAGGCCCATGTCCTCGAGCGATGGTGCGGCGGAGCCCGCCGGCTGCAGCGCCAGGTCGCCCTCGTGCACCGTCTCGCCCTGAGCGAGCAGCGTCGCCCGCTCCACGGCGTGCATCAGCTCGCGTACGTTGCCGGGCCATGTGTAGCGCAGCAGCGCGTGCATCGCCTCCGGGCTGAACTCCCGCACGGCATGCTGGTAGTGCGCGGCGAACCGGTCGAGGAAGTGTTTGGCGAGCAGCGGAATGTCCTCGCGACGTTCGCGCAGCGGTGGCAGGTTCAGCTCGACGGTGTTCAGCCGGAAGAACAGGTCCTCGCGGAACCGGCCGGCGGCCACCTGGGTGCGCAGGTCGGCGTTCGTGGCGGCGAGAATCCGCGCATCCACGCGGCGTGTCTTCGACGACCCCACACGTTCGAACTCTCCCGTCTGCAGCACCCGCAGCAGCTTGGCCTGCTGCGCCGGTGAGAGGTTGGCGATCTCGTCGAGGAAGAGCGTCCCGCCGTCGGCCAACTCGAACCGGCCGACGCGATCAGTCTTGGCATCGGTGAACGAGCCCCTCACGTGGCCGAACATCTCGCTCTCGAACACGCCCTCGGAGAGCCCGCCGAGGTTCACGGTGACCATCGGCCGCGCGTGCCGCGGCGAGGCGGCGTGCAGCCATCCGGCGACCACTTCCTTGCCGGTGCCGTGCTCCCCGGTGATCAGCGCGCTGGCGTCGGAGGGGCCGATGCGTTCCATGAGGCGGAGCACCGGTTGCATGGCCGCCGATTGCGCGATTAACTGGGGTGCGCCCTCGGGACGCAGGGCGCGGTTCTCACTCTCCAGCCGCTGGCTGCGCCGAATGGCCCGGCCCAGCTCGACCTGGGTTGCGAGCACGTGCAGCAGACGCGAGTTGTCCCACGGCTTCTCGATGTAGTCGCGGGCACCGTGCTTGAGCGCCGCCACCGCGCCCTCGATGCTCCCCCACGCGGTCATCACGATCACCGGCAGCGTGGCATCGAGCGCCTGCAGCCGCGTGAGCAGATCGAGCCCCTCCACGCCGCCCGTGGTGTCGCGCGTGTAGTTCATGTCCATGAGCAGGGCATCGAAGTCGCTCGTGCTCACGGCTGCCGCCACGGCGTGCGGCGAGGCGGCGGTCTCGACCTCGTAGCCCTCGCCGCGCAGCAGCAGGCGCAGCGCTTCGAGCACGTCGCGGTCGTCGTCGGCGACGAGGAGGCGGGCGGCGGCAGGCGAACTCATGGAGAAACTCTACGCGAAAGGCATCCAGTGGGCCACGCCAGGGACTGTGGGCGCGCTCACTCGTACCGCAGGGCGACCACGGGATCGACCTTGGTAGCCCGGCGGGCTGGGAGGTACGTGGCGGCGAGGGCGATCAGCAGGAGCACGACCGGAACAACTGTGAAGGTCGCGGGGTCACGGGGGGCCACGCCGTACAACATCCCCGACAGAAGCCGCGTCAGCCCGAGCGACAGAGCGATGCCGCAGACGGTACCGAGCAGTGCGAGTCCCATACCTTCGCGGAGCACGAAGCGCAGCGTGCGGGCGCGATCGGCCCCCAGGGCCATGCGAATGCCCAGCTCCTGCGTCCGTTGCGCCACCTGGTAGGCCATGACGCCGTACAGACCCACCGCGGCCAACACCAGTGCGAGCGCAGCGAACGCGTCGATGACCACCGAGCTGAATCGACGCGGCGCGACAGTATCGGCGAGCTGTGACTGCATCGTGGACACCGAAACGTGCGCATCCACCGGATCCATGTCTGGCACGATTCGACGAATCGCGGCCTCGATGGGCCGGGATTCACCCGCGTAGCGAACCGCGAGCACGTGCGGGTGCATCGCCGCCTGGGCCCCGGCCATGTAGATCTGCGGCAGGCGCGGAGTCTCGGAACCGGGTACCTGAATGTCGCGCACGACCCCCACCACGGTCTCGTCCTCCCCGCCCAGCCCCGGCCCGGACAGGTGCTGGCCGACCGCCGATTGGCCGGGGAACAGGATACGGGACGCGCTCGCGCTCAGCACGATGGCCGGCGGGGCGCCGGCGCGGTCGCGCGAGTCGATCGCACGGCCCGCCACGACATCGGCGCCCTCGGCCGTCATGAACCCACCGCTCACGTGCGCCAACGAGATCTGCGGCGACATGGCCTGGGAATGCGGGAGCCGCATAACCATCGTGATCATGTATCCTCGAAGCGGTGGCGCGTCGATGTATCCCACCGCCTCCACGCCTGGCAGCCTCCGCACCTGCGCCGCCAGCCGGTCGAAGAACGCCGTCGCGAGCGTGTCGGACCGATAGCGCGGAAAACCGAGCGAGACGTTGGCGGTGAGCAGATGATCCGGATCGAATCCCACATTCACATCGGTGGCGCGGACGAAGCTCCGGGTGAGCAAGCCGGCGCCTGCGAGGAGGACCAACGCAGTGGCGAGCTCGGCGACGACGAGCGACTGTCGGACGAAACGCTGCGCCGCCGTCCCCGTGGATCGCGTGCCGCTCTCCTTGAGCGTGTGTGAGAGGTCGGCACGCGTGGCGGCGAATGCCGGGATAAGCCCGAACAGCACTCCGGTCACCACCGACACCGCCAGGCAGAACCCCAGCACCGTCCAGCCAACGTGGATGTTCTCCACGCGCGAGACCGCCGCCGGGCTGATGCGCACGAAGAATCCCACCGACCAGATCGCGATCGACAGGCCCACCGCGCCTCCGATCGTGCTTACCACCAGGCTCTCGGCGAGGAGCTGGCGGGCGAGACGCCACCGCGAGGCGCCCAGGGCGACGCGTACGGCGAATTCGCGCTGCCGGGATGCCGCGCGGGCGAGCAACAGGTTCGCCACGTTCGCACAGGCGATGAGGAGGAGAAATCCCACGGCGCCGAGGAGCAATTCCAGCGGCCGGGCCGCCGAGCCCGCCGCCCGGGTGCGAAGGCCGAGGACCACGGGCACCGGCGGCTTCGTGGTCGGCCCGTAACTCTTCAGGCGCGTCGTCACCCGCGCACTGATCGCCGTGAGATCGGCGCGGGCCATGGCCGCCGATACGCCCGGTTTGAGCCGCCCGATCACGAACGAGAAGAACATCGAGCGGTTGTTCGGAATCGAATCGTGCTGCATCGGCACCCAGTACTCCGCGTGCCGCGGCATCGCGAACCCCACCGGCATCACGCCGATCACCGTGTAGGGGCTGCCGTCGAGTGTAATCGCCCGGCCAAGGACCGCGGAATCCGCGCCGAATCGCTGCTGCCACAGATCGTGCGCCAGGATGACCACCCTCGGCCCATGCGGGACGTCCTCCTCCGGCCGGAACACGCGTCCGAGCGCCGGCTGCACGCCGAGGACGCGGAAGAAGCCGACCGACGCTTCACCACCAGTGAGCCGCACTGGCTTCCCGCGGCCGGTGAGCACCGCGCCGTCGGAGCCGTACATCGCCAGCGCGGCGAACGACCGCGACTCACGTCGCCACGCGAAGAAATCAGGATCCGCGACGACCTCCCCGTCCTTCCCGTTCGCCATCTCCGAAATGGACACGATCCGGTCGGCGTGCGGATACGGCAGCGGACGCAGCAGCACCGCATTCACGATGGTGAACAGCGTAGTCGTCGCCCCGATGCCGAGCGCGAGCGTGACGATCGCCACCGCCGCGAACAGTGGACGGTTGCGCAGGGAGCGAATCGCGCGTCGGAGATCGTTCATCGTCCAGGATCGGTCGAACCGTTCACGCGGAGCCTCGTGGTCCCGTCCAGTCGAACTGAATCATCCACCGCACTCGTCCGCCCGATCCGCCATGATCCGCGGCAATCCGCGCTCCCCATGAACAGAGTGGCGATCGGTGCGCACCAGACCAATCCCGGCAGCGATCCGCCGTGGAGCCGTCCCGTCCGCCGCCCCATCGCCTCACACGATCCACCCGTCCTTGAGATTGATGATCCGGTTCCCGTAAGCCGCGTTGGTCTCCGAATGCGTCACCTGGATGATCGTCGTCCCCTGCCTGTTCAGCTTCGCGAACAGCTCCATGATCTCGGCGCCCTGCGCCGAGTGGAGGTTGCCCGTCGGCTCGTCGGCGAGGAGAATGGACGGCTGGTGGATGACGGCCCGCGCCACCGCCACGAGCTGCTGCTGGCCGCCGGAGAGCTGCCGCGGATAGAGATCCTTCTTGGCCACCATCCCGAACCGATCCAGCGTGTCGGCCACGATCGCCTGCCGCTCCGACTTCTTGATGTCCCGGTACGAGAGCGGGATGTCCAGATTCTCGGCGACGGTCAGATCGTCGAGCAGATGGTACTGCTGGAACACGAAGCCGACGTACTTCTTGTGCAGGCCCACACGCTGCTTGGTATTCAGCTTGTGCACCGCCTGGTCGAACAGGTAGTACTCACCGTTCCAGGCACCGTCGAGCATGCCGAGGATCGCCAGCAGTGTGGACTTGCCGGCCCCCGACGGCCCCATGATCGTCACGAATTCGCCGGGATTGACGTCCGCCGTGATCTGGCGGAGCACGAACGTCTGCCCGCCGGCGATGGGGTAGCTCTTCTCGACGTTGCGAAGGGAAATCATCGGTTCGACCGCGTGGGAGGCCTGGGCGAGGCGGAGGAGAACGAACGGATCGGCGCGCGAGACCGTCGGCGCGCGGATTCAGAAGATACGTGGCCGCGCTCGCAGCCGCCCGCCACTACGTGTGCGCCGGCACCGTCGGTTGCTCGTCCACCACGCGCCCGTCGAACAGGTTCACCGAACGGTCCGCGTGCGCGGCATAGCGCGGATCGTGCGTCACCATGCAGATCGTCGCGCCGTTCCGGTGCAGCTCGCGAAGGAGATCCATCACCTGCTCGCCGTTGGCCGAATCCAGGTTTCCGGTCGGCTCGTCGGCGAGGAGGATCGCGGGATCGCCGGCCACGGCGCGCGCGACCGCCACACGCTGCTGCTGACCGCCCGAGAGCTGCGCCGGGAAGTGCTTCACGCGGTGCGACATCCCCACCCGGTCGAGGGCGTTGTGCACCCGCTCCTTTCGCTCGGCCGCGCTCATGCCGCGGTAGGTGAGCGGCAGCTCGACGTTTTCGTAGACGGTGAGGTCGCCAATCAGGTTGAAGGCCTGGAAGATGAACCCGATCTGCCGGTTGCGGACGCGGGCCCGGTCGGCTGCATCGAGCCCGGCCACCGGGTGGTTGTCGAGCAGGTACTCACCGTCGGTCGGCGTATCGAGCAGCCCGAGGATCGACAGGAGCGTCGTCTTGCCGCACCCGGACGGTCCGGCGATGGCGATGTACTCGCCCTGCCGGATCTCGAGGTGCACGTCGGACAGCGCATGGGTCTCCACCTCGTCGGTGTAGAACACTTTCCGGATGCCCTGGAGCCTGATCAGCCCCTGTTCCTGTCCCTGCTGCCCGGTCGTTTCCATGGTCCTCTCCGATTGATTGACGTCGTCCGGCGCAGACGGCCCCGCTACTGTCCCACCCGGCACCTGGGGCTGCACCGCACGCGATCCACCGCGTCCCACTGCGACATGTCCGACAGAATGACCGTGTCCCCCACGGCCAGGCCCCGCAGAATCTCCACCCGGTTCACCGAGCTCCGGCCCAGCTCCACCGTCGTCCGCACCGCGTAGCTGCCTCCTTGGACAACCTTGAACAGCCCGACGGTTCCCGACCCGGCCCCGTAGCCCGGCCGGCCGGTATACAGCACGTTGTTCAGCCGGTCGATCGTGATCGTTCCGTCCACGCTCAGATCGGGCACCGCGCCGGCGGGGAGGGGACCGTCGAGTGCCACATCCACCGTGACCGTTCCGTTCTGCGAGGTCGGGTCCTTCCGCGACACGTGGCCGGGGATCAACCCGTTGTGGGTGTCGATCACCGCCTTCTGACCCAACGCGACATCCTTGGCCTGAGTTTCGGGAATTCGCAAGACCGCCTTCAGCTTGGCGGGCTGGACCACCTTGCCGAGGATGGTGCCCTCGTTCACCCACTGGCCGAGCTCGAGCACGTTGTCTTCCTGGAGGACGCCGGTGTCGCCGGCGCGGACGATCAGCCCCTGCTTCCGCTTGACCTGGACCTCGTACTGCGCTTTGAGCAGCTCGACCTGCGAACGCTGGGCCACGAGCTGGGAGTCGGCCTGCTGCCGCGCGATCTGGAGCTTCTGCTTCTCGATCGCCAGCCGCTCGCTGTCCTCCTGCACGGTGCGCCGGTTCTGCGACACGTCGTTGGCCGCCGCCAGCCCGCGGGCGGCCAGCGAGTCGGTGGCGTTGGCGGCATTCCGCGCCGTGAGCAGCGCCGTCTGGAGCTGTGCGATCGTGGCCTGCTCCCCCAGATCGGTGCTCTGGAGCGTGCTCTGCAACTGAATGAGCTGCGCCCGTGCCGACGCCCATGCCTGCTGGGCGGTCAACTCGGAGATCTCCACGTCGGGATTGGACATCTCGATGAGCACGCTGTTCGGCTGCACGTGGTCGCCGGGCTGCGCGACGAGATTGTCGATGCGTCCCGGAGCCACCGCCACGACCTGGCGGATGTGCACCGGCTCGAGATTTCCGGGCCCGCGCACGTCGATCACCAGCGGGCCGCGGCTCACGGTGTCGGTCCAGAGCGTGCCGCCGTCCACCGTCGGGGCGGCCGGCTTCAATCGCGACAGGAAGATCGTGACCGCGACGACCGCGACGGCGCCGACCGCGTACATCGCGTACTTCTTCGTGTTCTTCTTTTTCGGTCGGGCGATATCCACGCGTGTCCTCGTCGGGCGGAGGTGAGGTCCGTCCCCCCCGGATCAGGCAAGGCCCGTGCCATCCGGCAACGGGGCCAAGTCGATTGCTGTGTGGGAGTTAGACCATCGTCCGAGCCGTATGGTTGGAACCCCGTGTGGGGGTGTTTGGGGGTTTCTCCCCCCAACCCCCCCCCCCCCCCCCCCGCTGACCCCGGCCTCCCCGGCGGGGGCCCCCCCGGGGGGCGTTTACCCACCGCGC
>JBJKRG010000109.1:0-5430 GCA_046704805.1 Gemmatimonadaceae bacterium
TGCTGTCGGAGATGTTCGTCCAGTCGTTGCCGTAGTCGTCGCTCTTCCAGACCCCGCCGTCCACGGCGCCCATGTAGAACAGGTTCACCTTGCCCGGAACGCCGGCGACGGCGACCACCCGGCCGCCGACGTAGGGGCCCACGCTGCGCCAGCGGAGTGCGGTGAGCGGTGCGGGCGTCGTCGGATCCTGGGCGCGGGCTCCGGTGGGGAGTACGATCGCGGTGAGGGCCGCCGTGATCGCGACGGCGAACCCTCGGCGAGACCGGTGGAAGGCAGCGTGGCGGTTCATGAGACGACCTCAGTCCAGGAGAGAGCGGGCGCGACGCCCCATCCGAGCTCACGGGCCGGGCGTCCGCAGCGTGGGACGGCGGCAGCGAGCTTTCCGAGGGTGTGCAGGGGCAGCCCAAACATGGTACAATCCTCTCGACGCCCGCCAGACGGAAGGCGCCGATTTGAACGTTCCGTTAACGCGGCCCCGCTGCCCGCCACTTCGGCCAGTTCACGCCCCGCCGTCCCGAGACCGTCATGACCACTTCTGCCCGCGTCGCCCGCTCCGCCCGCGTCGCCGCCCGCACGCTCGTGCTCGCCGGTGCCATGGCGGCGACCGCTGCCGCACAGACGCCCCGCCCCGTCGACCTCGCCGCCGCCCGCGCCCTCATCGCCCGGGTCGTCCCCAACGCCGCCGCCGAGTTCGAGGTCGCGGCGATCCCCGACAGCGCCGGGCTCGACGTCTTCGAGGTCGCCAACGCCGGCAACCGGATCATGCTCCGCGGCTCTTCCGGTGTCGCCATCGCCTCGGCGCTCAACTGGTACCTGGAGCACGTCGCGGGCCGGAACACGTCGCTCCCGCTGACGCCGATCGCCCTCCCGACGCCCCTGCCCCGCGTGCCGGCGCCGGTGCGCGTCACCACGCGCTATCGCATCCGCTACTTCTTCAACTACTGCACATTCTCGTACTCCATGGCGTGGTGGAACTGGAGCGACTGGCAGCCGATGATCGACTGGATGGCGCTCAAGGGCGTGAACGCGCCGCTGGCCATCACGGGTGAGGAGGGCGTGTGGCGCGACGTGCTCCGCCAGTTCGGGTTCAGCCGGAAGCAGATCGGCGCCTTCCTCGTCGGGCCCGCGTACCTGCCCTGGGGATGGATGGCGAATATCGACGGGCTCGGCGGGCCGCTCCCCGATAGCTGGATCGACGGCCACGTGGCGCTGGAGCGGAAGATCCTCGCACGCGAGCGCTCGCTCGGCATGACGCCGATCCTCCAGGGCTTCACCGGCCACGTGCCGAAGTCGATCACGCAGGTCTACCCGGGCGTGAATCTGCACCAGACGGGCAACTGGTCGGCCGGGTTCCCGGGGACCTACTTCCTCGATCCGCACGACTCGCTCTTCCAGCGCATGGGGCGTGCGTTCATCCAGCGTGAGACGCAGCTCTTCGGCACCGACCACCTGTACGCCGCCGACCCGTTCAACGAGATCAACCCGCCGTCGAACGACTCCACCTTCCTGGCCGGCATCGGCCGCGCGATCTACTCGGCAATGCACTCGGCGGACACGAGCGCCACCTGGGTGATCCAGGCCTGGTTCCTGGTGAACGAGGCCAAGTTCTGGCAGCCCCCGCAGACCGAAGCGCTGCTCGGCGCGGTGCCCAACGATCACATGATCGTGCTCGACCTCTGGGACGACGCCGTGCCCGCGTGGAAGACGCGCCACGCATTCTACGGCAAGCCCTGGGTGTTCAACGTGCTGTACAACTTCGGCGGCAAGGTGAGCGTCAACGGCAACCTGCCGAAGATCGCCGCCAATCTGGACACCGCGATCCGGAGTCCGGACCACGGACGCATGGAAGGACTGGGCATGACGATGGAGGGATTCGGCGCCAATCCCATCGTGGAGGACTTCGTGATGGACCAGGTGTGGCGCGACAGCACGCCGGACATCGCGCGCTGGACCCGCGCGTACATCACGCGGCGCTACGGGCGCTTCGACCCTTCGGCGTGGAGCGCCTGGAAGCTGCTGCTCGCCACGGCGTTCCGGTCGGCGGCGGAGACGGGGAACTTCCTCGCCGAGCGCCCCCAATTCTATATGAAGGGGCGGGCGTACCGGACCGGGCCGATTCCCCCGTACGACTCGAAGGAACTCCGCGCGGCCCTGGACTCCCTGCTCGCGGCCGCGCCGGCGCTCGGCGGCAATGACGCGTACCGGTACGACGTCGTGAACCTGACGCGGCAGGTGTTGGGCGAGCTGGGGCTGCCGCTCGTGGACAGCGTGCACGCCGCGTACGAGCGGAAGGATCGCCCGGCGATGATCGCGGCGCAGGAGAGGATCGCGAAGCTGCTCCTCGACCTCGACGCGCTCGTGGGCACGCGGCCGGAATTCCTGCTCGGCCGCTGGATTGCGGCCGCCCGCCGGTGGGGAACGACGGGCGCCGAGCGGCGGCTGTACGAGTGGAATGCGCGGAACATCATCACCCTCTGGGGCACCAAGTGCACCGAGGGGCAGAACGACGATCTGAACCTCTACGCGTTCAAGGAATGGGAGGGGATGTTCTCCTCGTATTTCCTGCCGCGGTGGATGGCGTTCTTCAACGCCCTGGACGCGTCGCTCGGCAGCGGCAAGCCATTCGACCGCAAGCCGTACGCCGCGGCGTCGTGCACGTGGGAGCAGCACTGGTCGCACGAGATGACGCCGGTGTACCGGACCGAGCCCTCGGGCGATCCGATCGCGACGGCGGAGCGGTTGGTGAAGAAGTGGTTGGCAGTGCCAGCGAAGTAGACGCCCGGGTCACTGCCCCGCGGCGTTGCGAATCCGTGCGGCCAGTTCGGGCTTCAGGACCTTGATCGCGACTTCACGCTCGTGTTTGAGATCGCGGGCGAGATACACGGTGGCCATCCCGCCCTGTCCCAGCTCACGCTCGATGCGGTAGCGGTCGGAAAGAGCCGAAGACAGGCGTCCGATGGCATCGGTCATCATGCGCTCCGCGGTCTGGCGATCCCCCCGGCGGGCATCCCCGCCTTCCGTATCAACTCCGGGAATCGCGGATGCTCCTTGAGCGCTTCCGAACCCGGAACCAGACCGAGCCACGGTCCGAACAGCTCGCGATCCTCGACCGAGCGCATCGCGTGATCCATGGCCTCGTCCAGGCGGCCCAGCGCGATCGCGGCGATGCATAGCCAGACGGAGTCCACGCTGTCGTTGACTGCGCGTGCCCGCATCTCGTCGTACGCGCCCTGCGCGCGGGTACTATGTCCCAGACCGGCATGAGCCTGCGTCAGCATGGCGAGCATCCAGGGGTGGCGCCCCGAGAGCTGGAGCCCGGCCTCGGCCGCCGGGAGTGCCCGTGTGAAGTCCCGCGAGGCGCAGCCGACCGTAGCTATGGCAAAGTATCCGAGCCACGTACCCTGACCGAGCTCCATGGCACGCTCGGCCATCTGCATCGCCTCGCGCGGCCAACCGGCGGCCACGAGGGCGATGGAGGCGTTGGCATGCAACAGCGGGCTCAACGGATCGTCCTCAACGGCGCGGCGTACTTCCGCCATCACGCGGTCGGCGTCAGCGTGCGTGTGCCACAGCACACGGGTCGTGTACTGCATGCGCAGGTCGCCCTGGTGCGGATCGAGTTCGAGCGCGCGTTCCATCAGGCGGAGCGCCGTGGCAACGTCCCAATCGTCGCCAAAGGCGATATTCGCGCTGGTACCCAGCGCCTCCGCACAGTCGGGGTCGAGCTCCAGGGCGCGGGCCACCGCGGTGCGCGCCCGGGCCATTGCCTCGGCACGGGGCACCATGTGGTAGTAGGCGAGCCACCACAGCGCATCGCCGATGCCGGCGTGCGCGCGGGCCGAGGTCGGATCGAGCTCCACGGCGCGCTCGAAGCATGCGAGCGCCTCGCGCAACCCGGGGCCGCGCTTCTGCACCAGCGCGCGGCCCTTCAGGTAGGTGTCGTACGCCTCCACCTGCGGCGTCGGCACCGGAGCGCTCTGCGAGCCCCGCGGCTTCACGTACGTGATCTCGAGCTTGTCCGCAATGGCCGCGGCGATCTCGTCCTGCACTGCGAACACGTCGGTGAGGTCGCGGTCGTAGCGCTCCGACCAGAGGTGATAGCCGTCGGCCGCGGTGATGAGCTGCGCCGTGATGCGGAGTCGGTTGCCCGCCTTTCGCACGCTGCCCTCGAGGACCGTCGCGACGTTCAACTTCTCCCCCACCACGCGCAGATCCTCACGCTTCCCCTTGAACGAAAACGCCGACGTGCGTGCCGCCACGCGCAGCCCATCCAGCCGCGTGAGCGCATTGATGATCTCTTCGGCGACGCCGTCGCCGAAGTACTCGTTGTCGTGGTCGGGGCTCATGTCTTCGAACGGGAGCACGGCGATGGACCGGTCGGCGGCCGTCGTTCGCGCCGGGCCGTCGTCCGCCAGCGCCGCCGCGAACCGCTCCACGGTGGGTTGGCGCTCGGCGGGATCGCGCTGCAGCGCGCGATGGAGCGCCGCGTCCACCGACTCCGGCGCATCCGGACGCAGCGTCGAGTGCCGCGGCGCCGGCTGCGTGAACCGTTGCACGAGGACGGACTGCGGCGAGTTGCCGACGAAGGGCGGCCGCCCCGCCAGCATCTCGAACAGCACCGACGCCAGGCTGTAGAGGTCGCTGCGCTCATCGACCAGCGGGTCGCCCGCCGACTGCTCCGGGCTCATGTACAGCGGCGTGCCGAGCGCGAGGCCGGTGGCGGTGAGCCGTGCATCGTCGGCCCCGCTCAGGGCACGCGCGATGCCGAAATCGGTGAGCAGCGCGTGCTCGCCGTCGAGCAGGATGTTCTCGGGCTTGATGTCGCGGTGAATCACGCCCTGCCCGTGCGCGTGCGATAGCGCGCCCGCCACCTCGCGCGTGATGCGGAGCGCGTCGCCGAGCGGCAGCTTCCCGTCGTGCGCCAGCCGTTGGTGCAGCGATTCGCCTTCGACCAGCGGCATTACGTAGTACAGCAGCCCGCCGGCGTCCCCCGAATCGAAGAGTGGGAGGATGTGCGGATGTCGGAGCCGGGCGGTGGTCCTGATCTCGGCCAGGAATCGCTCGCCGCCGATGGCGGCCGCCAGCTCCGGGCGCAGCACCTTGAGCGCAACGGCGCGATCGTGACGCACGTCGTGCGCCACGTACACCGTGGCCATCCCGCCCTGCCCCAGCTCACGCTCGATGCGGTAGCGGTCGGCGAGGGAGTTTCTTAGGGCGTCGACGGTCATGGAGCGCCCTGGCCCGGCAGCCCGGCCACCCAATTCTGCGACAGGACCAGCTGCTCCTGGCTTCCGCCTTCCCGTCGGGCCATGACGAAGCGTTGGCCATCCGCGGACACCGCGTATGCCGGTCCTTGGATAGGGCCGAGCATCGTGTACGCGCCGGTGCTGAACAGCGTCTTGCGAGCGGTCACGTGGAACGTGGGGACGT
>JBJKRG010000110.1:0-8223 GCA_046704805.1 Gemmatimonadaceae bacterium
CCTGTCCTGAATCATCCTGCACATAGCGATCGGGGACTCGCTCCCAGGTGCTACACTTGCGGCCAACCGCCCGCTTGAACGCGCGAAACAGCGCGAGATCGTTGAAGTCCGCATCATCTACCGTCTCGTTCACGGCGTCGGCAAGGGCACGGCGCATTTCGCTGCTGAGACTGTCGATGATTTCCTCTATCTTGACGCGCGCCATCGCCACCCCCTTGAGAGATGTCCGATCGCCCACCTAACGCCGCGGCACTCTGCTGCAGCGGTTCATAATAGTTGCGGCATGCGAGCGCAGCGAGCAAGCCGCCTCCCTCCCCTCCGCCGTCGGCAGCAGCGCCTCGTTAGGCAGCCCGATCGCCACTAGTGGTGGAAGGGCGGAACAAGGAAAGGCCAACTCCGACTCAGCCATGCGATCGCCATTGCCAGAAGGGTATTGGCGAGCGTTCCAACCCAAAATCGCTGTAGGACCCACGACCCGAACCTGTGAGTAAAGGCGAACCATTCCGCGTCTGTCATCCCGTCCAGCTGTGTCGGCACGCGGATGACATTCTTCCATACCTCCCATTTCGACGCGAGCTTGAACGCGAACCAGGCAGCCACCAGCGCTGGCGCGTTGACTAAGAATGCGAAATACAGTAGCCAGCGCTCAAGCGTTCCAAACCACTTCCCGCGATCCGCTCCTTCCAGCAACTCCTTCCACAGGACATCCGGGAGACCCTCGGGACGCGGAGGACGCAGAGCGGAGCGTTCCACCAGCCCCGCGACGGGGCCAGCCAAGAGCGCAAGGACCACCAAGCCGCCTATGAACCCCGACAGCCTCCACATCGCCTAGCCCCCTGTGGTCTGCCTAACGTCGCGGCGATCTGCCGCGGCGTTCCATAATAGTTGCGGCCAGCGAGCACAGCGAGCCGGCCGCCTCCTTCCCCGCCGACGGCAGCAGCGCCTCGTTATGCAGTGGACGCGTTCAACTCTTCCCGTAAGAGCTCCCATCCCGCATCGTTCTTGAATCGCTCGACGTCCGCGATCGGCGGATGGTAGCGAGCTCGCGGCCATGTGGCTGGGTCGCCCGCGCGAAAGTAGGCGTAGATGACCGCAGAAGGCAGTACATAGACATCCGGCAGGCCGTGGTAATGCTTCAGATCGACCAGGGCGAAGAACAAGTGGGGGTGGTTGATGCGTGCCGAACTCCAGCCAATGTCCCACTCAAGATGATCGGGTTTCTTTGCCTTGCCCCTGCCTCGTGTTCTCTCTGCCCATTCGGTTGTCTTCACTTGAATGGCCAACGATTGAGCGCCGCTGATACTGCTCACGAGCAGATCGGGGCCTTCCACATTTCGGCTCGTCGGGACCGCATGGAAGCCGAGATGACTAAGGCGTGCAGCGACGAAGTGTACGCCGGAAACACCGATGAGTTGGCTCGTTCGCTTCTCAGCTCGCATCGCTCCTTCCTTGGTTGGCGGACCGGTCGTACCGGTTGCCTCTCCTGACCAGATTGTCACCTGCATAACGTCGCGGCGATCTGCCGTGGCGGCTCATAACAATTGCGGCAAGCGAGCGAAGCGAGCAACCTGCCTCCGCTCCCGCCGACGGCAGCAGCGCCTCGTTAGGCGCCCCGCTTCGCAATCTCCGCACCCCACTTGTCAAGCTCGGCCCCGCACTTAGCACACGTCCAACCACCCCAAAGCGCCTGCTTCAAGGAGGTCGGCGCCCGCACTCCTTTATCCGGGGCGTGACAGACGGGACAGGCTCGGACTCTCAGGTTGATCCCCATACGCCCAGTGCGACGAAGGCTGGAGAGAATGACCAACCCAACGAGAGCGGCACTTGATCCGATCAGCACCAGCCGGATTTCCATACCCCCACCTCCTGTCGGTGGTGCGCCCAACGTCGCGGCGATCTGCCGCGGCGGTCTATAACAATTGCGGCCTGCGAGCGCAGCGAGCCAGCCGCCTCCCTAGCTCCCGCCGCCGGCAGCAGCGCCTCGTTAGCTAGCGGCCAGCACGCCGCCCGGGTCCGCGACCCTTAGTCGTCGTCGGGATCCGGTCCATATCGAACCGGCTTATGGCGGTGCTTCCCGTCGCTCCATGGAGCTGCATCAAGCCCCAAGGGAAACGGTGGTTCTTCGTTCGGTTCCCGCAAATCCACAGTTGTACCGGCCAGCTTCATCGCCTTCCATCGTTCGTGCTCCGCCTCGTCGCGATATCGAAGAACGAGCGTCGTTAACGTGGTCGCTCCGGAACTGCCGCTAGTCGGCGGGACGACGTCGACCGGTACGTCGAGGCCGTACGGCAGCCAAATGACTTGGCCGGTGTGGACATCTCCGTCGATGACCCGTCCCTTGGCGAGAAATCGGCCCTTGGAAAACTCCGTCTTCCTCACGCGAAATCGAGCAGTCATGATGTCCCATCGCTAGCTAACGTCGCGGCGATCTGCCGTGGCGGCGTATAACAATTGCGGCGTGCGAGCGCAGCGAGTAAGCCGCCTCCCTAACCCCCGCCCGCGGCAGCAGCGCCAAGTTAGACAACACGCGGCCGGACCCCGCACTTCTGTCTGCGTTCTCCTGTCTTACTGGAGCTCAGGAAGCCGCCGGAACGTGAAGGCGCGACTGGCAATTAACTGGTTCGACCAAGCGACAATCTCCTTATTAATGAACGGCACAAGATAGTCGACTGCGGGTCTCCCGAGCGCCTGTAGAGCGGGCGTCTCAACTATCTCTCCTGGCAGATGGATTTGGTTGCGCAGTTCACGATAGTCTTCGATGACATCGAGAGCCGTGTCGTCCAGGTCCAGAGCCGCCCGGTACGCCGGTTTGCCGGTCAGCCAAGAAAGTTTGAGCGATGATGGGGTCAGCCCTGGCAGATAGTTGACCTTCCCATCGAAGTGAAAGCCGGCCACGGCCAGCACCTCTGCCGTCCGGATCGGCCGGTCTCGCTGAGCTTCCGCGAGCGCCCTGTATGGCCCAGCCCCAGCATCGAGGACATGCAACACGACATCCCGCGCGAGGAGACGGGCCTTGAGATGGAGTTCAAAGCCCGAAGCGATCTTGAGGTGTTCGTAGTTGATGTACTCCAAGGCGTCGAGAGCGGCAGTGCTCCACGGGTATGCTAACCCAGCGGCCAGGCCACCTTTCTCGATGAACGCGCGAACTTCTGTTCGATGGGCCGCCAAGGCGGCCCGCTCCGACACCTCAATTGTGTCTGTGAATGCCTTCAGCGCTTCAATGTTGAGGCGGACAGCACCCCAATCGCGATGCTGCGCGTTGAGGTAAACTACATGTGACATGCGGAACGTGTCACTTCCGGAGAGGCCCCTCTCTTGCGCCTCAGCTGTAGGAATGTCGCTCACGCCTCCTCATGCGTTGTGGAGTGTATGTGTTGTCTAACGTCGCGGCGCTCTGCCACGGCGGTTCATAATAGTTGCGGCATGCGAGCGTAGCGAGCAAGCCGCTTCCATTCCCACCGACGGCAGCAGCGCCTCGTTAGAGCGCGGCATCGGAACCTTGAAGAAGGACTGCGACAACGTGCTCTGGGCTGGCGTCGGAGGTGCGAGCTTCCTTGTAGTACGCCAGATCTCGCCAGGGAATACCGCCCTGCAAAATGAACCACTCATCGCGGGCGTCCCAGAGAAGCGAGGCCGCCGACTTCTGGTTGCGACGATAGCTGTGAGTGCGGTGGCCAAACGACTCCGCATCGTACCGCTCGCTCTCCAGATTGAAGCCGCGCCGCGCCATTTCGCGATCCATGGCGGCAAAGACTTGAAGTACGTTCACCATCGTTCGTCGCTCTAACTACGAATTATGCAGCCATGATATGCTGCGAAGCTGCACGAATCACTGCACCTTTCTCTGCAGCGAATCATGTGAGCCGGTCCGCGAAGCAGCAAGCCAACCCCCGCTGCCGCACGGCATTAGAAAGATTAGAAATTGTGTCTTGAGAGTGCTATGCTGCGGAGCCCCGCTGCATAGCGCGCACGGTCGTCACCCTGAGGTATGAAGGCGCCAAACGGCGCTACGGTGCCCGACACCCGCGGCCGCGGCCGCGGCACCCTACACGGTCGGCCGCGCCCTGCCCCTCACTCCACCGTCACGCTCTTCGCCAGATTCCTCGGCTGATCCACGTTCAGCCCGCGCTTCGCGGCGATGTAGTACGCCAGGAGCTGCAGCGGCAGCACGGTGAGCACCGGATAGAGCATGTCGATCGTCTCCGGGATCCGGATCTCGAAGTCGATCTTCCCCTCGAGGCTCGGCTCGTCTCGGCTCGTGATCACGATGACACGCCCGCCCCGCGCCTTCACCTCGCTGATGTTCGAGACGACCTTCTCGAACACGCTGTCGTGCGGCGCGATGAACACCACCGGCATGTTCTCGTCGATGAGCGCGATGGGCCCGTGCTTCATCTCCGCCGCCGGATACCCCTCGGCGTGGATGTAGCTGATCTCCTTCAGCTTCAGCGCGCCCTCGAGGGCGACCGGGAAGTTGTAGCCCCGCCCCAGGTACAGGAAGTTCGTCGCGTCGCGGAACCGATCGGCGATCTTCTCGATCTCCCCCGCCCGGTCGAGGATCGACTGCACCTGCGCCGGCAGCGCTTCCATGGCCTGCGCGATCGCGCGTCCGTGCTCGACCGACAGCGTCCGCAGCCGCGCCAGCTTGAGCGTGAGCAGCGCCAGCGCGATCACCTGGCTCGTGAACGCCTTCGTGGACGCCACGCCGATCTCTGGCCCGGCGTGCAGGTAGATGCCGCCGTCGTCCTCGCGGGCGATCGTCGAGCCGACCACGTTCACCAGTCCCAGCGTCTTGGCGCCGCGGCGCTTCGCCTCGCGCATCGCCGCCAGCGTGTCCGCCGTCTCCCCGGACTGCGAGATCACGACGCACAGCGTCCGGTCGTCCACGATCGGATTCCGGTAGCGGAACTCCGAGGCGTACTCCACCTCCACGCGCAGCCGGGCCACGTCCTCCAGCATCAGCTTGCCGATGAGCCCGGCGTGCCAGCTCGTCCCGCAGGCGGTGATGATTACGTGCTCCAGCTCCAGCATCTCGGTCTTGCTCAGGTTCAGCCCGCCGAGCTTCGAGAACCCCTCCTCCTTCACCAGGCGGCCGCGCATCGTGTTCTCGATGGTCTGCGGCTGCTCGAAGATCTCCTTCAACATGAAGTGCTCGAATCCCCCCTTCTCGATCTGGTCCAGATCCCAGTCGATGCGGTTCACGCCCTTCGGCACGTCGTTCGCCTCGAGGTCCAGCACGCGGTAGCCGTCGCGCGTGAGCACCGCCATCTCGCCGTCGTCGAGATACACCACCTGCCGCGTGTGCTGCAGGATGGCCGCCACGTCGCTCGCCACGTAGTTCTCGCCCTCGCCCAGCCCGAGGAGCAGCGGGCTCCCCTTCCGCGCCGCCACGATCTTGTCCGGATCGCGGCTCGAGATGACGGCGATGCCGTAGGTCCCCTCCACCAGGTTGAGCGCCGCCATCACGGCGTCCTCGAGGTTCCCCTCGAACGCCGCCTCGATCAGGTGGGCCAGCACCTCGGTGTCGGTGTCCGATTTGAACACGTGCCCCGACTCCAGGAGCTGCTTCCGCAGCACCCCGTAGTTCTCGATGATGCCGTTGTGCACCACGGCGATCGTGTTCCCGCAGTCGCGCTGCGGGTGGGCGTTCTTCTCGCTCGGCGCCCCGTGCGTGGCCCACCGCGTGTGGCCGATCCCGACCGTCCCCGCAATCGGGCGCGCCGCGACCGTCGACTCCAGCACCGCGATCTTGCCCTTGGCGCGCCGCATGTCCACCCCGTCGTCACCCAGCAGGGCCACCCCCGCCGAATCGTACCCGCGGTACTCCATCCGCTTCAGCCCTTCGATCAGCATCGGCGTCGCGATCCGCGGTCCGACGTACCCCACGATTCCGCACATACCTCTTCGTCCTCTCTATTCGCCGGCGAGCGCATCCAGCGGCGCCCGCGATTCCCGCACCAGCCGCCGGGCCTCCACTTCTGTGGGTGCCTCGGCGATCACCCGCACGATCGGCTCGGTGCCCGAAGGCCGCACGTGCACCCACCGGTCGTCCCAGCTCAACCGCAGTCCGTCCTGTCGGTCCGCCGCCGCCCCGGGAAACGCGGCCTCGAGCGCCGCGTACACCCGGTCCAGACTCGCGTCGGGCCGGTCCAGCTTGTCTTTCACGATCACGTACGCCGGCTGGTCGGCGACGATCGCCGACAGCGGCCGCGCCTCCTCCAGCATGAGCTGGAGCACGAGCGCCGCGCCCACCGGCGCGTCCCGCCCCAAGTGCACGTCGGGGAGGATCACCCCGCCGTTGCCCTCACCCCCCACCACCGCTCCCGTGTCACGCATCTTCACCGCCACGTTCACCTCGCCTACCGGCGCCCGGATCAGGGTCGAGCCCCCGGCGACGGCAGCGTCTTCTACCACACGGCTGGTCGAGAGATTCGTCACCACGGGGCCCTTCCGGTGGCGCAGCACCAGCCGCGTGGCCAGGGCCAGGGTGTAATCCTCGCCGATCGCCCGCCCCTCGTTCGACACGATGGCGAGCCGGTCGACGTCCGGATCGACGGCGAACCCGACGTCCGCCCCCGTCTCCTGCACGAACCGTTCCAGGTCGCCAAGGTTCCCGGCGATGGGTTCGGGCGACCGCGGAAAGCGTCCGTCCGGCTCACCGTTGATGGTGCTCACCACACAGCCGAGGCGTTCGAGCAACGCCGGCATGATCACGCCGCCCGCGCCCCGGCAGCAGTCGAGCGCCACCTTGTAGCGCCGGCGCCGCAGCCCATCCACGTCCACGTATGGAAGCGAGACGACACGCTCGATGTGTCGCAGAATCGCACGATCGTCGCCCTCCACCACCCCCAGCTCGTCCCACGCGGCGTAGGGGATGCCGGCGTCGGCCAGAGCCCGCATGGCCGCCCCCTCCGCCGCCTCCAGGAACAGCCCGGTCGGCCCGATGAATTTCAGGGCGTTCCACTCGATGGGGTTGTGGCTGGCCGACAGCATCAGGCCACCGGCTGCATGGTGGTGCTCCACCGCCAGCTGGCAGGTGGGGGTCGTGGTCAGGCCGATGTCCATGACGGTGCAGCCCACGGCCTGCAACGCCCCGGTCGCGATCCGATGGAACATCGGACCGGACACGCGGCTGTCCCGCCCCAGGACCACGGTGCCCGACCCCCCGGCCGAGCGGGCCCAGGCCCCGAACGCCGAGGCGTAGCGCGCCACCACCTCGGGGGTGAGCGCCTCACCCACCCGACCGCGAATCCCCGAAACACTGACCATCAGGCCGTCGTGGCCCATCACGCCTCCGTATGCGAAGACGTAAGCTACCCCCGCCCCCCCCGAGCGCAAAGCGCTGGTGCGTCCACGCTTTACACCCCCTCCGACCCGGCCTAACTTTTCGCCGCCCGCCATGGAGGACGGCCCTCTGACTCAGCCGCTCGAAACACGCGGCACAATCCGCTTCCCCTTCCGGCTCAAGATGGCCGCCATCAGCGCTGCGGCGGTCGTGCTCACGCTGGTCGTGATCATGGTCCCGGTGTACCTCAGCCTGCGGCACGAGCTGGCCGCCGCGCACGGGGACCGGCTCCTGGGCCTGGTGCGGAGTGTCCGGCTCGTGGTCCCCGCCGAGTCGCTGGACGTCATCGCGGTGGAGGGCCGCCAGACCGAGGCATTCCGGCACGTCCGCTCGGCGTTGCTCCATGCCTGGGTGGCCAACGGTGCCACCGAGAGTGAGCTGGTGAACGGGCTCGAGGTGGTCCGGCCCGACTCCACCGGGGTGTGGCGTGTGCTGGTGCGGGCAAGCTGGCAGGCAGACCAGGCCAGGTACCTGCAGGCGTGGGACCCCCCGCCCGGCCTCGGCGACAGCCTCGCCGCGGGTCGCGCCGGGGTCACGGGCGTCTACTTCACCGCCAGTGGCTCGGTGCTGTCCGCCGAGGTCCCGGTCCGGCGCCGCGACGGGACCGCCGCCGGATTCGTGGTCACCACGCTGCAGGCGGGCCAGTTCCTGGGCGACCTCCGCAGCGAGTTGGTGGGCTTCCTGCCCTTCCCTCTCGTGGCGCTGCTGCTGGCGCTGGCCCTGTCCTACTGGGGCGCGGCGCGGCTCACGAAGGGACTCGACTCGGTGGAGCGCCATGCCGACACCGTCGCGACCGGACAGCTCCGCCACGAGCTGGACTACGTGTCCGGCGACGAGGTCGGGGCGTTGGCGGAATCGGTGCGCCGGATGACCACGGG
>JBJKRG010000111.1:0-12320 GCA_046704805.1 Gemmatimonadaceae bacterium
AAGCGGAAGGGCAAGTCGCGCGGCGGGAACACCGGCTCCTGATGACCTGAGGTGAAGAAGAATGCCGGCAACCGCGTCGGTGTCCGATTACATCGCGAAGGCTCCGCCCGGGGCCCGTAAGGCGCTCAGGCAGCTGCGTCGGGCGATTCGCGCCGCGGCGCCCGGCATCACGGAACGGATCAGCTATCGCATGCCGACGTTCGACCTGGATGGGCGCTATCTGCTCTATATCGCGGCCTTCAAGGCGCATGTGAGCGTCTATCCCGTCACCGCCGGCATGGTGAAGAAGCACGGGGCGGCAATCGCACCCTATCGGGCCGGGAAAGGGACGCTCCGGTTTCCGCTCAGCGACCCGATCCCGGTCGGGCTCGTCACGAAGCTGGCGAAGGAGCGGGTTCAGGAGCGCCGTCGCTCGAAACCGGCGAAACGCGCTCGACGGACACCGGGCGCGAAGTGAACGGTTGCTCGTCTATCCCTTCGGCGATACGATTACGCGATGCGACCCCTTCGGTATTCCATCAACATCACGTTGGACGGGTGTTGCGATCATCGCGCGGCGATCCCGGACGAAGACCTGCATCGTCACGCGACCGAGGGCATCGCCCAGGCGGATTCCCTGCTCATCGGCCGGGTGACGTACGACATGATGGAAGTGGCATGGCTGCCGTGGGCGCGGACGGGGGTGATGCCCGATGGCATGGCGCCCTGGATGGAGCCCTTCGCCCGAACGATCGACGCGACGAAGAAGTACGTCGTGTCGAGCACCCTGGACCGGGTCGACTGGAACGCCGAGCTGGTGCGCGGGGACCTGGGAACGGCCGTTCGGCGGCTCAAGCAGGAGCCGGGCAAGGGACTGTTCACGGGCGGCGTGACACTACCGCTGGCGTTGGCGGAGCTGGGATTGATCGATGAGTACGAGATCGTCGTGCATCCCAGGATCGCGGGCCACGGACCGGCGTTGTTCGCGGGGCTGTCGAAGCGCCTCGACCTGAAGCTCGTGGGCCAGGCGGAGTTCGCCTCCGGCGCGGTGGCGATGCAGTACGTGCCGAGACGCTAGCCGCCGGGCCCGGCCGCCCGGGCGCTCTCCGCCTGCTCGAGCCGCGCCTCGGCGGCGGCCGCGCGATAGTCGTCTGCGCCGTACCGCGCCGCCAGGGTGCGCTGGGTCTGCGCCAGCAGCGGCTCGGCTTCGCGCGGGTTACCGTCTCGGATGAGACACGCGCCGAGTTGCGTGCGGGCCACGAGCACGCCCGGGCGAACCGCTCCGCCGGTGTCGTGTCTCGCCATGTCGCTGATCCCCTTGCGCACCAGCGCCGTGCCGCGTGGAGCCGCGCCCGTGGAGCAGAGATAGGACCCGTACTTCACCAGTGCGCCGCCGAGCTCGTAGCTGCCCGAGTCCAGGCGGGCACGCGCCGCGGCGATGCCCCGTCTGAACTCGGCGGCGGCTCGCGCCGAGTCGCCCAGGGCGGCGAGTGAGACGGCGAGCCAGACGCGGCTGCGGGCGGCCATCGCGGACGTCGAATCGTAGCCCAGGTTCTGCTCGAAGACTCGCGCCGCGGCGGCCTGCCGGCCCGCGTCGGCCAGGGCTCTCCCGAGATTGAAGCGCACGGCCACGGTGTAGGCATGGCCGGGGCCGAGCGCTGCTCCCACCACGCGGACGGCCTGCGCGAACAACACGCGAGCCGTGTCCAGATCGCCGCGATCGAGCTTGGCCAACCCGAAGTCGTTGAGCGTCACGCCGTACTCGTAGTGGTTCGTGCCGTCGACCCGCGCCCGGAACGCCAGCGTCTCGCGGAACAGGGAATCCGCTGCGTCGAGCTTGCCCATGGCCCGCAACGTCATGGCGAGGTTGTTCAGGTCGTAGGCGATGTCGGGATGGTCGTTGCCGTACACCTTGCGGTCCAGCGCCAGCCCCTCGCGCTGCACGCGCTCCGCCTCCGCGTACCGGCCCAGGTTGCTCAGGATGTAGCCGTGGTAGTAGACCGCCTGGAGCACATCGGGGTGGTCGCTCCCCAGCCGTTGGCGCAGGATTCCCTCCGCCTGCACGATCAGCGGCAGCGCTTCGGCGCTGCGGTGCGCGAGCGTCAGGACCTTCGCCTCGCCCATCAACAGGCGGCCCAGCTCCGCGCTGCGCGGCTTCCAGACGCCCTCGCCGAGGCGCCGCGCGCGCTCGTACAGGGCGATGGCCGAGTCCGGACTGCCGGCCAGGTTGACCACCTCGGCAAGATCCACGAGCGTAACCGGAACGTCGGCGCGGCTCCGGCTTCCGGCCTGCAGCTCGATCGCGAGCGCCGACCGCAGGAGCGAATCGGCGGCGGCGAAGCGGCCTTCGGCCTGCTCCAGCTCCCCGAGGCGGTGCAGGGTGACGGCGACTTCGGGATCGCGCGGCCCGTAGACCAGCGAGTCCTGCGCCGCCGCGGCGGCGAGTAGCGAGTCGGCCTGCGGGAAGAGGCCGAGGTCGGTGTAGACGCCGCCGATGACGGACCGCAGCGTCGCCTGGACCTCCGGCTGGCCCGCGAGTTCCGAAGAGATGCGCGACGCGCCCCGATCCACGAGCTGCCGCGCCGTGATGTCGGCGCGGTGGGTCTGCGTGGGGCTCGCGTCGGAGAACAGCGACGTCACGAAGTTGGAAACCTGCGTGGCCTTGGCCAGCTCCAGCTGCGCCACGTCGCGCTCCGAGCGCAGGCGAACGGTGTACGTGGTCACGATCGCCGCCAGCAGCACCACGGCCGCGGCGGCCGCGAGCACGCCGCTCCGATGGCGTGAGACGAACTTGCGCGTGCGGTAGAGGCGCGAATCGCGAGTCGCGCTCACCGGGTGCCCGCTCAGGCTCCGACGGATGTCCGCGGCCAGATCGCTGGCCGTCGCGTAGCGCCGCTCCGGCTCCTTGCGCAGCGCCATCAGGCAGACGTTGTCGAGATCGCGCGACACGCCCGATCGACGCCGATCCGGGGAAACGCTGGACGGCGGCTGCGGTATCGTCGTGAGGATGGCCGTCTCCAGCGCCGCGCCCTCCAGATCGGTCGGCATGGCGCGGCGTCCCGCCAGCAGCTCGTACAGGATGCCGCCCAGCGCGTACACGTCGGTGGCCGTGGTCGGCGGCTCGCCGCGGACCTGTTCCGGCGCCGCGTACGCCGGCGTCATCAGACGGAGCCCCGTGCGCGTGGCCGGCGTGGCGGCGACGCGTGAGTCGCCGTCGCCGGGCAGCAACTTGGCGATGCCGAAGTCGAGCAGCTTCACCTGGCCGCCGGCGTTCACCAACACGTTGCTCGGCTTCAGGTCGCGGTGGATGACGAGATTGACGTGCGCGTACTGCACCGCGTCGCATGCCGCCGCGAAAAGCTCCAGCCGGTCCCGCATGGAGAGGCGATGCTCGTCGGAGTACCGGACGATGTCGATGCCGTCCACGAACTCCATGGAGAACCAGGGCAGACCGTCCGCCGTCACGCCTCCGTCCAGGAGTCTGGCGATGTTCGGGTGCACGAGGCGCGCGAGGATCTGCCGTTCCGTCTGGAAGCGGGCCAGGATCTCATCGGTGTCCATGCCGCGCTTGATGAGCTTGACCGCGACGCGCTGCTCGAATTCGCCGTCGATCCGGACTGCCTCGTAGACGCTTCCCATACCACCGGCGCCGAGCAGTCGCTCCAGGCGATACGGTCCGACGTGTTCGCCGATGCGACGATCACGCTCCTCGGCCGCCGCCGACTCACCGACCAGCGCTTCCGCCAGGATCCCTGCGATGGGTGGCACGTCGTCGCGAAGGAGGCTCGCCGGATCGGCGTCGGCCGCCAGGAGCGCGGCGACCTCCCCGTGCATCTCCGGGTCGGTGCCGGCCAGCTCGGCGAGCGTCCGGGTCCGTTCCTCGTCGTCCGCCTCGAGGAGGCGCTCGAAGATCCGACGAGCCCGGGCCGAGCGTTCCGTGTCCAATGGGATCTCCGCCTACGGCCTCATCGCGACCGTGAGCCAGGCGCGCGCCGCCCGCCAGTCCCGATCGACTGTCGCGGCCGATACGTCCAGCACCTCGGCGATCTCGTCCGTGGAAAGGCCGGCGAAGAACCGCATCTCCACGACCCTGGCCTGTCGAGGCTCGAGCCCGGCCAGCCGCTCGAGCGCGTCGTCGAGATCCAGCAGGCCATCCAGCCCGGTCTCCGCACCCGCCTCGATGTCCTCCAGCGTCACGGGCGACTGCCCGCCGCCCCGCTTCTCGCTTCCGCGCGCACGGGCGTAGTCGACCAGGATGCGGTGCATGGCGCGGGCGGCAACGGCGAAGAATTGTGCGCGGTTCTGCCACCGCACACGGCTCTGGTCCACGAGCTTGAGGTAGACCTCGTTCACCAGCGCCGTGGCCTGGAGCGTATGGTCGGCCCGCTCCTTTCGCATGCGGGCCGCGGCGAGCCGCCGCAGCTCGTCGTACACGAGTGGAAAGAGCTGGTCCACGGCCCGCGGGTCGTGGCCCCGCTCCAGCCGCAGCATCAGTTCGTCGACTTCGCGATTTCGGCTCGTGGGGCTCACACGCGTCTCTCCTTCGACGCTGCCGACTCGGCCCGGGGTGGCTCTCCGGCGGTATCGCCAATCTCCGGCGCCCCCGTTTCGCTTGTCAAGCGGCGTGGCCCCCGCCCCCGGTCGCATTGGCGACGGGCGCTGCCCTGGCTCCACCGAGACCGTCGGGTTCGTGGGTATCTTGATTGCTGGCATCCCCCCAGGAGCGCACGATGAGCGATGAACGAGTTGCACCCGAAACGAAGGGCGTGTCGGTGGAATTACTCGCCACGGTGGACCTCGGCCCCGAAATCGAGGGCATGGAGGGGCGCCAGCTTCGAATGCGTAGGGTGACCATCGAGCCTGGAGGCGTGTTCGGTCCGGTTCACGACCACAAGGGCAGGCCGGGCACCGTGTACATATTGCAGGGAACGATCACCGACCACCGCAACGGGATCGCGAAGGACTACGGTCCGGGCGTGGGCTGGCCCGAGGACAGGAACACGGTGCACTGGCTCGAGAATCGCGGCACGACCGCGGCCGTCGAGATCTCGGTCGACATCGTCAGATACGAGTAGACCCGCACCCGACCGCTGTCCGGCCGGCGCTCGGCTGCGCGAGATGCCTCCCGGGCGCCCTGGCGCAGGGGGGATCCCAGGGAAAGATTCTCCTCCGGCCCGCCGCTGTGCCGGGCACGCGCCGCACGCGTCCGATCAAACTCCGGAGCCCCCGTGACGGAATCGACCGCAAGGCCAAGTCTGCGCCGAGTCCTCCGCCTGCGCGACCTCGTGTTGTTCTACGTGGTCGGCGTGGTGGGGATGCGATGGGTGGCCGTGGCCGCCGCGGCCGGCCCGAGTGCGCTCGTCGTCTGGGTGATCGGCGCCGTGGCCCTGTTCGTTCCGCTGGCGTTCACGGTGCTCGAGCTCTCCTCACGATACCCGGAGGAAGGCGGCATCTACGTCTGGACCAAGCAGGCGTTCGGTGACTTCGCGGGGTTCCTGACCGGGTGGACGTACTGGGGCGCGAACCTCACCTATCTGCCGGGCCTGCTCTACTTCGCCGCCAGCACGGCGCTCTACATCTTCGGCGCGCGATTCGCCCACCTGCAACACGACGGTGCGTACTTCATCACCTTCTCGCTGGCCGGCCTGCTCCTGGCCGCCACGCTCAACATCGCCGGCCTCCAGTTCGGGAAGTGGCTCACGAACATCGGCGCGTATGCCACGTGGATTCCGATGGCGGTGCTGATCGTGATGGGGTTCGTCGCGGCGGCGAAGTTCGGCGCGGCAACTCCGATCACGGCGCACAGTCTGGTGCCCGGCACGGGGCTCAAGGAGATGATCTTCTGGGCCACGCTGGCGTTCGGCTACAGCGGACTCGAGGCGGGCTCGTTCCTGGGAGAGGAGATCGAGGATCCGCAGCGCACGGTGCCGCGCGCGGTGCTCATCGCGGGGTTGATCATCCCGGCCATCTACATCCTGGGCACCCTGGCGATCCTGCTGGCGCTGCCCACGGGGCAGATCACGGGCCTGCAGGGGATCATGGACGCCATCGTGCGCACCGGCGCCCGGGTGGGCATCGTGGGACTGGGGCCGTTCGCGGCAGTGCTCATCGTGGTGAGCGCGATGGGCGGGGTGGGCGTGTGGCTGTCGGCACCGGCGCGGCTGCCGTTCGTGGCGGGCATCGACCACTATCTGCCGCGCGCGTTCGGCAAGCTGCATCCGCGGTTCGGCACGCCGTACGTGGCGCTGCTGCTGCAGGCCGGTGTGGCGGCCCTCTGTGCGGTTCTGGGCCAGGCTGGCGAGACGCCCGAGAAGGCGTACGACATCCTGGTGAGCCTGGGCATCATCGCGTTCTTCCTGCCGTACCTCGTGATGTTCCCCGCGTTGATCCGCCTGCAGCGCGAACCGGCCGGGCCGGAGGTGATGCGGGTGCCGGGCGGGAGACCGGCGGCCGTGCTCTGCGGCGTGGTCGGCTTCCTGACGTCGGCGGTCGCGGTCGTGCTGGCGGCGATCCCGCCGGCAGGCGAGCCGCATCCGGAGCGATACGTGGTCAAGGTCGTGGGGCTGAGCGCGCTGCTGGTGGCAGGTGGGGCGGTCACGTACGCCGTGGGGCGCCGTCGTCAACCAAGGTGAAGGGGGTCGCACCATGCCCTATGCATCCGCGCATTCCGCGAGCCAGACGATCGTGCAAGTGTGCCTCTTCATCTTCAGCGCCATTTCGCTGTTCGGTGGAGCGCTGCAATTCTATCTCGGCGAGCCGGACACCCTGCCGCGTCTGGACAACGTGCACCGATTCATGGCCGGCGTGTACTTCGGCACCGGGCTCATCTGCCTCTGGGCGGCTTTGACGGTCGGACAGCAGGGCACGCTCGTCTATCTGATCGCGCTGGGGGTGTTCCTGGCCGGCTGCGGACGGCTCGTATCCATGCGCAAGGTCGGCGTACCGACGCCCCGGGCGCTGTGGCTCGGCTATCTGATCCCGGAGTTGGTGCTGCCGATCATCGTGGTTCTGGCCCAGCACGCCCGGGGCGGCTGACCAGCGCCGGCTGACACGCGGACCTAGCATCGATTGCCATGACGCGCTGGACGAACGGAAGCTGCCGGGCAGGCGGCGTCGAGATCCACTATCTGAGGACGGGAGGGTCCGGGCGTCCGGTGGTCCTGCTGCACGGATTGACGGGGAGCGGGGCCTGCTGGACTCCCCTGGCCCGCGGACTCGAGGGTGAGTACGACCTGGTGATGCCGGACGCCAGGGGGCACGGGAGTTCGGGTGCTCCATCCGATGGATACCGGTATGAGGACCATGCGAGCGACGTCGAGGCGCTCATCCGCGCCCTCGACCTCAGGGCCCCGATCCTCCTGGGGCACTCGATGGGTGGCATGACGGCGGCCGTGGTGGCGAGTCGAGGCGCCACGACCGTTCGCGCCGTCATCCTCGTCGATCCGACGTTCCTGAGTCTGCAGCGGCAGCGCGAAGTGTACGAGAGTGACGTCGTGGAGCAGCATCGCAGACTGCTGCGCCTGAACAGAGAGGAAGTGTTGACGGAGGCGCGGGCGCGGCATCCGGGTCGCTCGGCGGCGATCGTCGATGTCGTGGTCGACGCGAGGCTCCAGACCAGGCCAGGTGCATTCCGCGTGCTCGCCCCGCCGAACCCGGACTATCATCGGCTGGTGGCCGCCATCGACGTCCCGATCCTTCTCGTGGTGGGAGATGGCGGTGTCGTCTCCCTGGAAGCGGCAAGCGAGCTGCGGGGTCTCAATTCACGCGTGCGGATCGAGCAGATACGGAACGTCGGCCACGGTATTCCGTTCGACCAGCCCGAACGCCTGGAGGCCGTGGTGCAGTCGTTCCTGCGCTCGCTCGGCGCGACGCCGGCCGGCGCTCGAGTCCCTCTCCCTCGTGAATCGACGTAGATTCCGAGAGCGGCCGCCATCGGAAGGGAATCATCGGCGTCGCGGTGCACGCGAGGGATGGGGCCGTCGAGACGTTTGACCTGGTGGCCAAAATGACGAGAGCCATGGGTGGCGTGCTGTACCTGGCGGCGTTGATTGTGGTGATCGTCGCCGTCGACGTGCTGTTCTTCCGAAATCGATTCTGGGAACGGCTGATCGTGAACGTCGGGATCGTTCTCGTGTTCGGCGCCTTCTATTTGAGGTTCTTCAGGCACCCATAAGAGGAGCCGGCCGCGCGGGCGCGGGCGACCTGCGGCGCTTTGTCACTCGTGCGTGACAGTATCCGCGCGAGCCTCCAGGTGCCAGAACGTGAACCCCATCCGGTGCATCGACGGGTCCTGAATCGGGGTGACGACGGCGATGCCGCCGGCGTTGAGAAAGGTCACGCCCGCGTACTCGCCGCCCGGGTCCGGGACGCTGATCGTGTCTCCATGCACGACCAGGGGACGCCACGCGTCCGTCGGGAGCGCCCTCGATTCTACGACCGTCGGCGTCGATGCCGAATCGGTGATGGAAATGAGCGCCGCGTGCCACCGGGCGTCCATCGAGTCGGGATGCGTCGCCAGCGAGCCGAGATCGCCCGAGAACCACGTCGCGGCCAGGTCGCCGGCCCCGCGGGCGACCAGGTATGGATAGAAGAACTGGCGATGCGGCGGGGGCGTCGCCACGCGCCATCTGGTCCACGTCGCACCGCGGTTGGAGGAACGGGCCAGCCATACGCCCGCGCTGTCGGTCCAGAGGTCGTACAGGTTGCCGGCGGCATCCCACGCCAGCGGCTCCACCCACCGCGGGATCGCGCGCCCGGACATCATCGCCGCGACGGTCGGCCACGGCTCCTGCTCGGGGGGAGCGTGCGTCGACCAGGTCCTTCCGCCGTTCGTGCTCACGGCGACGGAATCGGCGCCGGCGTCGAACCGATTGTAGGACGCTGAAGGCGGGCTGATGCGGACGGCCAGCTCGCCGTTCGGGCCGACGGCGAGATCGCTCGACCCGCCGTGATCGCTGATCTGGCGAAGGTGCGTCCACGTCTTCCCGCTGTCTCTGCTCACGGCGTGTTCGACGCCGTGCCCGTAATTCCAGATCACGTGGGCGGCGCCGTCCGGCGTCACGGCTACCCATGGCCGGTCATCGTATTTCCGTTTCGAGAGCGTGGTCCACGACCACGTCCTGCCGGTATCGATGCTCGCGCCCACGGCGATGCCACGACCTGCCCCCGTTTCGCGATCGAAGTCCATGATCACGAAGTACAGGGTGCCCCTGGGTCCGATGGCCAGGTCCACGTCAGAGTTGCCGACGGCGCTCCGGGCCGTCGTGCCGACGTCGACCGCGGTCCAGGTCGCGCCGCGGTCGGTGCTCTTCCACAACTGTGGTACGGCGTGATCCGCGATCGGGTATCCAGCCACGAAGAGCGTGCCGTCCCCGTACTCCACGACCATCGGCTCGCGGGCGAGGGCGCCGAGGTGATCGACGCGCTGCGCCACGGCGAGGACGCGTTCCACGCGGGTGCTCCGTGCGGCGCTGCTCCCGCTCGAGCAGCCGCTGGCCGCACCGATGGCGACCATCGCGGCGGCGTTTCGGACGAGCGTGCGAGATATCGTGGGCGAGTCCTCCCCGGCTACGTTCCGCAGGCCAGCCCGATCGGTCCACCCGGTACGGCGACGGTCATGCGGGTCTGGCCCGTCTGTGGATCGACGGCCAGCACCTCGTTGGCGCTCCCCACGGCCACCCAGAGTGTCTTGGCGGTACCACACAGACCCGAGACATCGCCCGCCACCTTGAAGGAGCCCACCGGCTTGCCCGTGGAGGTGTTGAGCTGCTCGACCGTCCCTCCCCCGAGGACCAACCACAGCGTCTGGCCGTCGGAATAGAGGAACCGCAAGCTGCCCTTCATGTCGAAGACGGTGGTCTTGCTCGTGGCCGGATCGATTCTCACGGCTTGCCGGAAGCCGATGTTCAGCACCCAGACCTGCCCGCCCACGACCGCGCCCGACGACGGATTCCCCACCACCCGGATCTTCGCAGCCACCTTGAGCGGCTGCGGGTCGACTTTCGTCACGTGAAAGTCGACGCTCGGCACCCAGACTGCACCGGCGCCGTAGACCACGCCGTCCAGGAAGCTGTTCGTGATCTTGAGTGTATCCCTGATCTTCGCCGAGGCGGGATCGATCGCCGTCAGTATTCCGTCATTGGAGCTGATCACCCAGACCGTGCCCGCTCCGGTGGTGATGGACGTCGGAGCATCCGCGACGCTCAGCGACGATTCGATCTGCAGCGAAGACGGATTGATCTCGATGACCTTGTCGTCCGAGTAGTCGGTTACCCACACGGCTCCATCCCCGGCGGCGACGCCTCTGGGGAGCCCGGCCAGCTCAACCGATCCGACGACTTTGCCGGCCTGCGGGTCGATCCGGTACAGTCTCGTGTCGACCGCAGAACCGTTGATCGCCCAGACCGCCGGGCCGGAAAAATGCATCGTGGGGGTGGTGTTGCCGGTCGCCGCTCCCGCGGTGGTCTTGGACGCGGTCCCGGCGTTGCTCTCCGCCTTCTGGCCGCATGCAGCCAGGACGAGGGGAACAACGGGCAACAGCAGCGATCGCCAGACGAGCCGGCGGACTCGCGCCCGCCGTAGTGCATCTTGCCTGTTCATAGTCGTCCTCTCCCTTACTCAGGGTTGCAGGGATAGGCGAAGCAAGAAAGGCCTCACGCCGGATCGCCAACATAGGATTGGCGGTCAGGCGGCACAAGGGTCGTTGGCGGTTACTCGGGTGCGCGGTGCATCTGCCGCATTTGCGGCATCGCTAATCGCTGTAACCCCGGGGCTTCCGTACCACGCGGACCGTTCCGCGCGCAGCGCCGCCACAGTAGAACGCATCGCTCCCGTTCGACCCGAGCCCGGACACGAGCACCCCCTCCGGAAGCTCGAGGCGCTCCCGGACCTCGCCGGTGTCCGGGTCGACGCGGCGCAGGTCGCTCTCCTCGGCCTCCATGGTCGCGTGCCACAGCTCGCCCTCGACCCACGTGACACCGGTGACGAACCGGTTCGATTCGATCGTGCGCAGGACCCTCCCGGTCGCGGGATCGAGCTGGACGATCCGGCGATCGCGATACTGGCCGACCCAGAGCGAGCCCTCCGCCCATGCCAGCCCCGAGTTGCTGCCGCCGGGTGCGGGAATCGTACCGAGCACACGCCCGGTTTCCGGCTCGACCTTCTGGATGACCTGCTCGGCGATCTGGTAGAGATGGCGGCCGTCGAACGCCGTGCCCGCGTGTGCGGCGACGTCGAGCGAGCGGACCGGCTTACCGCTCGAGGGGTCGATGGCGTGCAGGCGGTCCCCGGACGCGAACCAGATGCGTTCGCCGTCGAACGACACGCCGTTCACGCGAGCGACGTCGGGAAAGGGGCCGTACTCGCGGACGACCTCCGTACGTGATGTGGCCATGACTCGATTCTATACGCCCGGCAGGGGACCGGGGAGTAACAACGGTGTCGTGAATCCCGGGCCCGGCGGCACCACCCAACGGCGGGAGCGGCCGCGGCCGAGTGCCTGCACCCTGCCGGCGCGTGCCAGCTCGTCCAGGGCCCGCTGCACGGTGCGCTGACCGGCTCCCATCGCGAGGGCGAGTGCCGAGCTGGACCAGGCCTCGCCGTCGGCCAGGAGCGCGAGCACCGCCATGTGCCGCTCCTCGACCGGTGGCGCGAACACGACCACCTCGGCGTCGCCGCGGGGTGCGAGGGCGAAGCCGCCGGCCGTGGCGCTCACGCGTGCGAGCGTGCCGAGGGCTCGGCGCAGCCGTCCGATCTCCACCCGCAGCCGTGCGCGATGCGAGTCATCGGTGAATCGGGCGCCGAACGCCTGCGCGAGGAGCACATCGCGCGAAGCTGCGGCCGGCCAGGCTTTGGCGAGCGTGCGGACGAGCCCGAACAACACCGGGCGGCGCACCAGCGACAGCTCCACGTCTCCGCGGTGCACGACGTAGCGGTACCGGTCCACGACGAGCGCGTCGGATGCCAGCACGGCTTCGACCTCCGCGAGCCGGACGGACCGCTCTTCGCCGCGCGCGAGCAGTCGCATGGCAGGCGCGTCGAGGCGGGCACGCGCGGCGGCGACCTCGCCAATCAGCGCCGGAATGCGCGCTTCACGCGCCGCCCGCTCGGCCACGGCGATCGCGCGGCCTGCCTCCGCCGCCCGGACCCGACGGATCGCGATGCCGGCGACCAGCAGCTGGTGGGTGGTCCTCGATGCCGGCGGAAGTCGCGCGGGATCGATTCCGTCGAGCAGACGCTCTGCGTCGTCCAGCCGCCCGATCAACACGAGTCGCCGGCCGGCCAGGAGCCGCGCGTGCGCGGCGTTCCCCCGATCACCGTGCGATTCCAGAACTGTACAGGCC
>JBJKRG010000112.1:0-42788 GCA_046704805.1 Gemmatimonadaceae bacterium
TCGAGGTCGATCGCGATGCGAGCCGGGTATGTGCGACGCGCCTGCCGGCCGGCTCGCGGGCGGTGGCCGAGCGCGTGGAGCGGGCCCTGCCCGCCGCGCTGCCGGCCGAGCTGGTCGTGCTCAATCCGCCGAGGGCGGGCACGGATGCGGTCGTCACGCGGGCCATCGAGCAGGCAGTGCCGCCGCCGGCCACCGTGATCTACGTGAGCTGCGATCCCGCCACGCTGGCACGCGACGTCGGCCGGCTACCCTCGTACCGGGTGGCATCCGTGGTGGGCTTCGACATGTTCCCCCAGACGGCGCACGTGGAGACCGTGTGTGAGCTGCGTCTGGAAGGGAGGGAAGCCGCGGCGTGATCTACTTCGTGACGGTCAACGGCGAGGAGCACCGCGTCGTGCTCGACGGCGGTACCGTTTCGACGGACGGCGTCGAAACGACGGCGCACCTGGCGGACATCGAAGGAACGCCGATGGAGCTGGCGACCGTGGACGGGACCGTCCACCGGATCCTCGTGCGGCGCGGGTCCCGGCGCGGCGCCTTCACGCTGTCGATCGACGGGTTCCGCTACGAGATCGACGCCCTCGACGAGCGCGCGCGGGCGATCCGCGAGCTGTCGGGAGCGGCGGCGGCCGCGGCCGGACCGGCCCCGCTCGTCGCCCCGATGCCGGGGCTCATCGTGCGGGTCAACGTGCAGCCCGGCGACCAGGTGCGGGCGGGGCAGGGGCTCGTGGTGATGGAGGCGATGAAGATGGAAAACGAGCTGCGCGTGGCGTCGGCGGGCACCGTGAAGGCGGTGCTCGTATCGGCCGGCACGGCGGTCGAGAAGGGCACCGTGCTGCTCGAGCTCGAATAATACGGCCTGCAACCCTCGGGGAGGTCGACCATGAAATGGTACCACGCCGCGGCACTCGCCACACTGCTCGCCGCGCCGGCCATCGCGGCGCAGACGGCACCTCCGGCTACGGACATCTATCTCGTGCGGCTGCGCGGCCCCGCCGGCAGCGTCATCAGCGATCCGCCGGTGAACCTCACGCACCGGCCCGGCTATGACAACGAGCCGGCGTTCACGCCAGACGGCCGTGCGATCCTGTTCGCTTCCATCCGCGGAGACGGACAGGCCGACGTGTACCGCGTCGACATCACCTCCCACGTGATCACCCGGGTCACGCGCACGCCGGAGAGCGAGTATTCCCCCACGCCGATGCCCGGGCGCCCGGGGTTCAGCGTGGTGCGCGTGGAGCGCGACTCGGCGCAGCGGCTCTGGGCGTTCCACGCGGACGGGAGTGCGCCAACGCTGCTTCTTCCCGGGATCGCACCGGTCGGCTATTTCGTGTGGCTGGACGCGCACCGCGTGGCATTGTACGTGCTCGGCAAGCCCAACGCCCTCGAGATCGCGGATCTCGGGTCCGGAAAGCCCCGGACCATCGCGCACGACATCGGTCGTTCGCTGCAACGGATACCCGGCAGCCGGCGCTTCTCGTTCGTGCAGCACGCCGATTCGGGCTGGTATCTGGAGACCGCCGATCCGGATGCGCGCGACGGGGCGGTGCACCGGGTCATCCGGATGCTGCCCAAGGCCGACTACGTCGTGTGGGAATCCCCCACGGCCGTGCTCACGGCGGTGGGCACCATGGTGTACCGGCTCGACCTGTCGGCCGGCGCCGCCCCCCACTGGACCCTGATCGCCGACTTCCGGGAAGACGGGCTCCGGAACCTGTCGCGGCTCGCGCTGAGCCCGGACGGGCGCTGGCTGGCGATCGTCGCCGAGCCCGCCAGGCGCTAGGCTGACTCCGGGCCGGCCGCCGGCTCGGGCACCGGCGGCGGGGCGGCGCCCCCGCCGGCGTCGGGGTCCGGTCCCGGTCCCTCCCGCTGCTCGGCGTGGTGCTTGATCGTCTTGCCCTCCGCCAGAAACACCGCGTCCTCGGCGATATTGGTGGCCAGGTCGGCCACGCGCTCGAGATTCCGACTCACGAGCAACAACTCGAGCGAGGCGTTGATCGTGCGCGGATCGGCCATCATGTGGGTGAGCAGGATCCGGAAGACGGAGTCATGGAGGGCGTCCACCGCGTCGTCGGCCTGGCACACCGCCCGTCCCAGGGCGCCGTCGCTCCGCACGAAGGCGGTGAGGCCGTCACCGAGCATGCGCCGGGCGCGCCGGGCCATATCGGCGATCTCGGGATCCGGGGTGATGCGCGTGCGCATGGCGGCCAGGCGCAGGGTGCTCTGCGCGATGTTCACGGCATGGTCGCCCACACGCTCCAGGTCGCTCGACACCTTGATCGTGCTGACGAGGAATCGGAGGTCGCGCCCCATCGGTTGCTGGAGGGCCAGCAGGGCGACGGCCCGGTCCTCGATCTCGAGCTCCATGGCATCGATCTCACGGTCGCCGGCCAGCACGGCTTCGGCGGCGCTCGGATCACGGGAGAGCAGGCCGTCGACGGCGAGGTCGACGAGCGCCGTTGCGCGGTCCGACATGTCGAGGAGCCGCTGCGTCAGTTGGGAGAGTTGCTCGTGAAAGTGTCGATGCAGGCCGGATGTATCGGTCGGGCTCATCCGAACCTCCCGGTGATGTAGGCTTCGGTGCGGGAATCGGACGGCGCCGTAAACACCTTGGACGTCTCGCCATACTCGACCAACGTGCCGTCCAACATGAAGGCGGTGTAATCGCTGGCGCGGGCCGCCTGCTGCATGTTGTGGGTCACCACCACCAGCGTGCACACGTCCTTCAACTCGAACCAGAGTTCCTCGATGGTCGCGGTCGAGACCGGATCGAGCGCCGAACAGGGTTCGTCGAGGAGCAGGACTTCCGGACCGACGGCGAGCGCGCGCGCGATGCACAACCGCTGCTGCTGTCCACCGGATAGCCCGAGGCCGGATTGTCTGAGCTTGTTCCTCACTTCCTCCCAGAGGCCCGCCTTGGTCAGCGCGTCCTGCACGCGGTCGTCCATCTCGGAAGGGCGCAGCCGTTCGTACAGCCGGATGCCGAACGCGATGTTTTCGTAGATCGACATCGGAAACGGCGTCGGCTTCTGAAAGACCATACCGACCTTGGCGCGCAGGCCCATCATGCTCTTCGCGGCGAGGATGTTCTTTCCGTCGAGCATGACCTCCCCGACGGCGCGCTGTCGCGGATACAGGTCGTACATGCGGTTCAAGACTCGCAGGAGCGTCGACTTACCGCAACCCGACGGCCCGATGAAGGCCGTGATCGCATTCTGCCGGACGTCGACGCTGATGTCCCGGAGCGCCTGGAACTTGCCGTAGTAGAAGTCGAGGTTCCGGATCGAAAGTTTGACCGGAGCCGCCGACGGGGCCTGCGCCTGTCGGGGCGCCGGCGCCTGGATGGCCGCCCGCACGTCGAGCTTGGGGAAGCCCGTGGCCTTGGGGGCGCTCACTTCGGCACCTGCACTTTGCCGAGGAACCACCGCGCCGAGAGGCTGAGCACCAGCACGAACATCACGGCGATGAACGACGCCGCCCAGGCCATCTGCTGCCAGTTGGTATACGGACTCATCGAGAAATTCCAGATCACCACCGGAATATTGGCGATCGGACGGAACATGTTGGTCGAGAAGAACTGGTTGCTGGTCGCCGTGAACAGGAGGGGCGCCGTCTCGCCCGAGATCCGCGCCAGCCCGATCAGGATGCCGGTCAGGATCCCGGCCCGTGCCGCCTTCCAGGTGACCTTCGTAATCACGATCCACTTGGGGGCTCCCAGGGCAATGGCGGCCTCGCGCATGTCGCTGCCGACCAGTCCGAGCATCTCGTCGGTGGTGCGGACGATGATCGGGATCATCAGCACTGCCAGAGCCACGCTGCCCGCAAACCCGGAGAACTGTCCCAGGGGCGCGACCACGATGGCGTAGGCGAACAGCCCGATCTCGATCGACGGTGCACTCAGCATGATGTCGTTGATGAAGCGCACGGCATTCGCCATCCGGCTGCCGAAGCCGTACTCGGCGAGCCAGGTGCCGGCCAGCACGCCGACGGGCACGCCGATCAGCAGTGAGCACGCCATCAGTTCGAGGCTGCCGACGAACGCATTACGGAGGCCGTACGAATTGGTGCCCGGCGGCGGCGTATCCTTGGTGAAGAGCGTCCAGTGCATCCCGCCGAGCCCGAACTTCAGCGTCGACCACAGGATCCAGAGCAGGAAGAAGACGCCGATCACCGCTGCGAGCGTCATCAGCACCTTGGCGGCGCCGTCGAAGGCGCGCCGCCTGAGGACCACCGTGTTCATCATGCGGCCGCTCCCTCCCGGCGTCCCAGATGGCGGATGAGCAGCACCGCCAGGAAGCGCACGACCAGGGTCACCGCGATCAGGATCAGGCCCAGATAGATCAGCGACGAGCGATAGAGCGTCGTGGTCGCTTCGAGGAATTCGTTCGCCAGGACGGACGGAATGGTGGCGGCCGGCATCAACAGGCTCGACGACAACTGATTCGCGTTGCCGATCATGAACGTCACGGCCATCGTTTCTCCCAACGCGCGGCCGAGCCCCAGGAAGACACCACCGACGAGCGCCGTCCGCGAGTACGGCACGATGATCTTCGCGGCCACCTCCCAGGTGGTCGCCCCCATCGCGTAGGCCGATTCGCGCAGTGACGAGGGCACGGTCAGGAACACGTCCCGCATGATGGAAGATGCGTACGGCACGACCATGATGGCCAGGACGATTCCAGCCGCGAGCATCCCGATCCCGACGGGCGGCCCCTGAAACAGCGCTCCGATCACCGGAATCGCCCCGAGGTGGCTACTGATCCACGGCTCCACATCGGCGAATACCGGCGCGAAGACGATGAGCCCCCACAGCCCGTACACGATGCTCGGAATGGCCGCCAGCAGCTCGATCGCCGCGGCGATCGGCTTCTGGATCCACGAGGGCGCGATCTCGGCGATGAACACCGCAATGCCGAAGCTGAGCGGCACGGCAAAGATCATCGCGATCGCGGAGCAGATCAGCGTTCCGATGATGAAGGGAAACGCGCCGAACTGCTGCTGGACCGGATTCCACTGGCTCGACTTCAGGAAGCCCCAGACGCCGAACGCGTGGATCGCAGGGCGGCTGTCGTAGGCGATCGCGAGCACCGTCGCGAACAGGGTGGCCGCCGCCACACCGGCGGCGAATACCGCGCCCTTGTGGAACACCCAGTCGCCCGACCAGAACCGGGCCGCCGGCGCGGTCTCCGGTTCATCAGCCGCCGGGGGCATGCCCGTCCGGAATGCTGCCTCCGGGCTGGTCATGCCCCCCTCCTCCCAGTGCTGTTCGCCAGTGGCGGCGTATCAGAGGGTGTAGCCAAGCCTTTCCTTCCAGTAGGCCCGGATCGACGCGATGGTGCTCGGCGGCAGCGGACCGAAGGCGATGGACTCCGCCATCTTCTGACCGTGCTCGAAGCCCCACATGAAGAACTTCATCACCTGTTCGTTGTTGGCCTTCGGCGCGTTCGTGCGCAGGATCTGCCACGTGCAACCGGAAATGGGCCAGGTGTCGGGTCCGGGCTGGTCCGTGAGGATCACGAAGAAGTCCTGGGCGTGCTTCCAATCCACGTGTCCCGACGCATCCTGAAAGCCCTTGAGGCTGGGACTCACGGTCTTTCCGTCCTTGTTGATCATGCGCGCGTACGGGAGGTGGCTCTCGAGAATGTAGGCGTACTCAACATAACCGATCGACCCGCGGATGCGCTGCACGTACGAGGCGACGCCCTCATTGCCCTTGCCGCCGACGCCGGTGGGCCAGGCGATGGAGGTGTTGGCGCCGATCTTCTGCGCCCATTCCGGGCTCACCTTGGACAGGTAATTTGCGAACGTGAACGTCGTTCCGGAACCATCGGACCGGTGCACGACCGTGATCGCCATATCGGGGAGCTTCAGGCCCGGGTTGAGCTTCGCGATGGCCGGATCATTCCACTTGGTGATCTTCGCCATGTAGATGTCGGCCACCAGCGGTCCGCTGAGCACCAGCTCGCCGCCCTTGATGCCCGGGAGGTTGTAGACGAGGTCTTCACCGGCGACGGCCGTGGGGAACTGGATGAGGTTGGCCGCTTTCAGGACTGCGGGTTTGAGCGGCATGTCGCTGGCACCGAACTCCACCGTGCCCGCTTTGATCTGGGAGATGCCGCCGCCTGAGCCGATGCCCTGATAGTTGACCTTGACACCGGTCTCGTCCTGGTACGTAGCCGCCCACTTGGCGACCAACGGCTGGACCCAGGTGCTGCCCGCGCCGGAGACATTCTGCGCGAGGGCAATGCCCGGGAATGGGGCGATGGCCAACAGGGCCGCCGCAGCGGTACGAACGAACCGTGACATGTGATCAGGCTCCATGGATGGGGTGGAACTGGTAAGTGACTGGTGGGCCGCGACGCGTGCCCCACGTTCCTGCAACGACTCCGCGACGGTGCCGCGACGCCTCGGGGGACGCGCGCGCCGCGGCCCGGCGCGCGGGGGGACTACCCGGAGTTTGCCCGGCCGCTGGGCAGGGCGCGTTCACGATCAACCGTTCACTGGGTCGCGGCAGTCGCAATCTGCTAGAAGCCCATCACGAAGTGGAAGAAGAAGGCCTTCACGTCGGCGGTGTCGCCGCTGTGGCCCTCGACGTCCTGATAGTCGGCGTAGACGGTGACCTTGCTGCTGATGTCGTAGCCGATGCCCCCGATGAGATAGCGCTGGTAGCCGCTGGCGTTGTTGTTGGGCTTGTACTGGTCGGCACGCAGCACCACGGACCACGGGTTCGTCTTCGTGTTGTTCATGAGCGCCAGTGGCCGGAAGATCGTGAACGCCGAGTACACGACACCGGTGGTCGTCGAGGTCGTGACGTTGCCGCCGGTCTGGGTCTGGGACCCGTTGGTCCTGGTATCGTATTCAGCGACGATCGTCGCGCGCGGATCCTTCACGCCGACGTGGATGCCCCAGAGGTCCTGCTGCAGGCCGGCACCGGTCGGATCGAAGGTGCTGGCCTGATAGCCCTTCTGATAGTAGGGGCTGATCTGGAGGCCCTTGAAGTACCCGGCATCGCTCGTCGTGGCCAGTGGCGTCCAGCTGAACCGCACGTTGATGTTCTTGAAGCGGTCCTTCTCCGCCGAGCCGTAGCCGGTGCCGTTGAACACGCCGCCGTACACCTGGCCTTCCTTGCCCGGGAGGTTCCAGATCGCCACGGCTCCCAGGTCGGACGACGGCACGAAGCTCAGGTAGTCGATCGGGGTGTTGGTGATGCCGCGTTGCCAGAAACTCTCCATCATGTCGATTTCGGGAGTCTGCTCGAGCCCGAACCGGATGTGCAGGGAAGCCGGGTTCGTGCCGGTGCCCTTCCAGGCCGCCCATTCCATGAAGGCATACTTCAGGCGCGTCTGCCACCCGTTGTAGCCGGATGACGGGTTGTGCAGGATGTCGGTCGTCACGCGAACGGTCACGTTCTTCCCGGCGGGCATGATGAAGTTGAGGTAGGCCCGGGTGACGTCGAACTCATTCAACCCGATGGCGCGCTGGGCTTTCGTACCGCCGTTCTGCCAGTCGGCGTAAACGACCCCGGAGAACTTGAGCGGCGTGCCGACGGCACCCTGAGCTGCGGCCCCGGTGGCGGTTCCGGCCACGAGGAGTGCGGCGGTGGCGAGACGTGTGAAGGTTCGCATGTGGGTCTGGAAGGTGGGAGCACGGTGTCTGAGCCCTGGCGGCGGATCCGCCTGGTCCCACAAGCGTAGGCCGAGCCTGTCACGATGCCCGTCGGCCTTGGTAACGGGCGGGTAAAGGGCCCCGCGCGGTCGGGATTGCGCCGACCGACCGTCCGTTTATTGACGATTCCCGCTCCCGGCGCTACGCTGGCGCCGACGCGCGGCCCTCCCGGCCATGGCGCGTCGCTCTCACCCCCGACCGGAGACGCGTGATGGGTGTCTTCACCGAGCTGAGGCAACTGGACCGGGCCCAGCGGAGCGCCTTCGTCGCCAGCTTCCTCGGCTGGACGCTCGACGCCTTCGACTTCTTCCTCATGGTCTTCATGCTCCGCGCCATCGCGCAGGAGTTCGGGACCAGCGTCGAAGCGGTTACGATCGCCGTCACTCTCACGCTGGCCATGCGCCCCCTCGGCGCGCTGGTGTTCGGCCGCCTGGCCGACCGCCTGGGGCGGCGGCCGATCCTGATGCTCGACGTCGTGCTGTTCTCGGTACTCGAGTTGGCATCGGCCTTCGCGCCGAGCCTCCTGGTGCTCATCGTCTTCCGGGCGGCCTTCGGCTTTGCGATGGGAGGCGAATGGGGAATCGGCGCGTCGCTGGCCATGGAGACGATTCCGCCGAAGACGCGGGGGCTCGTCTCGGGGATCCTCCAGGAGGGCTACGCGTTCGGGTACCTGCTGGCGGCCGTGGTCTACGGGCTGCTGTTCGACCGGATCGGGTGGCGGGGCATGTTCATGGTCGGCGTGATCCCGGCGATGCTCGTGCTCTACATCCGGCGCAACGTGCAGGAGTCGCCCGTGTGGGAGCGGGCGCGCCAGAAGCCGCAACCCTCGCTCGGACGGTCGATCCGGGAGAACTGGCGGTTGTTCCTGTATGTCGTGGTGCTGATGACCGCCTTCAATTTCTTCAGCCACGGCACGCAGGACCTCTACCCGACGTTCCTGCAGAGCCAGCACCACTTCTCGACCGGCACGGTCAGCCTGATCGCCATCGTGGCGAACGTCGGGGCGATCGCGGGCGGAATTCTGTTCGGCAGCCTGTCGGAGCGCATCGGGCGGCGGTCGTCCATCGTGCTGGCGGCTCTGTTCGGACTGCTGATGGTGCCCCTGTGGAGTCTGTCCTCCGGGGCGGTCGTGCTCGCGGTGGGGGCCTTCTTCATGCAGGTCGCGGTGCAGGGGGCGTGGGGGGTGATCCCCGTGCACCTCAACGAGCTGTCGCCGAACGAGGTCCGGGGGACCTTCCCCGGCTTCGCCTACCAGCTGGGGAACTTCCTGGCCTCGGCGAACGCCACCATTCAGGCGGGGATCGCCGAGCGCCGGGGGGGCAACTACGGTGCGGCGCTGGCGATCATCGGCGCGATCATGGCAGTCGCCATCGCCTTCCTGACCGCCGTGGGGCCGGAGGCGCGGGGGGTGCTCTTCGAGGACGAACCGGCCGGGCCACCGAAAGCGTGAGCGCGTTGACACGCGCTAAGTGCTTACGTAGCTTAGGAGTCTGTACAAAACGCCTATCAGGCGGCCGAGACCCGGGTTGCAGCCCGCACCGGTGAGGCGCAGGACCCACATCGTTCGTCAGAGATTCAATGAAGACGTTCAGCGCCACCCCGCGCGACATCGAGCAGCGGTGGTTCGTCGTGGATGCGGAGGGGGTCGTGCTCGGCCGCCTCGCGTCCGAAGTCGCGAAGGTGATTCGCGGCAAGCACAAGCCGATCTTCACCCCGCACATGGATACCGGTGACAACGTCATCGTCATCAACGCCGCCAAGGTGCGGGTCACCGGTCGCAAGGCCGAGCAGAAGCGGTACTTCTCGCACACGGGCTACATGGGGCACGAGCGCCAAACGCCGCTGGCGACGCTGCTCGCCAAGCACCCCGAGCGCGTGATCGAGCGGGCGGTGCACGGCATGCTCCCCAAGACCGCGCTGGGCCGCCAGGTGTTGCGCGGCAAGCTCCGGGTCTACGCCGGCCCCGAACATCCGCATGCGGCGCAGCAGCCGACGCCGCTCACCATCCCGCACAGCGAGAAGAAGTGATGGCCGACGAGACGACTACCATACACGCCATCGGCCGCCGCAAGGAAGCCGTGTGCCGCGTCTATCTGAAGGCCGGGTCGGGCAAGTGGGACGTCAACGGCCGCACCCTCGGGGACTACTTTCCGCGGCCCACCCTGGTGGCGGCCATTCAGCAGCCGTTCACGGCCACCGACACGCTGGGGCGCTACGACGTGCGGGCGAAGTGCGAGGGCGGGGGCCAGAACGGCCAGGCCGGCGCGCTGCGGCTCGCCGTGGCCCGTGCGCTCGTCAAGGTCGATGAGGATCACCGGCGGAAGCTGCGCGATCTCGGCCTCCTGACGCGGGACGCGCGGGCGGTGGAGCGCAAGAAGCCGGGACGTCCGAAGGCACGCAAGCGGTTCCAGTTCAGCAAGCGCTGATCGCAGTTGGCCGGCGGAGTCGGGGGGCGGATGCACCGCGCCCCCGGCCGTCGGTGCGGCAGGATATCTCACACGCTTCCCGAGCCCCTGCGGGTGCCGGTTCGCCGGTTCGCGGCGGGCGCCGACGGATGCGGACGACTCAACCATCTCGAGGGACGTATCGTACCATGCCTGATTCGCAGCTCACGCTCGAGCAATTGCTCGCCGCCGGGGTCCATTTCGGCCACCAGACCCGGCGATGGAATCCCAAGATGCGCCGCTTCATCTTCGCCGAGCGCAACGGGATCCACATCATCGATCTGCAGCAGACCCTTCGCCAGCTCGAGCTGGCACAGAAGCTGGCGCGCGAGGTCATCCTGCGCGGCGAGAACGTGCTGTTCGTGTGCACGAAGACCCAGCTCGCCGGCCTCGTCCGGCAGGCGGCGGAGAGCTGCGGTGCCCAGTTCATCACGGAACGCTGGCTGGGCGGCCTGCTGACGAATTTCCAAACGGTGAAGAAGCAGCTGCGCCGCATGAAGGAGCTCGAGACGGGCTCGGAAACGGGCGGCGAGTTCGAGAACTACACGAAGAAGGAACAACTCATGATGGCGCGTGAGCGGGACAAGCTCACGAAGTACCTCGGCGGCATCAAGGGTATGACGCGGCTTCCCGGCTTGCTGTTCGTGATCGATTCCAAGAAGGAGCGGATCGCGGTGAGCGAAGCCAACAAGCTCAACATTCCGATCATCGCCGTCGTCGACACCAACGCGGATCCCGACCTCATCACCGTGCCGATCGCCGGCAACGACGACGCGATCCGGTCGGTGGAGCTGATCGCCAACGCGGTAGCGGCGACGATTTCCGAGGCCCGGCGCGAGGCGCCGGTGCGCGAGGAAGTCGAGGAGGGGGAGACCTACACGTACAGCTCCGACCGCGGGGCGGAGCCGGCGGAGGGCGAGACGGAGCGGAAGCGCCGCCGCCGTCCGCGGCGGCGCCGGGCGAAGCCGGAGGCGATTGCCGCGAGACTCAAGACCACCGGGGACGGCGAGGCCGGGGAAGGGGCAGGCGCGGAAGGTGGAGAAGCGGCCGCGGCCGAGGGCGAGGGCGAGGAGCCGAGGCCCACGCCGTAGGACCCGATTGGCGGCCCACGGGGCCGCACGGCGCGGCGCCTGCCGCAGTACTATTATGACAGACGCCGCCGGCCCCCAGCAGGCGGCGTTTCCGTGACCTACAACCGACGCGGACTGCGCGGATCCCGCGGAGCACGACGGAACGACGACGTTCGCAGACAATGACGGGCAAGGACAACATGGCAACGTTCCGTGCGAAAGACGTCCAGGAGCTGCGCCAGCGGACCGGCGCCGGCATGATGGACTGCAAGAAGGCCCTCGATGAGACCGGGGGCAACATCGACCAGGCCGTCGAGAACCTGCGCAAGCGGGGGGTGGCCAAGGCCGAGAAGCGGGCCGGCCGGACGACCAGCGAGGGGATCATCGGACACTACATGCACCACAACGGCCGCGTAGCGACGCTCGTCGAGCTGAACTGCGAGACCGATTTCGTGGCGCGTACCGACGACTTCCAGCAGCTGGCCCGCTCGATCGCCGAGCACATCGCCGCGGCCGCGCCGATCGCGGTCGACCGCGACGGCATCCCGGCGGACAAGGTCGAGATGGAACGCCGGATCGCCGAGGAGCAGACCCGCGCCGCGGGCAAACCGGAGGCAATGCTCCAGAAGATCGTCGACGGGAAGATGGAGGCGTTCTTCAAGGAAGTGACCCTCCTCAACCAGCCGTGGGTGCGCGAGCCGAAGAAGACCATCGGCGAGCTGGTGAAGGAAGTGTCGGCCAAGACCGGCGAGAACATCCAGGTGAAGCGCTTCGTCCGCTTCCAACTCGGGGAGGACTGAGCCCCATGGCCGAGCTCCGTTATCCGCGTGTGCTGATCAAGTTGTCCGGGGAAGCACTCGCCGGACAGGCGGGGTTCGGCTTCGACTTCGATACGATCGACCGGCTGGCCGACGAGCTGGTATCGGTCATCCGGCTCGGGGCCACCGTGGGGCTCGTCATCGGCGGCGGCAACATCGTGCGCGGCACGATCCTGTCCAAGATGGGCCTGGACCGTGTGACGGCCGACTACATGGGGATGCTGGGCACGGTGATCAATGCGCTCGCCGTGCAGGACGTGCTCGAGCGGAAGGAGGTCGAGACGCGCGTGATGACCGCCATCCGCATGGAGGAGCTGGCCGAACCCTACATCCGGCGACGGGCGCTCCGGCACTTCGAGAAGGGGCGCACCGTGATCTTTGCCGCCGGCACGGGCAATCCGTACTTTTCCACCGACACCGCCGCCGTGCTGCGCGCCATCCAGATCAAGGCCGACGTGATCATCAAGGCAACGAGCGTCGACGGCGTGTACTCGGCCGATCCGAAGCGGGTCCCCGACGCGAAGTTGTATGAGGAGATCAGCTACCGCGACGTGATGATCGAGGAGCTGAAGGTGATGGACCAGACCGCGGTGACCCTCTGCAAGGAGAATGAGCTGCCGCTCATCGTTCTCAACATTCATCGGCCGGGCGCGATGGCCCGCGCCGTGCGCGGAGAGCGCGAAGGGACACTCGTTCAATGAGCACAATCCAGGACATCGAACGCGATTGCCGCGCCGCCATGGACAAGGCGCTGGACAGCACCAAGCACGAGTTCTCGAACATCCGGTCGGGCAAGGCATCGCCGACGATGCTCGAGGGCGTACGCGTGGAGATGTACGGCACGCCGCTGGCGATGAACCAGGTGGCGACGGTGGCCTCGCCGGAGCCGCGCCTGTTGATCGTGACTCCCTTCGACAAGAGCCAGAGCAAGGTCGTCGAGAAGGCGATCCGCGAGGCCGGCCTCGGCCTCGAGCCCTCGAACCAGGGCACGTTCATCCGGGTGCCGCTGCCGCTGATGACCGAGGAGCGCCGGCGGGATCTCGTCAAGGTGGTGCACAAGCTGGCCGAGGAGGGGAAGATCGCCATCCGCCACGCCCGCACCCACGCCCGCGACGCCTGCAAGAAGCTCGAGGGCGTCTCGGAAGACGACGTGAAGCACGCCGAGAAGGACATCCAGAAGATCCACGACGACTTCATCCATCACGTCGACGACCTGATCAAGGCGAAGGAAGCCGAGTTCATGGAAGTCTGACCCGGGGCGACGGCAGTGCCGGAATCGTCGTGCCCCGAGCTGCTCGGCCAGATCCGCCTCCACGGCGCGATCCCGCGCCACGTCGCCATCATCATGGACGGCAACGGGCGATGGGCCCGCGAGCGAGTGATGCCCCGGACGTACGGCCATCGGGCGGGGATGCAGTCGGTGCGTGACGTCGTGGAAGGGGCCATCGAGGTGGGGCTCGAGTCGCTGTCGCTGTTCGCCTTCTCGAAAGAGAACTGGCAGCGCCCGAAGCTCGAGGTCTCGGCGCTGATGTCCCTCCTCGAGGAGTACATCCAGCGAGAGGCCGATGCCCTCCACGAGAACGGCGTCCGGGTCCGCGTCCTCGGCGAGCTCGATCGCCTCACGCCGCCGGCTGCCTCGGCCGTCTCCCGCGTCACCACGCAGACGGCCGGGAACACCCGGCTCGACCTCAACCTGTTCATCTCGTACGGATCGCGCGCCGAGCTGGTGAAGGCCGCCCGGATGCTGGCCGAGGACGTCGCAGCCGGACGGCTCGACGCCGCCGACGTGGACGAGGCGGCGTTCGCGTCGCGCCTCTACACGGCCGGCATGCCCGACCCCGACCTGCTGATCCGCACGTCCGGCGAGATGCGCATCTCCAACTTCATGCTCTGGCAACTGGCTTATACCGAACTGTACGTCTCCCCCGTGCTCTGGCCGGACTTCCGCCGGGCCCAGTTCTACGAGGCGATTCTCGCCTTCCAGAATCGGGACCGGCGGTTCGGGCGGGTGACCGTCTCATGAGCGAGGTGGCGAAGCGGGTCCTGTTTGCCGTGGTGGCCGCCCCACTGGCGCTGGTGATCCTCGCGGTGGGGGGCGCCCCGCTGGCCGCGCTGCTCGCCATCGCATCGGCGCTCGCCGCCTGGGAGTTCTTCCGGCTGGCCCGCGGGGCGGGCAATCAGCCGCTCGACGACATCGGCATCGGGATCGCGGGCCTCACGCCGCTCGCCGTCCACGCCCGCTATCTCGGCCTGTACGTGGTGCGTCCGGTCGACGCCCTCGTGGTCGTGCTCGTGGTATGCGCCCTCGCGCTGTGGCTGCGCGGCTCCCAGGGACAGCCCATCGCGTCGCTGGGCGTGACCTTCTTCGGCGCGGTGTACACGGGCAGCACCCTCTCGTTCGCCTACGTGCTCCGGTACCACGAGTACGCCCTGGGTGGACGGGACATCGTGCTCGCCGGGCATCACCTCAGTCTGGCCGCCGGCGGGGCGCTGGCGGCGTTGCCGGTCATCCTCACGTGGACCACTGACATCGGGGCGTATGCCGTCGGGCGGGCGCTGGGCCGACGCAAGCTCATGCCAACGGTGAGCCCCGGGAAGACCCGGGCGGGCGCGGTGGGCGCTGTCGTGGCGAGTATCCTCGTCACCTACTTCTACATCGTGTTCGTGCTGCACCCGGTGGCACAGCTCGCCCTGACCCCACTCGGCATCGTGGTGTTCGGTGGCCTCATCAGCGTCGCGGCCCAGGTTGGCGACCTGTTCGAGTCGATGCTCAAACGGGAGGCCGGCGTGAAGGACAGTTCGAACCTGATTCCAGGCCACGGCGGTGTGCTCGACCGGCTCGACAGTCTGTTCTTCGTGCTCCCCGTGGCGTACCTCCTGCTCGGGATCCTGCTCGTACCTGCCCCCCTATGATCCCTCGCGGTGTCGCCATCCTGGGGTCGACCGGATCGATCGGCACGACCGCGCTTCGCGTGCTCGCCCGCCATCGGGAGCGCTTCCGGCTGACGGCGCTGACCGCGCACGGGAACGTCGCCCTGCTGGGCGAGCAGGCGGACCGGCACCAACCGGCCTTCGTGGGCCTCGTGGAGAACACGCGCCCGCCGGGCCGCGACTGGTGTACCGGGCCCGGCTGTCTGACCGAGGCGGCGGTCCGCGACGACGTGGACATCGTCCTGAATGCCGTGGTCGGGTCCGTGGGGCTGGACGCGACCCTCGCCGCGCTGGAGCATGGCAAGCGCGTCGCGCTGGCGAACAAGGAAACGCTCGTCATGGGGGGCCACCTGGTGGCGGCGGCGGAGGCGCGGGGCGGGGGGGAGATCGTGCCTGTGGACAGCGAGCACAGTGCCGTGCTCCAGTGCATCGCCGGCCGCCCCGGCATCGAGGTCCGCCGCATCATCCTGACGGCGTCCGGGGGCCCATTCCGGGCCTGGTCCCGGGAGCGCATTGCCACGGCCACGCTTGCCGATGCCCTCCGCCACCCCACCTGGCAGATGGGGCGCAAGATCACGGTGGACAGTGCCACCCTGGCCAACAAGGCGCTCGAGGTCATCGAGGCGCACTTCCTGTTCGGCCTCGCCTATGACCGGATCGAGGTCGTGGTGCACCCCCAGAGCGTCGTGCACTCGCTCGTCGAATTCGTGGACGGGAGTGTGCTCGCGCAGCTCGGTGTGCCCAGCATGGAGCTGCCGGTGCTGTACGCGCTCACGCACCCGGAACGGACGACCGACATCGGTATCCCGCCATTCGATCCCGTTGGTGCATCACCGCTTACCTTCGAGCCCGCGCGGGTCGAGGACTTTCCGGCGCTCCGCCTCGGTATGGAGGCGGGACGGGCGGAAGGGTCGGCTCCGGCCGTCTTCAATGCCGCAAACGAGCAGGCCGTCGCCATATTTCTCGAAGGGCGCATCGGCTTCACCGACATCCCGGTGGGGATCGCGGGCGCGCTCGACCGGCTCGCCGGCATGCCCGGCGACAGCCGCGAGGCGTTGGAAGCGGCGGACGCCGCGGCACGGCGCGACGTGAGAGATCGATTCGGATGCTAGCGATCCTGTCCCCCATTCTCGTCTTCGGCCTCGTGATCTACATCCACGAGTTCGGGCACTTCATCGCTGCGAAGGCCATGGGGGTCTACGCACCGCGGTTCTCCATCGGCTTCGGGCCGGCCCTCTGGCGCCATCGATGGGGGGAGACGGAATACGTGCTCGCCATCCTGCCGCTCGGCGGATATGTCCGGATGGCATCGCGGAACGACGAGACGGCGGCGTTCCTGGAAGGGGGGAGCGAGGAGCGGACCGGGATCAAGGAAGGCGAACCCGGTTACGATCCCGACGCCATGATCCCGTTCGGGCCGCGTCCGGTGCCCGAGAACCGCTGGTTCGAGTCGAAGGGCCTGCCGGCACGGCTGCTCATCCTGTTCGCGGGCGTGACGATGAACGCCGTGCTCGCCCTGGTCATCATGATCGGGCAGTCCCTCTATTTCGGCCGCACGGTCATTCCGACGCGGGTGATCGGCGCGGTGCACGTGCCTGCCGCCGCACCGGCGCTGGCCGCGCTCCAACCCGGCGACACGATCCTCCGCGTGAATGGCGATTCGGTCTCAGACTGGTCCGACATCCTGAGCCACGTGGCCCTCAGCCGCGATCGGGTGGTGTTCGGGACTTCGGCCGGGAACGTCGTGGTGCCGCTGAATGATTCAGTCACGCCGGTGACGGTCGCGAATGCCCTGGACTACCACGTCCCGGCGGTCGTCGATTCGGTCGTGGAAGGCGGACCGGCAGCGGCGGCGGGCATGCAGCCCGGGGACAGCATCGTCGCCGTGGCGGGCCGCCCGGTGCGGGGATTCTCCGACCTCGTGACGCTGGTGAGTGCCTCCGCCGGCACTCCCCTCGCGTTCACGATCTGGCGCCACGGGCAGCTTCTGGCGCTGCACATCACCCCGCGGGCTACGAAGATCACGGACCCCATGACGGGCAAGGCGGAAACGGTGGGGCGCATCGGCGTGGCCGAGCGGGAGAGCGTCCGGCGGACTCCGCTCTCGCTGGCGCAGGCCGTCGTCAGCGGCACCCAGATGACCTGGATCATGGGAGGGGCGGTGGTCGGCATCGTCCACGACCTGATCGTCCGGAAGGTCTCGGTGCGCGAGCTGGGGGGCCCCATCGCGATCACCCGGGCTTCCGTACACGCCGCTGAGAGCGGATGGGCAACGCTGCTCCGGCTGATCGCCCTGTTGAGCATCAACGTGGCGGTGCTGAACCTGCTCCCGATCCCCATCCTGGACGGGGGGCAGATCGCGTTGAACGTGGTCGAGACTGCGAAGGGGAGCCCGTTCAGCAACCGGACCCGGGAGAACATCCTCCGGTTCGGGCTGGTGGCCATCGCGCTCCTGTTCGCGATCGTGATGTTCAACGACACCCGGAGCTGGCTGGGGCGGTTCTTCTCGTAGCCCGGTCCCATCAGGGGGTGGGGTGCGCCCTTTACAGGGTACCGGACCTTCGCTAACTTGTCCTGCTGCAACCAATTGGGCTCAATCATCGAACCGCCACTGGGGCGGGGATCATCACGTCATGCCATTTCAGAAGTCACCCGAGATCGCGAAGTTCAAGGCCCACGAGAACGACACCGGATCCACGAAGCTGCAGGTTGCTGTGCTCACGGAGCGTATCAACTACCTCACGGAGCACTTCCGCACGCACAAGAAGGACCACCACAGCCGGCGCGGCCTGCTGAAGATGGTGGGCCAGCGGAAGCGGCTTCTGGGGTATCTGCGGCGGACCGACGTCGAGGGCTACCGCCAACTCGTGCAGGACCTCGGTCTCCGGTACTGAGGTGGGCGTGATGAACGTGCGCGCGGCGTGCCACATCGTGGCCCGCGCGCTTTTTGTTTTCCACGAGGCAACAACCTGATGATGCAACGCATCGAGAAGACCTTCGCCGGTCGCCGGCTCGTGATCGAGACGGGACGCATGGCGAAGCAGGCCGCCGGATCGGCGGTCGTGCAGTTCGGCGAGACCATGGTGATCGCCGCCTGCACGGTGAGTGACAAGGAGAGCACGCTCCCGTTCTTCCCCCTCCTCGTCGAGTATCGCGAGAAGACGTACGCCGCCGGCAAGATCCCGGGCGGCTTCATCAAGCGGGAAGGGCGCCCGCACGATCACGAGATCCTGGCGGCCCGCGTCATCGACCGGTCCATTCGGCCGCTCTTTCCCGAGGGCTTCAAGAACGAGGTCCAGGTCTTCATCTACGTCGTCTCGGCGGACCAGGAGAACGATGCGGACGTGCTGGCCCTGGTGGCCGCGTCGTTCGCGATCAACGCCTCGCGCATTCCCTTCATGGGACCGATTGCCGGCGTTCGCGTGGGCCGCATGAGCGACAAGTGGGTGCTGAACCCGACCTTCCAGCAACTTGAATACAGCGACCTCGATCTGGTCGTTGCCGGCTCCACCGACTCGATCGTGATGGTGGAGGGCGGCGCCCTCCAGGTGTCCGAGGACGACGTCGTCGAGGCCCTGCAGGTGGCCCACGGCGGGATCAAGGAGTTGATCGCGGCGCAGGAAGAGCTGCTCGCCAAGATCGAGCGCCCGGCCAAGATCGAATGGAAGAAGCCCGAGATCCCCGAAGGACTCGAGCCGCGCGTCCGGGCCATCGCCGAGCCCCGCATCGGTGAGGCGATCAACCAGAAGGAAAAGCACACCCGGGTCCAGGCGGTGGAGCGGGTCAAGGACGAGGTCGCCGAGGAACTCAAGGAGGAGTTCCCGGACCACGCCGACGCCGTGAAGGGCGTGCTCGGCGACGTCGAGTACGACGCTCTCCGCTCGCAGGTACTCGAGACGAAGCTGCGCGTGGACGGCCGCAAGCTGGACGAGGTCCGGCCGATCACGATCGATCTCGGGCCGCTGCCGAGAGCCCACGGCTCGTCGCTGTTCACGCGCGGGCAGACCCAGGCACTGGTGAGTGTCACCCTGGGCACGGCGAACGACGTGCAGCGACTCGACACGATCGACGAGCCAGCCGAATCGACGAAGTCGTTCATGCTGCACTACAACTTCCCGCCGTTCTCCACCGGTGAGGTCCGGCCCATGCGGGGCACGTCCCGGCGCGAGATCGGACACGGGAACCTCGCCGAGCGGGCGCTCCAGGCCATGCTCCCGCCGTTCGAGGAGTTTCCGTACACGATCCGCGTCGTGTCCGACATCATGGAGTCGAACGGTTCGTCGTCCATGGCGTCGATCTGCGGAGGGTCGCTGTCGCTGTTCGACGCCGGCGTGCCGATGGGTGCCGCCGTCGCCGGGGTCGCCATGGGGCTGATCTCGGAGGGGACGCGGTACGCGATCCTCACCGACATCCTCGGCACGGAGGACCACCTCGGCGACATGGATTTCAAGGTCGCGGGGACCGCCGAGGGCATCACGTCCATCCAGATGGACATCAAGATCCAGGGGCTCGACCTCAAGATCATGAAGGAGGCCCTGGCGCAGGCCCGCGCCGGTCGCATGCACATCCTCGGCGAGATGAACAAGGCGCTCGACACCCCGCGCGCCGACCTGTCGCCGTATGCGCCGCGCATCGTGACGATGACGATCAACCCGGAGAAGATCGGCGATCTGATCGGGCCGAAGGGGAAGACGATCCGCGGGATCCAGGACGAGACGGGGGCCGAGATCACGGTCGACGACTCGGGGCTCGTGACCATCGCCGCCGTGGGCGGCGAGTCGATGGAACGGGCGCGCCAGATGGTCCAGGCGATCACGGCCGAGCCGGTGGTCGGCGAGGTCTACGAGGGCCCGGTGAAGTCCACCACCGCCTTCGGGGCCTTCATCGAGATCATGCCGGGCACGGAAGGGCTGCTGCACATCTCGGAGATGCGCCACGGCCGGACCGAGAAGACCGAGGACGTGGTGAAGAAGGGCGACCGCGTCCGCGTCAAGCTCATCGAGCGCGACGAGCGTGGGCGGCTGCGTCTGTCGATGAAGGCGCTGCAGCCGAAGCCCGAGCCGGCCGCCGACGGGGCGACGCCCGCCGAGGCCGGGGGCGAGGCCGAGTCCCAGAGCGAGCGCTCGGGCCGGAGTGAGCGTCGCGGCGGCCGGCGCGGGGAGCGCTCGCGCAAGTCGTGACCGACACGGCGCGTCGCGCCGGCAACGCATTCCGGCAGACGGTGCTGCCGAACGGACTGACCGTACTCTCCGAGCGCATGCCGGGGGTACGGTCGGTGGCGTTCGGTGCCTGGATCCGGTCCGCGTCGGTGCACGAGCGGCCGGAGGACATGGGGGTCTCCCATCTCCTCGAGCACATGGTATTCAAGGGGACCGAGCGCCGGAGCGCTGCGGAAATCGCGCTCGCCCTCGAATCGGTTGGCGGTGCCCTGGATGCCTATACGTCACGGGAGCACACGGTCTACCAGGCGCGCGTCCTGGACGTGCATCTCGACCTCGCCGCCGACGTGATCGGGGACATGGTGTTCCATCCCACGCTGCGGGAAGAGGACCTCACGCTCGAGCGTCGCGTGATCCTCGAAGAGATCGCGATGGTGGAGGACACGCCGGACGACCTCGTGTTCGAGCTGCACAACGCTGCCCTCTGGGGCAGCCACCCGCTGGGGTTCTCCATCCTCGGCACCCGGGAGAGCGTGGCGCGGCTGGGGACTGCCGAACTGCGGGCGCTGCACGGCCGCGCCTACCACCCCGAGCACATCATCGTCACCGTAGCCGGAAACGTCGAGCACGACCGCCTGCTCGAGGTGCTCGAACGGACGGGCTGGACCGGACAGCCGCGCGGCGGCACCCCGCGACCAACCACACCGCCGGTGCCGGTGGTCGTCCCCGAAACCCGGCACGTCGTCCGGGAGGGCGCGCAGACGCAACTCGTGGTCGGGTCGCGCGCCCTCCCGCACCGCGACCCGCGTCGCCACGCCCTCGTCCTCGTCAGCATGCTGATGGGGGGCGGGATGAGCTCCCGGCTCTTCCAGCGCGTGCGCGAGGAGCTGGGCCTTGCCTACTCGGTGTACACCTTCCAGTCATTGCACGAAGCGACCGGGATGCACGGGGTGTACGTCGGCACGGCACCCGATAGCGCGCCGCGGGCGCTCGAGGCCATCAACGTGGAGCTGCAGCGCCTCGCCGAGCGGGGGCTGCCGGCAGACGAGTTGGCGATGGGCCGGGAGCAGCTCAAGGGACAGCTGGTCCTGGCGCTGGAGAGCCCCTCGGCCCGGATGTACCGGGCGGCCTCGGTGGCCCTCTACGACGAGCCCTACCGCACGCTCGACGAGCTGCTGACGGAAATCGACGGGGTGACCGACGCCGACGTGGCAGGGGTGGCCCGGGACTTCTTCGATCCCACCGCCCAGACCGTCCTGTCCCTCGGTCCGTCTGGCCAGGGCTGAGTCCCGGACCCGGCCGGCGCGGCGGGAGGAGGGGGCCTCCGCCCCCCGATGCAGCGGGCCGGACCCGCCCTTAAGTTTCCCCTCGGCCCCTCGCCGGGGCTCGCATCTGGGCGGTTCCGGCCGGCCACTCCCTCTCGCAGACAACTGAACCATGAAAGTTGGCGTTCCGAAGGAAATCAAGACGAACGAGAACCGCATCGCGCTCGTTCCGGCGGGCGCCGAAGCGCTCGTGACCGCCGGCCATACGGTGTTGATCGAAACCGGCGCCGGGGACGGCTCCGGTTTTTCCGACGACGCGTACACCGCGGTCGGTGCGCAGATCGCGCGCGACGCCGCCACCGTCTGGCGCGACGCAGATATGATCATGAAGGTGAAGGAACCCATCGAGCCGGAGTGGCCGCACATGCGGCGCGGCCAGCTCATCTTCACCTACTTCCACTTCGCGGCGGACGAGCGACTCACACGCGCCCATCTGGACAGCGGGGCCGTGTGCGTGGCCTACGAAACCGTCGAGCTGCCGGATCGGGAACTCCCCCTGCTCACGCCTATGTCCGAAGTCGCTGGCCGCATGGCGGTGCAGGAAGGCGCCAAGTACCTGGAGAAGCTTTACGGGGGGCGGGGCGTGCTGCTCGGCGGCGTGCCCGGCGTCGCCCCGGCGAAGGTCGTGGTGCTGGGTGGCGGCGTCGTGGGGACGAACGCGGCCAAGATGGCGGCCGGCATGGGCGCCAAGGTCGTCATCCTCGATCTGTCGCTGGAGCGGCTCCGCTACCTGAGTGACGTGATGCCGGCGAACGTGCAGCTGATCCACTCCAACCGGCACAACATCATCGAGGCCATCGAGACGGCCGATCTGGTGGTCGGGGGCGTGCTGATCGCCGGCGCCAAGGCCCCGAAGCTGATCCGGCGCGAGGACCTGGCCCGGATGAAGCCCGGCGCCGTGATCGTGGACGTGGCGATCGACCAGGGCGGATGCGTCGAGACGATGCACCCCACCACGCACGAGAACCCGACGTACGTCGTGGATGGCGTGATCCACTACGGCGTGGCGAACATGCCGGGTGGCGTGCCGCGGACGTCCACGCTCGCGCTCACCAACGCCACTCTCCCGTACGCCCAGGAACTGGCCGGGAAGGGGTGGAAGCGGGCGCTGAAGGACAACCCGGCGCTGCTCAAAGGACTCAACGCCGTGGACGGACACGTAACGTACCGGGCCGTGGCCGAGGCGTTCGGTTTCCCGTACGTGGAGCCCCAGAAGTTTCTCGGCTGAAGGCGCCCACGGCGCCGGAGCGACCGGGCAACGGGGTGGGGGCGGCGGCCGCCTCCACCCTGTTTCTCCTCCGGCCGGACGGTCGTCTGCAGTGGCGTAGGTTACGGCCAGTCAATATCTTGGTGGCATCGCCTTGTGGCGGTACGTTGACGTCTCGCCGCCGCCGGCCGACCTCGCCGTAGCGCCCTCCGTCCACTCACTCCTGGGGTCACGATTACCGGCTGATGCGCTGGCCATTCTTCAAAGCGGGGTCGCTGTTTCCCGCCAACGCCATCGGTGTCGATCTCGGTACCGCCAACACGTTGATCTACGTCAAGGGCGAGGGCATCGTGTTGAACGAGCCCTCCGTGGTGGCGATCGACCGCGAGACGAAGAAGATCAAGGGCGTGGGGCTGGAGGCCAAGCGCATGCTTGGCCGCACGCCGGACGGCGTGATCGCCGTGCGGCCCATGAAGGACGGCGTGATCGCCGACTTCGACGTCACCGAGAAGATGCTGCGGTACTTTCTCACGCTGATCATCGAGAACCACGTGTTCAAGGTGAAGCCGCGCGTCATCGTGTGCGTGCCGTCGGGCATCACGGAAGTCGAGAAGCGTGCGGTGCGCGATTCCGCGATGGGCGCGGGGGCGAAGGAAGTCTTCATGGTGGCGGAGCCGATGGCGGCGGCGATCGGGGTCGGGTTGCCGGTCGATACTCCCACCGGCAACATGGTGATCGACATCGGGGGCGGCACGACGGAGATCGCGGTGATCGCACTGTCGGGGATCGTGAGTGATACGTCGATCCGCACCGGAGGTGACGAGCTCGACACGGCAATCGTCCAGTTCCTGCGCAAGAACTACAATCTCCTGATCGGGGAGCCGACGGCGGAGCAGGTGAAGATCCAGATCGGCTCGGCGGCTCCGGTGGGCGAGGAGCGGGAAATGGAAGTCAAGGGGCGCGACCTCGTCTCGGGCATTCCCAAGACGGTGCGCGTGCATTCGAGCGAGATCCGCGAAGCGATCCAGGAGCCGGTGCAGCAGATCGTCGATGCCGTGCGGCGGGCGCTCGAGATCACCCCGCCCGAGCTGGCCAGTGACATCGTGGACCGCGGCATCGTGATGACGGGGGGCGGCGCCCTCATCCGGGGGCTGGATCTCCTGCTCAGTCAGGAGACGAGCCTGCCGATCCACGTGGACGAAGATCCGCTCACCTGTGTCGTGCGCGGCACCGGCCGGATTCTCGACGACGAGGAGAAGTACTGGTCCGTGCTGAGTAGTTGAGGACCGGCCGTGGTTCGCGCCGCCCGCTCCGACACCCGATTCGATCTCGCCGTTCTCGCGCTGTGCGTGGTGTTGTCGGTGCTGGCCCTGGCCCTGCCTCCGTCGGCGCGCGATCCGATCGCCGGGGGGCTGCGCCGGACGTTGATGGCGCCGCTCGTCACGGTGCAGCGCGGAGCCGAGCAGTGGCGCGTGGCGTGGCTGGAATCGGAGCGGCTGTCGCTGGGACGCGATACGCTGGCGCTCGCGGCCGCCGATGCGAACGCGCTGCGGCTCGAGAACGCGCGGCTGCGTAGCCTGCTCGGGCTCGGCACGCGGCTGCAGTGGGGTATCATCCCGGCCGAAGCCCTCCAGGAACGCGCCCGCCCGGGTGCGGTCATCACGTCGCTCGTGCTCAGCGCCGGGAGCAACGCGGGGATCGCCACGTACAGCCCGGTGGTCGGGCCGGACGGGATCATCGGCCTCGTGCAGAGCGCGGATCCCACGACCAGCATCGTCATGCTGTTCTCCCACCCGGATTTCCGGGTGAGCGCGATGACGATGGACGGCACGGTATTCGGCATCGTGTATCCGCACGCCGGGTCGGGGCCGTCGGCCTACCTGTTGGAGCTGCGCAACGTGGCGTTCCGGACGCTGCTCAAGCCGGGGACGGAGATCATCACGTCGGGGCTCGGGGGCACGTTCCCCCGCGGCATTCCGGTGGGGACGGTCCTGAACGAGATCAACACGACGGAGGGGTGGTCGCGGACGTACCTGCTCCGGCCGGCCGTGAATCCCGCCAACGTGACGTCGGTGATGGTATTGACGCCGGAGCGGGCCACGCAGGGGGTGGGCAACGTGTGGGTGACGGCGGCCGGCGCTGATTCGGCGGAGCAGCGCCGGATGCAGGTCCGCGACTCCCTCGCCCGGCACGCCGCCCGCATCGAGGCGGCACGGCGCCGCGCCATCGCCGACAGCATCCGGGCCGATTCGGTACGCAAGGCGGCCGTGGACAGCGCCAGGGCCGATTCGGCGCGTCGCGCGGCGGGCGACACGGCACGGACGGATACCGCGCACGCGGATACCACGCGGAGCGGAAACGGGGGCGGCGGCGCATGAACGTGGGCGCATTCGTCCGGAACGGGATCGTCGTCGTCATCCTGGTCGTGCTGCAGTTCGCCGTCCAGCCGCTGATGCCATGGCGCGTGTCGCCGGACTTCCTGGTCATCGCCGTGCTGTACGCGGCGGTGCGCATGCGGCCGGCGTGGGCGGCGGTGCTCGGATTCGGGCTGGGGCTGGCCGCCGACACGCTCACGCTGGGGGGCTTCGGCGCCGGTGCACTCGCCATGTCGCTGGTCGCGTTCGGTGCGTCGTGGCTCAAGGCGCTGTTCTTCGCCGACAACGTGGCCATCAATGCAGCGTTCCTGTTCCTCGGCAAGTGGGCGTTCGATTTCGTGTTCCTGCTCGCCCAGCACCGGATGGCACCGGGCGCCATGATCGTGCAGCTGCTGTTCTGGTCCGTGCTCTCGGCGGCATTCACGGCCGTCGTGGGGCTCGTCCTGATGGGGTTGCTGCGCCCGCTGAGCGGAGTCGGGGCGGGGGCGGGGACCGCCCCGTGAACTTCCATCCCAACGAGATGGCCCACCGCGCCCGTACGGCGCTGGGCCTGATGGGGGTGGCGTTCGGCATCCTGTTGATGGCCTTCTTCCGCACCCAGATCATCCGGAATCAGGAATGGTCGCTCCGCTCGGAGGAGAACCGCCTGCGGGAGGTCCCCCTGCCGGCGCCCCGCGGCGTGATCTTCGATCGCGACGGCCGCGTCATCGCCGAGAACATCGTCGGCTACACGGTCTCGATCCTCCCCCAATCGCTGGCCTCGCTGCGCAACACGCTGCACCGGGTGGCCCAGATGGTCCCCCTCAGCCGCGGCGAGATCGATGCGGCGCTGCGGCGCTACAACCGGAGCCCGGTGCGGCCGACGGTGATCCTCCCCGACGCCACGTTCGAAGAGATTTCCGTGCTCGAGGAGCACCGCATCGATTTTCCGAACCTGATCATCCAGTCGTCGCCCAAGCGCTACTATCCCGAGGGCCCGATGGTGGCGTCGTTCGTCGGAACGATCGGCGAGGTGAGCGATTCGGAACTGGCCCTCCCGGCCTTCGCGGGCTACAAGCCGGGGCAGCTGGTGGGCAAGCAGGGGCTCGAACGCGAGTACGAATCGACGCTGCGCGGCCGCGAGGGGAGCCGGTTCGTGGAGGTCGACGCGCGTGGGCGCGTGGTGCGCGACCTCGGCACCCGCGACGAGCTGGAGCCGCAGCAGGGCAAGCCGCTGTACACGAACATCGATCTGGAGCTGCAGGAATACATCGCGCGCCTGTTCGGCGACTCACTGACCGGCGGCGCCGTGGCGATGGACCCGCGGACCGGAGCGGTGCTGGCCCTCTACAGCGCGCCGAGCTGGGACCCCAACCAGTTCGTGGGCGGCGTGTCCTACGCGTACTACGATTCCCTGCTGCACGATCCGCGGGCGCCGCTCTACAACAAGGCGACGCAGGGCACGTATCCGCCAGGCTCCACCTGGAAGCTGGCCACCGCCGTGATCGGACTGGAAGACGGGCTGGTCACGATGAACGCCCACATGCCGCAGCCGTGCACCGGGCGGTATCGGTACGGCGACCGCGTCTGGGCCGGCTGGGATCCGGCCGGGCACGGCGACCTGGACCTGGGGCAGGCCATCGAGAAGTCGTGCGACATCTACTTCTACCAGCTCGGACAGCGCATCGGCCTGTCGCGGCTCATCGCCGGGGCTCTGAAGCTGGGGTTCGACGATCCCAGCGGCATCGACCTGCCGGGCGACAATCGGCCGCGCTTCCCCGATCGCCTCAAGTACTTCGACGAGAAGTACGGTCCGCGCGGGTGGACCGAGGGGGCCACGGTCCTCAACATGGCGATCGGCCAGGGTGAGAACGCGCAGACCGTGGTCAACATGGCGAAATTCTACACCGCGTTGGCCGAGAACGGCGTGGAAGCCACGCCCGAGATCGTCACCAAGGCACCGGTCCTGCGGCGCATCTTCACGTTGAGCGATTCGGCGCTGGCCGGGCTGCGGTCGGCGCTGATGGGCGTGGTGGAGGCCGGCGGAACGGCGGCCAGCGCCCGCATCAAGGGCGTGGCGCTGGCCGGGAAGACCGGGACCGCGCAGAGCGGCGTGCGCCGACACGGCGTGGAGCTGGACCACGCATGGTTCGCCGGATTCGCGCCCGCGGACGATCCCAAGATCGTCGTCACCGTCATGCTCGAATTCGGCGGCGAGGGGTCGCGTGCGGCGCGGATCGCCTCCTCCATCATCGGCCACTACCTGAAGACGAACGTGACGTCCCTCGTGGAGACCGGCGGATGAGCCCGGGCCGGCGCATGGCCATCGACTGGCCTCTCGTGACGACGGCGATCGTGCTCTCGATCTACGGCATCGCGGTGGTCTATTCGGCGGGGCAGACCGACATCCCGACCGCGGTGGCGCACGCGTACCGCCAGCAGATCGTGTGGTTCCTGCTCGGGCTGGCCGGCGCCTTCGTGGTGAGTCGCGCCTCGGTTCACCTGCTCGAATGGGCCACCGTGCCCGCGTATGCGGCCACGATCGCCGTATTGTTCCTGCTGCTGTTCATCGGGCGCGGGTCGGGCACGGCCGCGGGCACCAGGAGCTGGCTCGCCATCGGCGGTATCCGGCTCGGCCAGCCGTCGGAACTCGCGAAGATCACGGTCGCGATGATGCTGGCCAAGGTGCTGGCCGCCGGTCGCGAGCCGCCCCGCTCGCTCGTCGACCTCTGGAAGCCCGCGCTGGTGGTTGCGGTCCCCTGGGTGCTGATCGTGCTCCAACCCGATCTCGGGACGGCCATCGTGTTCATCGGCATCTTCTTCGCGATGCTCTTCTGGGCCGGCGTGTCGTGGGAGCTGTTGGTGCTGATCGCCAGTCCCGTGATCAGCCTGGTGCTCGCGTTCAGCACCAGCCTGTGGGGCGCGTGGTTCCTGCTGCTGCTCGCGCTCGTCGTCTGGTACAAGCCGTACGTGTGGGAGGGCGTGACGTTCGTCGGGGCGAACGTCGTGGCCGGCGTGGTCGCGCCGCTGCTGTGGGCGCATCTCCAACCGTACCGGCAGGCCCGGTTCCGGGTGTTCCTCGATCCGTCGAGCGACCCGCTGCGCACCGGCTACCACGTGATCCAGTCGCAGGTGGCCATCGGATCGGGCGGATGGTTCGGGAAGGGGTTCACCATGGGCACGCAGAAGCGGCTCGCGTTCCTGCCGGAACAGCACACCGACTTCATCTTCTCCGTCGTCGGTGAGGAACTCGGGTTCGTCGGCGTCACCATTGCCCTGGCGCTGTTCGCGTTCCTGTTCTACCGGGTGGTGCGTGTGGCCGCGAGGGCCAACGATTCGTTCAGCAGCCTGGTGGCGTTCGGACTGCTCGGCATGTGGTTCACGCACGTGATCGAGAACGTCGGGATGACGCTCAACCTCACGCCGGTCACCGGGATCCCGCTGCCGTTCTTCAGCTACGGCGGGTCCTTCATGTTCTCGTGCTGGCTGGCGGTGGGGCTGGTGGCCCGCATCTCGAGTGAGGGGCGGGGGGCCGCCGTGGGGCAGTTGGCCCTGTAGCGCCCGGCGGCGGTACTTCCCCCGCCTGTGGGGGGCCGCCAGATTTCACGAATGGCTTGGTTCCGGAAGGAGAAGAAGCCCCGCCAACCGCGTCGGGAGAAGCTCGAGATCCCCGCAGACGTGTGGGAGAAGTGCGAGGCCTGCGGGCACACGGACATCCGCGAGAAGTTCGTGCGCAATCTCAATGTCTGCCCGGCCTGCGATCACCACCGCCGGATCCGGGCGCACGAGTACGTGGCCATCCTGCTCGACGAGGGGACGGTGGAGGAGCTCGAGATCGATCTGCGGTCCACGGACCCGCTCGGCTTCCCGGAATACCCTCAGCGCCTCAAGAAGGCCACCAACAAGGCCGGCGACACCGATGCCCTGCTGGCGGCCGGCGGCATGATCGACGGCGCGCCGGTGAATCTCGGGGTGATGGACTTCGCGTTCATGGGCGGGTCGATGGGTTCGGTGGTCGGCGAGAAGATCGCCCGGCTCGGCCAGCGGTCGTTGGAGCGCAAGTATCCCCTCGTGATCGTCTCCGCTTCCGGCGGCGCGCGCATGCAGGAGGGCGTGCTCTCGCTCATGCAGATGGCGAAGGTGGCCGCGGTGCTCGCCCAGTTGGCCGAACGGCGGATCCCGTACGTCTCGGTGCTCACCAATCCCACCACCGGCGGCGTGAGTGCGAGCTACGCGATGCTGGGCGACGCCATCATCGCCGAGCCCGGCGCCGTGATCGGCTTCGCCGGTCCGCGCGTCATCAAGCAGACGCTCGGTCAGGACCTCCCGCAGGGGTTCCAGACGTCCGAGTTCCTGCTCGACCACGGCATGCTGGACACGGTCGTCCACCGCAAGGACCTCAAGCAGACGGTGAGCCAGCTGCTCCGTCACATGACCGGCAAACCGGCGGCCGCCGGGTGGACCTCGACCTGAGCCAGTACCAGGACGCGCTGCAGTACCTCTTCGCACGGACAACCGGCGGATACAAGTTCGGCCTCGAGCGGACCGAGACACTCCTCCAGGCCGTGGACGATCCGCATCGCGCGTTCCCGGTCCTCCACGTGGCGGGAACCAACGGCAAGGGCAGCGCGGTGGCCACGGCGGCCGCTCTGCTCCGCGCGAAGGGACTCCGGGTCGGGCGCTACACCTCTCCACACCTGGTGGACTTCCGGGAGCGCATCGTCGTGGACGACGAGCCGATTTCGGGACGCGAAGTCGTGGACTTCGTCGAGCGCTGGACGCCGCTCGTCGAGCGGATCGGCGGGACCTTCTTCGAGGCGACCACGGTGCTCGCGTTCGCGCACTTCCGCGATCGCGCCGTCGATGTCGGCCTCATCGAGACCGGGCTCGGCGGGCGGCTCGATTCGACGAACGTGGTCGATCCGGCCTCGGCCGGGGTCATCTCCATCGGCTTCGACCACATGGAGTACCTCGGCGATTCTCTGGAAGAAATCGCCGACGAGAAGGCGGGAATCTACAAGCGCGGCCGTCCGGCCGTGATCGGAGAGCCGGACCTCCGGATTCGCACACGGCTGGCCGAGCGCGCGCGGGCCGTCGGGGCTTCGGAAGTGCGGGTGGTCGCCGAGCGCGTTCGCGTCGACGACCTCGTCGTCGACGATCACGGGACGACGTTCACGCTCGCGGCGCTCGGCGACACACGCCGGATGCACACTCCGCTCACCGGCGTCCACCAGGCGGCCAACCTCGCCTTCACGCTCGAGTGGCTGGACGCCGCCGGGCCGCCGTTCGCCGTCTCGCTCGCCGACGCGGCCGAACATCTGGCGGGCGTGAGCATCCCGGGGCGCTTCCACCGAACCGGGAAGTACGTGCTCGACGTGGCGCACAATGCCGACGGCGCGCGCGTGCTGGCCGAGACGTTACTCCGGGTGGGTCCCCCGGGGCCGGTGGTCGCCGTGGTGTGTGCCCTGCGCGACAAGGATTGGCGCGGGATGCTGCTCGCCCTGCGGGATCGCGTGACGGGCTTCGTGGCCACCAACGCGCCAACGGCCCCGGAGAGCCGCGCCTGGGATCTGCAGGAAGTTGCGGCGTTCGCCTCGGCCGAGCGGCTGCCGCTGGCGGTCGAGCCCGACCTGACACGGGCCCTGGCCGCCGCTGCTGCGCAGGCGGCGACGGTTCTGGTCACGGGGTCCTTCCATACCGTCGGGGACGCAATGCTGGTGCTCGAGCATCCGTCCACTCCCGCGCGGGACGTGTAACCAGCGTCCTCGTCGTTTGAGCGCGCGAGGGCGGCGCGCTACGATAGCACCGCCCCCCAAACGGCTGACTTCGGCGCCACGGCTGCCGGCAGTGGCCGGATCAACCGCGACGTCACCCCTAATACCGGAGGTGAAGTCATGGAAGTCCGTATCGCGAATCCGAAGGCCCTGGGGTTCATCGCCCTGGGGATAGTGGCCTGGATGGAGTCCATGCTGGGTGCCGGATGGTTCTCGAACCCGCCCGAGAACATCATGCGGGGCTTCTTGACGTTCGGCGCCCTGGCGCTGCTGATCGTTGCGCTGGCATCGTTCCTCCGGAACGAGACCTGGCACGCCGTCTTCTTCATGTTCTGGGCGGCGGTAACGCACGACTTGCTGTCGAATGTCGGCACGGCGAACGGTGGGCCGAATGCGTTCGGGGGCTGGTACCAGATCCTGTTGGCGCTCGCCTTGCTGTTCTTCTTCCTGGCCGCGCTGCGCATCGCGGCCGGATCGCCGACGGTGATCCTCGCGCTGGCGCTGACGGTGGTGTTCGCTTGCCTCGGCGTCGCCAGCTGGACGGGCGTCCGAGTGCTGGCGATCATCGGCTCTTACGTAGGTCTGGTGGCGGCGCTGGCTGCCTTCTGGGCTGCGTGGGGGGCCCTGGGGGATCTCGGTGGCGGCGGCGGGGCGTCCTCGACGACCTAAGTGAGGTCTCGCGTAGGGCGGCGGGGTGCTGCGGGACAGCAGCGCCCCGGTTGACGGGCCTGTTCCGGCCGACCGCTCGAGGTCGGCCGGGCGGGCGCGCTTGCACGTATCTTCGCATCCCCAATAGCTTTAAGGATGCCCAAAGGCGCCCTTCCCGGATTCCGCGACTTCTATCCGCGCGAATTCGCCGAGCGAGAGTACATCCTGAAGTCCTGGCGTGACGCGGCGCGCCGGTTCGCCTTCGTCGAATACGACGGTCCCCCCCTCGAGCCGCTCGAGCTGTATACCAAGAAGAGCGGGGAGGAAATCGTCGGCCAGCTGTACAACTTCACCGACAAGGGGGGGCGCGAGGTGTCGCTACGCCCCGAGATGACCCCGACCTTCGCTCGCATGGTGGCGGCGAAGGCCAACGCGCTGCGGAAGCCGGTGCGGTGGTTCTCGATCCCCCAGCTGTTTCGCTACGAGCGACAGCAGAAAGGGCGGCTGCGGGAGCACTTCCAGCTGAACGTCGACATCGTGGGCGAGCCCGATGTCACCGCAGACGCCGAGCTGCTGGCGGTGGCGATCGAGATCGTGCGGGTGTTGGGCCTCACGGTCAACGATGTCCGGGCCCGCATCTCCGATCGGCGGCTCCTGCGGGCCCTCCTCGGAGCGCTTGGCGTCTCCGAAGCGCAGACGCCGGACGTCTTCGTGGTGATCGACAAGATCGAGCGGCAGCCCGTGGCGTTGTCGCGCGAGAAGCTCGCGGCGGTGGGGTTGTCGGAAGGCGTGGTCGATCGGATCGTCGCCCTGAGCGGCCGCGTGTCGCTGGACGGTCTCCGGGCCGAATACGGGGCGGATCCGGGGGTGAACGAGAGTCTCGGCGAGCTGGGGCGCTACTTCGCGTATCTGGACGCGCTCGGCGTGGCCGGATGGGTAGACCTCGACCTCAAGATCGTGCGGGGCCTGGCCTACTACACCGGGATCGTGTTCGAGCTGTTCGACGCCCACGGAGAGTTCCGGGCCATCTGCGGTGGCGGGCGGTACGACACACTGCTGCAGTCGTTGGGAGGCGTCGACCTGCCGGCCCTCGGCTTCGGGATGGGGGACGTGGTGCTCGGCGAACTGCTGCGGCACCGAGGGCTGATGCCCGGGGGCCTCCCGGGACCGGACTACTGGGTCGCCTACGCGAGCGCCGCACAACTGCCCGAGGCGATGCGGGTAGCCCAGGCCCTGCGGCTCGCGGGGGCGAGCGTGGAGTACGCCCTTCGCTCGCAGCAGCTCGGCCGTCAACTCAAAGCCGCCACGTCGGCGGGGGCACCGGAGGCGGTCATCCTCCGTGAAGACGGCACGCTGATCCTGAAGTCCCTCGCGTCGGGCGAGGAGCGAAGCGTTAGATTGACCGAAGGCCGGCTGGTCTGACGCGGCCACCCCCACCCCTTTCCTGCGCATGGCTGACGACAAGAAGCTGACCCCGCGCGCCGAGGACTTCAGCGCGTGGTACAACGAGGTAGTGCTGCGGGCGGAGCTGGCCGATTACTCGCCGGTGCGCGGGTGCATGGTGATCCGCCCGGCCGGATACGGCATCTGGGAGCGGATGCAGCGGGCGTTGGACGACAAGTTCAAGGCGACCGGGCACCAGAACGCGTATTTCCCCCTGTTCATCCCGAAGAGCTTCTTGGAGCGCGAGGCCGCGCACGTCGAGGGCTTCGCGCCCGAGACGGCGGTGGTCACCCACGGCGGCGGGAAGCTGCTCGAGGAGCCGCTGATCGTGCGTCCCACGTCGGAGACGATCATCTACGAGATGTTCTCCAAGTGGGTGCAGAGCTATCGCGATCTGCCCGTGCTGATCAACCAGTGGGCGAACGTGGTCCGCTGGGAGATGCGCACCCGCCTGTTCCTGCGCACGCTGGAGTTTCTCTGGCAGGAAGGGCACACGGCTCACGCCACGCACGACGAGGCGGAAGCGGAGGCGCGGCGCATGCTGGGCGTGTACCGCGATTTCATGGAAGGGTGGATGGCGATGCCGGTGGTGACGGGCCGGAAGACCGACTCGGAGCGCTTCGCCGGTGCCCTCCGCACGTACGCCTGTGAAGCGATGATGCAGGACAACAAGGCGCTCCAGGCTGGCACCACGCACAATCTCGGGCAGAACTTCGCCAAGGTGTTCGACCTCAAGTTCCAGGCGGAGTCCGGCGCCATGGAGTACGCGTGGAACACGAGCTGGGGCGTGTCCACCCGGCTGGTGGGTGGGCTCGTCATGACGCACGGTGACGACGTGGGCCTGCGCGTGCCACCGCTGCTGGCGCCGATCGAGGTCGTCGTGGTTCCCATCTACAAGACGGACGAGGAACGCGCCAAGGTGTTGGCCGCCGCGGACCGCATCGTGGAGGGCATCGGGGCGTGGGAGCATCGGGAGCCGGGGCGGCTGCGCGTGCACATCGATGCGCGTGAGGGCATCAAGCCGGGGGCCAAGTACTTCGAGTGGGAGCTGCGCGGCGTGCCGCTCCGCATGGAGATCGGCCCCCGCGACCTGGACCGGAACCAGGTGGTGCTGGTGCGTCGCGATACGCGGGAGAAGCGGCCGGCGTCCCTCAACACGCTGGGCGAGGATGCGGCGGAACTGCTGTCGCGCATCCAGGCCGACATGCTGATCGCCGCCCGCGAGCGTCGCGAGCAGCACAGCGTGCGCGAGCCCGTGACGTACGACCGGTTCCGCGAGCTCATGGAGGGGGAGGGCGGGTTCGTGTACGCCGGGTGGTGCGGCGATGCCGGCTGCGAGGCGCAGATCAAGGCCGACACCAAAGCGACGATTCGGGTGCTCCCCGATGAGGAATTCCGCTCGGCGGAAGGGCCGAAGAGCTGTCTTCGGTGCGGGCGTCCGGCCAGCGCCGAGGCGGTATGGGCGAAAGCGTACTGACAGCGGGCTTCCCGCGCGTCGACGGCGCGCTCCACGCCGAGGGCGTGCCGCTGGAGCGCATCGCGGCGGAAGCCGGAACACCGGCGTTCGTGTATTCCGCGTCGCTGATCCGGGATCGGTACCGCACGCTGGATGCTGCCCTGGCGGCGGTGGATCACCGCATCCACTACACGCTCAAGGCGAATTCCAACCGGGCCGTGCTTCGTGTGCTTCGCGAGCTCGGGGCCGGGGTGGACGTGGTGTCGGGGGGTGAACTGTATCGCGCCCTTCGCGCCGGTTTCGCCGGATCCGACATCATCTTCGGCGGCGTCGGCAAGACGGACGACGAATTGAGGGAGGCGCTGGCGGCCGGCGTCGCGATGATCAACGTCGAGTCGGAGGCGGAGGTGCGGTCGCTCGCCCGATTGGCCGCCGAGCTCGGCGTCGAGGCCCGCGTGTCGCTCCGTGTGAACCCCGAGGTAACCGTCGAGGCCGCGCATCACTACATCAAGACGGGCGAGCGCGGTCACAAGTTCGGGATCCCCATCGACGATGCGCTCCATGTGGCGCGGGTCGCGGCCGGTCTCCCGCGAGTCGCCCTGGTCGGCCTGGACATGCATCTGGGATCGATGTTGACTCGTGTGGAGCCGTACCGCGACGGGGCGATCCGGTTGGCACGCCTCTGCGAGGGGATCCGGGCCGCGGGCATCGGAACCCTGCGCCATCTCGACGTCGGCGGCGGCCTCGGCGTGCGCTACGCCGACGAGGAGCCGCTGGATCCGACCACGTTCGCCGGGGCGGTGGTGCCGATCGTCCGGGAGGCGGGGCTGGCCCTGATCGTCGAACCCGGCCGGTTCATCGTCGGCAACGCCGGTGTGCTGCTGACCAGGGTCCTGTACCGCAAACACAGCGGCGGAAAGGAATATGCCGTCGTCGATGCCGGCATGACGGAGCTGCTCCGGCCGTCGTACTACAATGCCTACCATCGCATCGAGCCGGTGGGCGCGTCGCAACGCACGACGGAGCTGAACGTGGTCGGTCCGGTCTGCGAATCCGGCGATTTTCTGGCCCTGGACCGCTCGATGGCGGATCCGGCACCGGGCGAGCTGCTGGCCGTCTTCGATGCCGGCGCGTACGGTTCCGTCATGGGATCGAACTACAACAGTCGGCGGCGTCCCGCCGAGGTCCTCGTGGACGGGGACCGCTACGCGGTGGTGACGACGCGTGAAGCGTACGAGGATCTCGTTCGGCAAGAGATCGACCACCCCGAATGGAGGGGCTGATGCGCGTTGGCGTGATGTCCGACTCACACGATCGCGTGCCGGCGGTGGCCGAGCTGATTCGCCAGATGGCCGCTGCCGGGGTGGCGATGGTGCTGCACGCAGGGGACTTCTGCTCACCGTTCGTGCTCAAACCCTTCGAGGACGAGCACATGACGCTGGCGGGCGTGTTCGGCCGCAACGATGGAGATCCGGAAGGCCTCAGCACCCGCGCCAGCGCCGGACTCGGCCTCGAGCTGTTCGAGTCGCCCCACAGCTTCGACGTGGGCGGGGAGCGGATTCTCATCGTGCACGACATCGGAGACGTGCAGAAGCGCTCCCTGGACGCCCACTCGATCGTGGTCCACGGCTCCACCCACCAGCAGGAGATGAAGACGCGCGGGAGCACGCTCATTTTGAATCCGGGAGAAGCCTGCGGGTGGCTGTACGGCACGCCGCAGGCGGCCATCCTCGATCTCGACAGCAAGCACGTGGAGTTCCTCTCCCTGGATCCCGCGGAATGGAAGCGGTAAAGAATCCATCCCGAACCCTCGACGTCGCCTCGTGCCTTCCCGAATTCTGATCATCGACTACGGCTCGCAGTACACCCAGCTCATCGCGCGGCGCGTGCGAGAGGCGCGCGTGTACTCCGAGATCCACCCGCCCACGCGTACCCTCGAGTGGATCCGGGCGTGGGAGCCCACCGGCATCATTCTGAGCGGCGGACCGAACTCGGTGTACGACGATGGGGCTCCGACGCTCGACCCCGCGGTCCTCGATATCGCTCCGGTGCTCGGGGTCTGCTACGGGATGAACCTCATCGCCCACGTGACGGGCGGCGAGGTGACGCATGCGGCGCAACGCGAGTACGGGCGCGCCGAGGTGTCGGTCCTGGCCGATGACGGGCTGTTCCACGGGTTCACGCGCGGCGAGCGCTTCGCGGCCTGGATGAGCCACGGGGATCAGGTGCGGGCCCTTCCCGCCGGCTTCCACGCGATCGCCAGCACGACCAACGCCCCGATCGCGGCGTATCGCCACGACGCCCGCCCCTGGTTCGGCGTACAGTTCCACCCCGAGGTGGCGCACACCACTCGCGGGACCGACATCATCGCCAATTTCCTGTTCGAGATCTGCCGTGCCGAGCCTACCTGGACCGCGGGCGCGTTCATCGACGAGGAAGTGGCCAAGATTCGCGCCCTGGTCGGGGATCACCGCGTGATCTGCGGACTCTCGGGCGGCGTCGATTCCGCCGTCGCCGCCACCCTGGTCCACCGCGCCATCGGCGATCAGCTGACCTGCGTCTTCGTCGACACGGGGCTCCTGCGGCTGCACGAGCGCGAGCAGGTCGAGCGGACGTTCCGGGCCAACCTCGGCATCGACCTCGTGACCGTCGATGCGTCCCGCCGCTTCCTCGACGGACTGGCGGGGATCGAGGATCCCGAGCGTAAGCGTACGATCATCGGGCACACGTTCATCGACGTCTTCGAGGACGCCACCCACGCGAGCGCGCGCGGCGCCGAGTTCCTGGTGCAGGGAACGCTGTATCCCGACGTGATCGAGTCGTCGTCGCCGCGTGGCGGACCGTCGGTGACGATCAAGACGCACCACAACGTGGGCGGCCTGAAGCCGGACATGAAGTTCACGCTCATCGAGCCGCTGCGGGAGTTGTTCAAGGACGAGGTTCGCAACGTTGGGCGGGAACTGGGACTGCCCGAGGAGATGGTGGGGCGCCATCCCTTCCCGGGACCCGGACTGGCGATCCGGGTGCTCGGCGCGGTGGCCGAGCCGGCGCTGGACGTCCTGCGCCGGGCCGATGCCATCTACCTGGAGGAGATCCGCTCGGCCGGACTCTACGACGAGATCTGGCAGGCGTTCGCCGTGCTCCTGCCGATCCGGAGCGTCGGCGTGATGGGGGACTTCCGCACGTACGAGAACGTGATTGCTCTCCGGGCCGTGACCAGCACCGATGGCATGACGGCTGACTGGTTCACCTTCCCGCACGAGGTGCTGGGTCGCATCTCGAACCGGATCATCAACGACGTGCGCGGGGTGAACCGTGTGGTGTACGACGTGAGCTCCAAACCGCCGGCGACGATCGAGTGGGAATAGCGCGGGGATGACCGCACCGGCGGAGGCCCCGGGCGGCCGCATGGCGCGGACGCTGCGCGCCCTCGCGCTCCGGCCCGGCGCCCTCACGCGTGCTGCGCTCGACGGACGAGCCGCCGACTTCGTCGGTCCGGGGACCCTGCTCGCGGTGTTCGCGGCCGGCTTCTTCCTGATCACCTGGATGCAGCAGCGGCACCCGGCCGGCCCCTCGCCAGATGTCGCCGCGCTCTGCACCAGCGAAGGCACCGGCGAGTCGCCGCTAGGAGCCCTGATCGGTGGCAGCGCCGGCGCCGGGACCCTCGCCGGCGAAACCCCGGACGAGGCCCGAACGCTGAATTTCGCCGAGGACGCCCTGTGCCATCCGCAGCGCTACGCCCGGGCGTTTGCGGTCGCCGTACCGCTCGGGTTCCTCCTGCTCATCCCGCTCTCGGCGCTGCTCATGCAGGCCGCGTTCCGCCGGGAGATGCCAGGATTCGCCGGCAACTGGCGGTTCGCGCTCGAAGCGCACGCCGCGCTATTCCTGCTACTCACGGTGCTCGGCCTCATCAGTCTGGCCGGGTCGTTCCTGCTGGGTTTCCTCGCCTCGGTCGCCGGGCTGTTCTACGCGAGCTGGCACCTGGTGTCAGGAGCCGAGCGGGCCTACCGGGTGAGCGCACGGACCGCCACCTGGCGCACGACGGTGGTCGGGATTCCGTACGCCATGGTCCTCGCCGCGGTCGTGGCCGGGCTCATGTGGGCACTGCTGGTTCGGGCCTGATCGCTCAGTCGCCCACCGGGTCCCACTCGACGCCGACGTACACCGCGCGTCCCGCCACCGCCTGGCCGGACGCATCCAGGTACTCCACGTCGGTGAGGTTGCGCAGATCCGCGGTGATCCTGGCGGCGTTCCAGCGGTAGCCCAGTCGCAGATCGGCGCGGAAGTACGCCGCTTCGTGCGCGCGGCGGGAATCCAGGAGGTCGAGCAGCACGTCCACACGGTGCGTCCAGGGCACTTCGGCCGTGAGACCGAACGTCCGGGTGATCGGACGGAGGGCGTACTTCCCCTCGAATCCGGCGGCCCCCTCGGGGGTGAACGCGAGCCCGCTGCCGCGGAGCGTCCAGTCGATCCCGGCGAGATCGCGGTCCTCGGCGGTGATTTCGACGCCCCGGTAGCGTGCCGACTCGACGTTCAGCGTGTGCCATGGCACCGTGGAATCCGAGCCGAGCGGCCGCGCCCAGTCGATGAGGTTGTCGGCCTGCCGCAGGAAAGTCGCGACGTCGAGGTGGGTCGTGGGCGTCGGATCGGCACTGGCCCCGACCTCGCCGGCCCAGAAGGTTTCCGACCGCAGGTCCGGAGTGCCGATGTTCGACGGGTCGACATAGAAGCGCTCCGTCCAGGTCGGGGCGCGGAAGCCCCGGCCGACCGAGGCACGGAGGCGGACGTGCGGAGCCACCGGCACCGATCCGGCGAGAGACGGGGAGAAGAAGTCGCCGTAGTCGGAGCTGTGATCGCCGCGGACGCCGGCGTCGATGCTGGGGCCTTGCGGCGACCCGGCGGTCAGCTCGGCGAACGCGGCGGAGCGGGTCTCGTCGTGGTCCCCGAGGCGGGCGCTCACGAGGCGGGCGTCGAACCCCTCGCCACCGATGGCGAGGCCCACGTGCGGCGTTGCCGTATAGCGCGCCACGACGTCCCCTCCCGTCTGCCAGTTGTCGTGGTGGTTCTGATAGAACGTCGGGTCGTTGCGTTCCAGCGTGAACAGGTCGATGTGACGGCGGCCGTTCGCATCGACGCTCAGCGACCACCGGTCGTTCAGCGGCGTCTCGTAGCGCAGCGCGGCCGTGCTGGTATGAGTGTCCTCATACGAGGGGTAGGGGGCGTAGAAGTCGGCGGCGCCGAAATCGCGGACGCCCACGCCCAGGCTGGCCGCCAACCGCCCGCGTCCCACGGGGGCGTCCAGCCCTGCCCGCGCCTGCAGGATGCGGTAGTCGGTCCCGGGGCGCTGGCCGTCGGAGCGAGCGAAATCGCCGCCGGCCTGCAGGCCGATCCCATGGACGGTCCCGGTGCGCTCGAGGGCGGCCTGGAAGGTCCCGAAGCTCCCCGATCGCAGCCGTGCGATTTCGCTGGGCGCCCCGTCGCGGGTGACGATGTTGATCACGCCGCCGACCGCGTTCGGCCCGTAGAGAGTGGAGCCGGTGCCGCGCAGAATCTCGATGTGATCGATCAGGTCGGTGGGCACGGTGAGGTCGAGGTCGAAGTGGCCCGCCTGCTCGTCGCTCACGCGCGCGCCGTTCACGAGGACGAGGACCTGCTCGATGGACGATCCCCGCATCGCGATGTCGGCCTGGGCGGGGGAGCGTGGGTACACGTCGACGCCGAGGTGGGTGGCGAGGATCTCGGCCAGCGACTGGCCGGCGCGCGCCACCAACTCGGCGTGCGTGATCACGTCCACCGTACGCCGGTGGGCGGCATGCGACGAATCGACGCGGGAACTCACGGTGACATGCACCGTGTCGAGCCGTGCGGTCTGCTGGGCGCCGGCCGTCCCGGCGGCGAGCACCGAGAGGAGCGCGAGTGGAAGCGCGCGTCGCGACACGGTAGCCGGCCCGGACCCGCTAGACGCCTTTTTCCTCGAGGAGGGCGAGGAACTGCCGCGGTTCGGTGATCTCGAGCAGACGGGTCGGGACGTCCGGCTCCTTGCTGAACTGGGCGATCTTGCCGAGCACCGGCAGGTACTGGTTGGACACTTCGAGCGGCGGTGCGACGATGAGGAAGAAGAAGTGCACGGGCTTCTCGTCGATGGCCCTGAAATCCACGCCGTCCTTCTTGCGGCCGAACGCCACGCGCAGCTTGTTCACCACGAGCGAGCGGCAGTGCGGAATGGCGATGCCGCGTCCGATGCCCGTGGAGCCCAGATTCTCGCGCCGCTTGAGCATCTTGAACAGCATCCCTTCCGATTTCTCGTCCAGCTTGAGCAGCCCGATCAGCTCCTTGAGCACGTCGTCCTTCGTCGTGCCCTCGATCTCGAGCTTGATCGCGTCCTCAGTGAAGAATTCGCGCAGTTCCATCGACCTCGGTCCCCGCCCGGTAAGCGCCACGGCATCGGCGCGCTGAACGCATGCGTTGTGTCGTGAGTTGGCGAAGTTAACGGGGGTGCACAATTCGTGTCAAATCGTGGCGTTGCACGGGTTTCGGGCCTCCGTTAACTTGCTTCGGATGCCCTTTCCCTTCCCCCTCGACCAGCGCGTCCCGCTGTATCTGGCCCCCATGGCCGGGGTGTCGGAGTCGCCATTCCGGCGCCTCTGCCGCCGGTTCGGGGCCGACGTGGTGGTGACCGAGTTCCTCTCGGCGGAGGGCATCCGCCGCGAGAATCCCGCCACGATCGCCAAGCTCCGCTTCGGGCCCGAGGAACATCCCATCGGGGTCCAGATCTTCGGCGCCGACCCGGCCGCGATGGGGGAAGCCGCGGCGTTCGTGACCGACGTGTTCCAGCCCGATTTCGTCGACATCAACTTCGGGTGTCCGGTCAAAAAGGTCGTGCGGCGCAACGGCGGTTCGGGGTGTCTGCGCGACCTGAACCTCGTGGAGGACGTCATCCGCGCCGTGGCCCGGAGTACCCACCTGCCGGTGACCTGCAAGATCCGCAGTGGATGGAACGAGGAGATGCGCGATCCCGTGACCATCGGCCTCCGCTGCCAGGACGCCGGGGCCCGCGTTCTGGCGCTGCATCCGCGCACCCGGACGCAGATGTATTCGGGCAGCGCGCAGTGGGACGAGATCGCGGCCGTCGTGGAGTCGCTGGACATCCCGGTGCTCGGCAACGGGGACATCAAGACGCCGGAGGATGCGGTGCGCATGCACCGGCAGACCGGCTGCGCCGGCGTGATGATCGCGCGCGGCTCGTTCGGGCAGCCGTGGATCTTCGACCAGACCCGCGACCTGCTGGACGGACGCCCGATGCGCCCGGCACCCTCCGTCGAGGGGCGGTTCGCCATCGCGCTGGAGCACGCCGCGATGGCCGCGGCGTACGAGCCGGACCGGCGCGGCGCGGCCATCGAGTTCCGCAAGCACCTGGGGTGGTACGTCCGCGGGCTTCCAGGCTCGGCCGAGCTACGAAAGCGGCTGCATGCCGTGGAAACGTACGACGAGATCGCGGGAATCTTCGAGCAGTACCTCCGGACGGCCGCGCCTCCGACTCGGCTGGAGGCCGTGGGGGCATGAGCCGCGGGCGCGTTCGTGATCTGCTCGCGCGGGTCGCGGACGGCAGCCTGTCGATCGCCGAGGCCATCGACTCGCTGGCCTTCGAGCCGTTCGAGGACCTCGGGCATTCCACCGTGGACCACCACCGTGCGCTCCGCCAGGGCTACCCCGAGGTGATCTACGGAGCGGGGAAGCGCCCCGAGCAGGTGGTCGAGATCGCACAACGCATCGCCCGGCGAGGTGAGGGCGTGTTGGCCACCCGCCTCGACGCCGACGCGCTCGAGGCGCTGCGCACGGCGATCCCGGGCATCGAGTTGAACCCCGTGGCCAGAACCGGCCATCTACCGGGCACGCACCCTCCGGATGCCGGGCGGGGGACCGTGTGCATCGTGACCGCCGGAACGAGCGATCTGCCGGTTGCCGAGGAGGCGGCCGTGACTGCGGCGGCGCTCGGCAATGCGGTGGCACGCATCACGGACGTCGGCGTGGCGGGGCTGCACCGTTTGCTGGCGCGTCGCGAAGAGCTCCTGTCCGCCGCCGTCCTCATCGTCGTGGCCGGGATGGACGGGGCGCTGCCCTCGGTCGTCGGCGGCATCGTGGCCTGTCCGGTCATTGCCGTGCCGACGAGCGTCGGGTACGGAACGGCGTTCAGCGGAGTCGCGCCGCTGCTGACCATGCTGAACAGCTGTGCGGCCGGGGTGACCGTCGTGAACATCGACAACGGATTCGGCGCGGCCGTGGCGGCGAGCCGGATCACGCACGCCTGACTTCGTCCACCGGGATGGGGGCAGGACCATGACCACTGCCGAATGGGTCGCGCTGATCGGAGGGGCGGTAGCGGCGGCGCTGGGTGTCGCCGCCCACCGCCGCGCCCGGGGGGCACCGGATGGAGTGGCCGCTCCGCCGGAGGTACCGCCGGGAGCGGCCGCCCGCGTCCAGGCGCTGATGACGT
>JBJKRG010000113.1:0-6714 GCA_046704805.1 Gemmatimonadaceae bacterium
TGCTGAACTCCGTGGAGCCGTACGGCGTGCTGGTCGTGGTCGGGGACAACGACACCTTCCCGTTGTGGTTCGCGCAGGACGTGCTGGGGGTGCGGAAGGACGTGGTGGTGGCGAACACGTCGCTGCTCAATACCAAATGGTACGTGCGCGAGCTGATCCGCCGGCCCATCTACACGTACAACAAGGCCAAGGGACCGTTCATCTACCGGAACGGGGACTGGCCGAAGCCGACCTCGTCGCCGCTGCACATGACGTTCGCGCAGGCCGACGCGGTGCCGGAGTACTTCGCCATTCCGAAGCCGACCACGTACGATCTCGGCCCCATCCAGGCGACGATCAATCCCAAGCTCCTGCCGCAGGACGAGACCGGGACCGGGTACCTCGACCGGGCCGGCGTGTTCGTGCTGCGCATGATCTCCGATTCCTACAACGAGCGCCCCTTCTACATCAGCCGCACGGCGGGGAACTACGCCGAACAGCTCGGCCTGGGCAACAACGTGCTCACCCAGGGGCTGGCGCAGAAGGTCTTCATCCCCACCAAGCACATGGGACCGGACACGGTCATGGTGCAGGGCGACGGGTACATGGACGTGAACCGCACGCTCACCCTGTGGGACAGCGTGTTCAAGGCGCCGGCCTCGCTGGCGCGGCGGCACGGATGGGTCGACAAGCCGTCGATCGGGATCCCGTACCTGTACATCGCTACGGGGATCGAGCTGGCGCAGACACTGGACGCGATGGGCCGCTCGAAGGAGGCGCCGCGCGTGCTCAGTGACACGCGGAAGATCATCACGGCGCTGAACCTCGAGGACTACTTCCCGAGCCTGCAGACGCGGCCCACCGTGCCGGAGGCGCGCTCGGGAGACTCCGCGGTCGGGAAACAGGTACCGATAAAGAAGTAAGTGGCGCGATCACGAGACGGTGAGGCGGTGGGGCCGTAGCACGACCACGGCTTCACCGCCTCACTGCTTCACCACCTCACCGCTTCACCCTGACCTCGTCCTCCTCCCGCCGGTCGTGCGCCGACAGATCGCCGGGCGGCGTGGTGAGGCGTTCGAACATGCCCGGCGCACCCGGCAGGGCGCGCGCTCTGGCGATGGCCCGCGATCGCACGGCCAGCCACAACGCCCAGAGCGCCAGCGGCGGACCGCCGATCCAGAGCGCGATCGGGACGTAGCCCGCCGTCCGCTCGAGGATGGTGTGTCCCATCCGCGTGATCGTGATCGTGACCCCCGTGGTGCCACTGAAACTGGCCGAGACTTTCGACGTGCCGGGGGGTGTGCCGGGCGCCGTGGCCTGCAGGATCGCCAGCACGATCGGCGTGAGCGTCACGGCGGCGAGGCCGACCCAGTAGGCCGACCACGCCGTGAGCAGGTGTCCGGGGCTCCAGCGGGAGAGGGAGAATCGCATGAACGGGTTCCGTCACCGGACAATACACCGGCGGCCGCCGCCGGTCACGGGGCTCCCCGGCGCCGCCGGCCGGATCACACCAGCCGGAACGGCAGGTCGGCGTTCACGTCGGGGCGCACGGCCGACACGGCGGCGTTCACCGCTTCCTGGGCCGCGGACGCGCCCAGCCCCGGCACGGTGGCGAGCACGGCGCGGCTGGCTCCCTGCTGCACTTCCAGGTGGAGGGCGGCGGCATCGGGCTCCATCTCGCCGGCGGCCACCAGGTCGGCCGACCGCGCCATCGCCTCGGCGAGCCGGCCGAACTCCCGCTCCGCGAACGCGCGTACGTCGGGCGTGCGCAGGGCGAGCACGCCCAGCCCCGCGTTCAGCATCGTCGTGGTCAGTTGCGGCACGTTCAGGGCCACGGGACCTCCCGCGTGGCTACCGGTTTGGGGGGGGGGAGGTAGGGGTGGGTTTCGGCAACATGGCGGAATCTTGATGAAGACACAAGGCCGGACCGTGCGGCGGCGGCGGTCGGCACGCTAGAATTCGGGGAACGTCGCGGTGGCGGGCCTGTTGCCGCGTAGGGACACCGCGTTACCGGGGAAGGGGGAGGTCGGCATGAGTCTGCAGCAGCGGCCCGAAGCGCCGGGCGCGCCGGGCATTCCGCCCACGTGGACGAGCAGCGCCAAGGACATCGTCGGATGCTCCCTCGGCTCGTCGCGGCTCTGGTTCACCACGGGTTTCGGCATCGTCAACGAGGTCTACCACCCGCGCGTCGACATTCCGCAGATCCGCGATCTGGGGTTCATCGTCGGGGACGGCCGCGGGTTCTGGGTGGAGGTGAAGCGGCTGCAGCGCTACGAGGTGCGGCTCCCGGCCCCGGGCGTGCCGGTGGTGGAGATGGTCCACCGGCACCAGCACTTCGAGCTGACGCTCCGCATCGTGCCCGACCCGTGGCGCGACGTGCTGTTGATCGGGGTGCATCTGGCCGGCGGGCCGGCCCTGCACCCCTACGTCCTGCTGGCGCCGCATCTCGGCGGCACCGGTCACGGGAACTCGGCCGAAGCGGGACGGCACCGCGGGGCGAACGTGCTCTGGGCCGAGCAGGGACCGTACGGACTGGCGCTCGTGGGCACGGACGACGACGGGCACGACGCGCTCCTGCGGACGAGCGCCGGCTACGTCGGCTTCAGCGACGGCTGGCAGGACTTCGCGCAGCACGGCGCCATGACGTGGGACTACGGCCGCGCCGGGCCGGGCAACGTGGCGCTCACCGGCGAGCTGCCCCGCTCCGCCCACCTCGCCCTCGGGTTCGGCACCAGCAGCGAGTCGGCGGCCACGCTCGCCGCGTCGGCGCTCCAGCAGAACTTCGAGGTGGTCTGGGCCCGCGAGATCGAGCGGTGGAAGTCGTGGCACGCGCATCCGGGCGGCCACAACGGGCTGAGCCTCGCCGAGCGCGGACGGCTGGTGCACGAAGCTCTGCACACGTCCGCGATGGTGCTGCGCGTGCACCGCGACAAGACCTACCGCGGCGCGATGGTGGCCAGCATGAGCATCCCGTGGGGCAACAGCAAGGACGACCTGGGCGGCTACCATCTGGTGTGGCCGCGGGACCTGGTGGAGAGCGCCGGGGCTCTGCTCGCGCTCGGCGCCGTGGAGGAGGCGCGCGACGTGATGCGCTACCTGGTCGCCACGCAGAACGACGACGGCCACTGGTTCCAGAACCAGTGGCTGGGCGGCAAGCCCTACTGGAACGGCGTGCAGCTCGACGAGGCGGCGTTCCCCGTGCTGCTCGCCAGCGCCCTCGCCGACCGGAACGCGCTCGACGGGATCCGGGTGGACGAGATGGTGCGCCGTGCCGTGCGGTTCATCGCGCTCACCGGTCCGTCCAGCGACCAGGACCGCTGGGAGGAGGACTCGGGGGTCAATCCGTTCACGCTCGCGGTGTCCATCGCCGCGCTGGTGGCCGGCGCCGAGTTCCTGGACGGCGCCGACCGCGAGTTCATCCTGCAGCTCGCCGACTACTGGAACGCCCGCGTGGAGGACTGGACGACGGTGGGCGGCACGCCCCTCGCGAAGCGGCTGGGCGTGTCACGCTACTACGTACGCGTGGCGCCGGCGCAGGTGGTCGCGTCGCACGATGCCCTGCACCAGGTGCTGGCCATCAAGAACCTCACGCGCGATCCCGGGCTGCCGGCCGACGACCAGGTGGGGACCGACTTCCTGCAGCTCGTGCGGTTCGGCCTCCGCCGCGCCGACGACCCCGTGGTCCGCGATACCGTCAAGGTCGTGGACGCGCTGCTCCGGGTGGCGACGCCGAACGGGCCCGCCTGGCACCGCTACAACGGCGACGGCTACGGGGAGCACGCCGACGGCGCGCCCTTCGACGGCACCGGCGACGGGCGGGCCTGGCCCCTGCTCACCGGCGAGCGCGGGCATTACGCCCTGGCCGCCGGGGAGGATCCCCTGCCCTATCTGGAAACGATGATCAAGATGACCGGCCCCGGCGGCATGATGCCCGAGCAGGTGTGGGACGCCGCGCCGATTCCGGAGCGCGGGTTGTTCCCCGGGCGGCCCAGCGGCTCGGCGATGCCGCTCGTGTGGGCGCACGCCGAATACGTGAAGCTGGCCGCCAGCATGCAGCTCGGGTATCCGTTCGACCGCGTGCGCGCGGCGTGGGAGCGCTACCAGGGCGCGCGCCCGCGGACGAGCTGCTGGTGTTGGAGTCCGGAGGCGCCGATCGACCAGGTGCCCGCAGGCACGACGCTGGTCGTCCTCCTGCCGGACGCCGCGGTGATTCACTGGAGCCTGGACGGGTGGCAGACCGTGCACGACGACCCCACCCAGCCGCTCGACCTCGGACTGCACCGCTTCGCGATCGCCGCCGAGGCGGTCGCCAAGGCGAAATCCCGGGAGATCGTGTTCACCTACCGGCAGCAGGCCGACGGCGTCTGGGTGGGGCGCGACTACCACATCGCCGTGCGCTGAGCGCCCCGCGTCAGAAGGTCCGCTCGTCCGCCGTCGGGCCGTACATCGACGGCACCGGTACGTCCACCAGCCGCAGGTACACGCCGAGCTGGGCGCGGTGGTGCACGAGATGGCTGATGTGCTGGCGCACGATCACGGCGCGGGGCAAGGTCATGAACACCTTGTCCCCCTGCTTCAGCGACCACGGCACGTTGTAGTCCGCGTCCTTCGCGTTCGCGATCGCGGCGCGTCCCGCCTTCACGTTCTCGTCGAACCCCTTGAGCAGCGTGGCCGTGGTCTCGTAGCTGTAGCCGGGGGCGGTGGCGAGGTCGAGCGACGTCTCCTCCAGGGCATTGGCGATCCACCCCGGCATCCACGAGACGAGCTGCGCCAGGTGCCCCATGGTGAACGACTTCTCGTGGGGCTTCCACTTCGCCCGGTCGTCCGGCACGCGCTCGAGCACGCGACGGGTGGTCTTCATCTCCTGGTCGAATTCGGGAAGCAGCGAATCGGCGATGCTCATGCGGGCTCCGGGTGACGGTGAGCTTTCAAGATACACCGCCCCGGGCCGCGCTCGTCACGGCTGCGTCACGCACGGCCGAGGGATCCCTCCGGCCGCCGCGCCCCGGCTCAGCTTCCGATCTTCGTGCCCACGAACCGTCCGCCCTGATAGCGATAGAGCTTCGACGTGTACGGATAGTCGATGACCTCGAACGCGCCCTTGCGGCCGTTCGTCGGCTTGGAGAGATAGACGCCCACGGCGTCGGCATCGTAGACCGGGAAGCTGGTGACCTGGATGGCCTTCGGCTTGGCGCCGTTCATGATCGCGATCACCTGGAGCGCCGAGTCGCCGGGCGCCGCGCCCTCCACGACCACGTCCTTCGCGCCGTTGCCGTCGAAGTCGCCGATGGTGGCGAACATCGCCTGCAGGCCGCCGCCGGCCAGCGCCGCCGACTGCGCGATGTCCGAGCGGAAGTGGTCGATGCGCACCGTCTGGAACCCGGGCGCGACGGCGTTCAGCGCCTGCTGCATGCCGGGGGGAAGCGTGAGGACGAATCCGACGGTTTCGAACTGGAGCTGTGGGCTCGGCGGCCCGTGCGAGCAGGCGCCGAGGGCAAGCGCCGACGCCGCCAACCATAACACTTTCTTCACGGTCCCTCCCGGGAGGTCACGCAGGGCGTGACGGTGGACGATCTGCCCGGGGGGAGGGTTCGGACGGCTCGGCCGGGCCGCCGCCCCCAATCTGGGGCAGCGCCGCGGCCGCGGCTGTGAGCGCGTTCACGCTCTCCTGAAGACGAGCCAGCCGCTCATTCGTGTCGGCCAGCCGCTCGAGGGCCCGCACGTAGCGGCGCCCGAGATAGAACCCGCCGGCCAGGACGAATCCCCAGAAGCCGCAGGCCGCGATGAAGATGGGCCAGAACACACTCAGTACCGCCAGCTCTTCGTGTCGGCTCCCGGCGGGGCGTCCCGCTCCATGTGCGCCGCCATCTTCTGCAGCAGTTCGGGCAGCCGCGGTCCCCAGCAGTGCGGGGCGTCGGGCTGGAAGACGATCTCGCCCGTCCACTTCGGCGACGTCGTCGTGCGCAGGAAGTCGTACAGCAGGTGGACGGCGTCGTTGAGGTAGTACGTGTCCGCGTCGCCCACGTACACGTTGATCTTGTCGTAGAGCTTCGGGCCGAGCGTCTTCCAGTGCGTCTGCAGCCGGTACCGCAGGTCGAAGTGCTGTTTCCAGTACTCGGCCACCCGATGGTCGATGACGCCGGTCTTCTTGTTCCAGATGCGCTGCGGATAGCCGTCGGTCCCCACCGGGCCGTACGCCGCCTCCCAGATGTCCCACTGCCCGCCGGAGCGCGAGTGGTCGCCCATCGCCAGCTCGTACCAGTTCTCGTCCTTCATCATCGTGAGGATGGTGCCGTCGGGGCGCCGGATGTCGGGGCGCTCCACCTGCATCCAGCCGTGGTTCACCCAGTAGGCGTTGGAGTCGCGGTAGATGTTCACGATCTGGTGATAGCGGAAGTCCACCGCGTCGGGACAGAGCGACCAGGTGCCCCCATAGAAGTCGGGGTGGAACACCTGCTGGGCCAGCGAGATCCACCCGCCCGTGGAGCCGCCGGTGAGGAGCCGCGCCCACGGCTGTCCGATCACGCGGAACCGTTGCTCCACCGCCGGGATCAGCTCCTGCATGATCGCGTCGTCGTACGGGCCCTCGTTCGCCGAGTTCACGTCGTACGAGTCGTCGTAGAACGGCGACGGGTGCTGCAGCGTCACCAGGATCACGCGCGGCGTGGAGTCGGAGAGCCATTGCGGCGTGGGGCCGCCGCCGGGTGGGCGGAGCGAGAAGTGCCCCTCGTCGTA
>JBJKRG010000114.1:0-4229 GCA_046704805.1 Gemmatimonadaceae bacterium
TTCGACCGCCCCTTCGCCTCGTACGGCACCTGGCAGGGCGGCACGCTGCAGAAGGGGAGCCACGGCGACGCCGGCGCGGCGACCGGGGCGTGGGTGACCTTCAGTGCCACGCACCGGCGCCCGGTGATGCTCAAGGTCGCGATCTCGTACGTGAGCGAGGCCGACGCGTGGGCCAATCTCCGCGCCGAAGACGCGGGATGGAACCTCGACGCCGTGGCCGCGAAGGCGCGTTCCGCCTGGAACGACGCCCTCGACCGCATGGCCGTCCAGGGCGGGACCCACGACGAACAGGTCCAGTTCTACACGGGCCTCTATCACGTGCTGCTCCACCCCAACGTCTTCTCCGACGTGAACGGCGACTACATCGGCTTCGACCACCACCCCCATCACCTCCCGGCCGCGCAGCACATGCAGTACGCGAACTTCTCCGGGTGGGACATCTACCGGTCAGAGGTCCCGCTGCTCGCCCTGCTCGTCCCGCACCGCGTCGACGACATGGTGCGGTCGCTGCTGAACGATCGCGCGCAGGGCGGATGGCTGCCGAAGTGGGGCTACGACAACGACTATACCGGCGTGATGAACGGTGACGCCGCCGACCCCATCATTGCCGAGGCGTACGCCTTCGGGGCGCGGGGCTACAGCGCTGACACGGCGCTCCGCGCGATGATCCACGGGGCCACCCGGAGCATGGGGCCCTCGGCCTGGTCGGGTGGCTTCGTCGAGCGGCCCAAGCTGGAGGAGTACGAGCGGCTGGGCTACGTGGTCGGCAACGCGTCCGAGACGCTGGAATACGCTGTGGCCGACTTTTCGATCGCGGCGTTCGCGAAGGCGACCGGCGACACGGCCGCGTACGCGGAGTTCCTGAACCGGTCGCAGGATTGGCAGAACATCTTCGACAGTGCCGCGCAGTTCCGCGGCTACGCCGGCTACATCGAGCCGCGCGAGGCGGACGGCTCGTTCCCACCGGGTCCCGGCTTCCAGATCCGGCCCCACCGCTATGGCCAGGGCGGCTTCGAGGAGGGAAACACCATCCAGTACACGTGGATGGTCCCGCAGGACCTCAAGGGGCTCATCGACGCGATGGGCGGCAACCGCATCGCGGTGAGCCGTCTGGACACCCTGTTCACCCAGCTCAACGTCGGTCCCAACAAGCCGTACTACTGGGCCGGCAACGAGCCGGCGCTGACGATGCCGTGGATCTACGACTACGCCGGAGCGCCGTACAAGACGCAGGCGATCGTCCACCGGCTGCTCACCCAGGTCTACTCGGCGACGCCGGGAGGCGAGCCGGGGAACGATGACCTCGGGGCCATGAGCTCCTGGCTCGTCTGGTCCTACCTCGGCCTGTATCCGGAGACGCCCGGGACCCCGGTGCTGGTGCTCGGCGCCCCGGTGTTCCCGAAGGTGACGCTCCGGTTGGGCGACGGGCGCCAGGTCGTCGTCTCGGCGCCCGGCGCCACGATGCAGACGTACGTCCGGGCGGTCACCGTGAACGGGAAGCCGTGTACGACGGACTGGCTCTCGGCCGACCCGGTCGTCACGCCGGGCACGAGCACCACCGATCTCGACTTCACGATGGGGGCCACCCCCGACACGTCGTGGGCGGCGGCGCCGGCCGACGCCCCGCCGTCGTTCGCCGCGGGGCCGGTCGCCCCGCCGTCCCGCCCGACCGGCGATCGGCGATGAAGCGCTCGACGCTCCCGATCTTCCTCGCGTTCTTCGTGATGGGCGTGGCGGACGCGATGGGCCCGCTGTCCGCCGCTGCGAAGAACCAGCTCCACGTCAGCACCGTGGTGGCCACGCTGATGCCCTTCTTCGTGTTCATCGCGTTCGCAGTGTTCAGCGTGCCGGGGGGATTTCTGGCCGCACGCATCGGCAAGAAGAAGCTCCTGCTGCTCGGGCTCGGCTTCAACGCCGTGGCGCTGTTCGTGCCCAGCGTGATGACGCCCGGGTACGCGCTGCTGCTCGCCTGCATCTTCGTGCTGGGAGTCGGCACGACGTTCCTGCAGGTTGCCGGCAACCCCATCATGCGCGATGTGAGCGCCGCCGGGAACTACAGCCGCAACCTGAATTTCGCACAGGGCGTGAAGGGCATCGGCAGCACCGCGTCCACCTACCTCGTCACCCCCGCGGCGCTGGCGGCATTCGTGGTGTTCAACGGGATGGGGTGGCGGGCCAGCTTCCCGATCTTCTGCGCGCTCATGGTCGTGACCTTCATCTGGGTGGCGTCTCTGAAGGTGGAGGAGGCCAAGGCCGACGCGCCGCCCGGCATCGGCGCCAGTCTGGGCCTGCTGGGGGAGCCCGTGTTCCTGCTGGCCGTCATCGGCATCTTCCTCTACGTCGGATCGGAAGTGTGCATGGGCCGGTCCCTGCTCCCCGCCATGCAGGCCGTGGGGCTCGACCCGAGGGCGGCAGCATTCTTCGGACCGACGCTCTTCTTCCTCCTGCTCACGATCGGCCGGCTCGTGGGCGGGTTCGTCCTCATGGTGATGCGACCACGCACTTTCTTCCGGCTCTCGGCGCTGTTCGGACTGCTGGGTGCCGTGGCGCTGATGACGGGGTGGGAGCCGCTGGCCGTTGCCGGTGTCTTCGCGGCGGGGCTGAGCTTCGGCAACATCTGGCCGCTGCTCTTCTCGCTCACCGTGGAGGAGCGTCCGGAGCGCTCGAGTGAGCTCTCGGGCCTCATGTGCATGGCGATCGCCGGGGGAGCAGTGATTCCGCTGGTGATGGCGGTGGTGTTCGACGTGAGCAAGAGCCTGGCGTTCGTCGTGCCGGCCGTGTGTTTCGTGTATCTTCTCCTCCTGTCCCTCCGGCGCGGGCGGCCGGACGCGGCAGAAGCCGCAGCGGCCGTGGCGGCCTGAGGCCTCCACACCGCCGGCCACGCATTCGAACGACCGCATGAGCCACGACCACGACGCACGCATCGTCCTGACGCTGGACGCGGGCGGCACGAGCTTCCGCTTCTCGGCCGTGCGCGGCAATCAGCCGGTCGGGGAAGCGGTCGTGATGCCCACACACGGCGACGATCTCGACCGCTGCCTCGCCGACATCGTCGACGGGTTCACGCAGGTGCGGGCGCGGTGTCCGGCGCCGCCCGTCGCCATCAGCTTCGCCTTCCCCGGCCCGGCCGATTATCCCGCCGGGATCATCGGCGATCTGCCCAACCTGCCGGCCTTTCGCGGCGGGGTGGCGCTAGGTCCGATGCTGGAGGACCGGTTCGGCGTCCCCGTCTTCATCAACAACGACGGCGAGCTGTTCGCGTACGGGGAGGCGATCGGCGGGTTCCTGCCGTATGTGAACGGTCTGCTGGAACGTGCCGGAAGCCCCAAGCGGTTCCGCAACCTGTTCGGCATCACCCTGGGGACGGGGTTCGGAGGCGGCATCACGCGCAACGGCGAGCTGTTCGGTGGTGACAACTCGAACGCGTCGCAGATCTGGCTCGTGCGACACAAGCTCGAGGCCTCGTGGAACGCCGAGGAGGGCGCGAGCATCCGGGCCGTGCGCCGCGTGTACGCCGAGCGTGCCGGCCTTCCCGTCGATGCCGTCCCCGATCCGCGCGGCATCGCCGACATCGCGACCGGCGAGGCACCCGGCAACCGGAACGCCGCACTCGAAGCCTACCGTCGCCTGGGCGAGGTGGCGGGCGATGCGCTGGGAAACGCGCTCACCCTGGTCGACGGCCTGGCCGTGATCGGCGGCGGCATCGCCAACGCCTGGCCCCTGTTCCTGCCGGCACTCGTGGATGCGCTGAACGCTCCCTATGCCGTGCCGGGCGGGGCGCCGTTTCGCCGCCTGCCGTCGGCGGCCTTCAATCTGGAGGACCCGGCGCAGCTCGAGCGCTTCGTGGCGGGCGACACGCGGACGATCACCATCCCGGGCAGCGCGCGCACCGTCGCCTACGACCCGCTGCAGCGGGTCGGGGTGGGGATCACGCGGCTGGGCACGAGCGAAGCGGTGGCCGTCGGCGCCTATGCATTCGCGCTGCAGCAGCTCGACGGGAGGTGACGTCGGCCTCCGCGCGGGACACGGCCGCACGCGGGTTGACGGTGTTTCGGGCAGGGGGCACGTTGGGATGAACGGACCGGCAAGGGGGTAACAGCAAGCGAAACGCAGGGAGGATTCGGACCGCGCACGACGAGGGCTCTGCCGTGAGCCTCGAACGTCGCCGGAGACATTCGACCCGGGCCCGCGGGCTCCGCCGCTCGACGAGCGCCGCCGTCGCGGCGCTC
>JBJKRG010000115.1:0-8082 GCA_046704805.1 Gemmatimonadaceae bacterium
TCACGTTGTTGGAATACCACGACGAGAAGTTCGCCGAGTAGAACCGGTACGTGCTGTTGAAGAGCCCGTAGCCACCCTTGTAGTCGGTCAGGATGGTGATGCGGAGCTTCCGGTCGAACAGGTCGAACCCGTTCGTGACCGAGAAGATGTCCCGCGGCGCCGAGTACCCGGCATACTCGTACGTCGGATTGACCGTGACCTCGTTCGGCGTGATGATGCCGTCCCCGTTCGCATCGGCGTAGCTGAACGGCCGCTCGAACCAGGCGTTGACGGGGAGCCCGACCGAGTCGCGGCGGGTGCCGGTTCCGATCGTGGCGTTCGGCTTGCCCGTCGGGTCGTTGCCCAACGAGAGGATCTTGTTGCTGTTGTGCGAGGCGGCGATGGTGACGTCCCAACCCAGCTGCCGCCGGTCGATGAGCGTGCTGTTGATCTCCAGCTCGAGGCCGTCGTTCTGCACCGAGGCCAGGTTCTTGAGCACCGAGAGCGCCGAGGCGCCCGACGACGGCGCGATCTGCTGGCTGATCAGGGCGTCGTGCGTCTTCTTGTTGTAGTAGGTGAAGCTGATGTGGGCCCGATTGAAGATGTCGGCCTCGAACCCGCCCTCGAACTCCGCCGAGCGCTCCGGCTTGAGGTTGGGGTTCCCGAGTGCAGAAGCGACGAGCCCCGGCGTGTCCGATCCGGCAGGGCCGCCCGCCACGGCGGCAATGTTCGCGGTGCGGGCGCCGAAGGTCCGCAGGGCCACCGTGCCGCCCGGCGAAACGCCGGACGCACCATACGCGCTGCGCAGTCGGAACCGGTCCAGCCAGCTGAACTTCGGGAAGAAGCTCTCGTCGGAAATGATCCACGACAGACTCGCCTTCGGATACACGACCCGTTGGAAGTTCTCACCGAACGAGCTGTTCTGGTCGGTGCGCGCGGCGACGGTGAGGAACAACCGGTCGCGCCACGCGGCCTCTTCCTGCACGTACAGCCCCAGCGTCTTGTCCACGGTCTGGAGCGTGTTGCCGGCGCTCTGCACCGCCGCCTGCCCCACCGTCTGGGCGCCCGGCGGGAGGTTCGTGCCGCCGCCGTACACGCCGTCGCGCTCCTGGTTCGTGTAGTCGGCCCCGACGGTGGTGGTCATGAGCAGGTCGTTCCGCGCCTGCCAGGTGGAGTTGCTGATCAGCTTCGCCGAGAAGTTCCGCAGGTTCTCGTGGTTCTGGCTCACGCGCCCCTGGCGCGTCGTCCCGAGATTCGGACATTCGGCGAAGCGGCAGATGTGGATCTCGTCGTTGTTCGCCAGATCGACGCCGATCGTCCCCTGGTTCGACATCCACGAGAACGGCCGCCACGTGGCGTTGCCCGAACCGATGAACCGCTGGGTGCCGTTGGTGTTGAGATCCTGGAAGATCTGCGCCGGACTGAACACGCCGTACCCGTTCCGGAACTCGCCGATCGACCCGTACTCGTGATAGGTCATCCCGTGCACGCCCTCGTGGTTGAACCCGGGGTTGTTGCGCGCACTGTAGATGAAGCTGTTGATGTTGTTGTCGGTCTGCGGCAGGCGCTGGTTCGTGTTGCTGTAGCCGGCCGTCATCGTGAGATCGAACGCCGGCGAGAGCGTGGCGCTCAGGTTCGTGCGCATGCCGTACGACTGGAACGCTTCGGGGTAGAGCCACTCGTTGCGCATCGGGGTGCCCATGGAGTCCACGAGGTCCGTCTGCGCGAATTGCGGCATCTTCATCGGGCCGATTTCCTGCTGCCAGTCGCCGCTCACGAAGAAGCGCACCGCGTCGGACCCGCCGCTCGCCTGGCCGCCGTAGTCCTGCCGGTTGCCGAGGTCGAACGGCGTCGTGGCGGGATTCGTCAGGACGTTGAACGACGTCAGGCTGTCCAGCGTGCACGTGCCCTCACTGATGGACACGAGGACGCAGCGCTGGAGGTTGCCGCTGGCGTTGTGGCCCCACGAGGCGTACGACGCCGGATACTTGTTGCGGTCGTCGACGACCCCGTTCTCGCCGTACCACGTCCAGCGGGTCGCGCCGGCGCGGCCGCGCTTGGTCGTGATCACGATGACGCCGTTCGCCGCGTCGGTGCCGTACAGGGTCGCGGCCGACGGCCCCTTCACGATCTCCACACTCTGGATGTTGTTCGGATCGAGGTCGTTGAGCAGGCTGCCCTGCGTGCCGCCGGTGCCCATGTTCAGCGTGCTGGTGTTCATGCGGACGCCGTCGATCACGTAGATCGGGTTGTTGCTGATGCCGCTCCCGCTCGTGGCCAGCGACCCGATGCCGCGGATGCGGACCACCGGTGCCGAGCCGGTCATGACGCCCGGCAGCACCACGACGCCCGGGGCCTTCGCCACCATCAGATCGGCGAGGTCGTTGACCGGGGTCGTCTGCACCTTCTCGCTGACGTTCCCCAGCGTCGAGATGGCGTTGCCGAGCTCGACGCGCCGCTGTTCGCCGGTCGCCGTCGTCACGATCTGGGTGAGCTGCACGACGGCTCGGACCATCGAGAAATCGAGCGTCGCCGTCTGGTTCGCCGTGACCGTCACCGGCTTCTTCAGTTCCGTATAGCCGACGCGGATCACGCGGACCTGGACCGGCCCCGCGGGCACGTTGTGAAGCGTGTACCGCCCGTCCGCTTCGGTCTCGGTGAACTGACTCGTGCCGACGAGCATCACCCGGCTGCCGCTCAACGGCTCGTTGGTCCCGGTCGCGGTCACGCGCCCCGTGATGGTGCCTCTGGCTCGCTGAGCGTGCAGCGACGATGCGCCCACCGTCAGGCACAGCGCTGCGACCGCCGTGGTCGCGACCAGCTTCCAGCGTCCCAATCGCATGATGTGTCTCCTATGTGTTCCGTCGCCTCGGGGCGACGCGCCAGGCCCACGCACGAGGACAGGGACCGCGCGTGAACGGTTCAACTACAGCCGGTGGGGACCGTGCCCTGGACGGGCCGCGGTCATCGAGTGCGTGCTGGGACGGCGCCGCCGAGCGATGGCGCGCCGATGGGGTGGATGCGGGGGGTGCGGGGGCCCTGCGGGGGTTAGGCGGGGAGGGATTGGGGCTCTCGGAGCCCGGCGGGAGGGGATTTGATGGCCCCAATATATTGGGAACCATTCAATTCAGTAACCTTTCCTATCGATCCTCGGGTCACTTCGAATTTCCGGACCCCCGGGAGACGCCGCCGGCCGACTGCTGCTGCTTATCTATAAGACGCCTTCAGATAATTACTTACACGCTGCTGGCGTGGTGGAGAACCCGGCCGGGTACCCGACGCTGGCCCGGGAGACGGAGAGCTCGGCGTCCCCTCCCCAGCCCCCACCCCTACTCGAAAATCTCGGTCTGGACGCGTGGCAGAAACGACCGCCGGTGGTGGACCGATGCCCCGTGGACCCACAGGCTCTCCAGGTGGGCCGGAGTGCCGTACCCCGCATTTCGCTCCCAGTGGTAGAGCGGATGGCGCCGCGCCAGCGACCGCATGAGGCGGTCTCTGGTCACCTTGGCCACGATGGACGCGCAGGCCACGCTGTAGCAGCGGCCATCGCCCCCGACCACCGCTGTGTGCGGAACGCCGAGGGTCCGGATCGGCCGGCCATCCACGATCACGTGATCCGGCCTGAGGGCCAGGCGGCGCAGGGCCCGCTGCATGGCGAGCACGGTCGCTTTGTAGATGTTTATCTCGTCGATTTCGCGCACGCTGGCCGCGCCGAGGGATACGGCGAGGGCGCGCGCCCGGATCTTGACCGCCAGCCGCTCTCGTTCGATGGCCCGGAGCCGCTTGGAGTCGTCGACCCCCGGAATCGCCCGCACGCCCGGCGGCATCACGACCACACATGCGACGACGGGGCCCGCGAGGGGGCCCCGTCCTACTTCGTCGATCCCGGCCAGCAGGGGACCCGCCGTCCGGCGCAGCTCACGCTCGATCGAGCTCCACCGATGCCGGCGCCGTCGGGCCGGCGCCCGATCAGCACCGGGCGCCACGGGTCACTCGGTCTCTTCGGATTCCGAACCGGTGCTCGGGACCGTCACGCGGACCTTGCGCTCGCGAATGCGCGATGCCTTGCCGGTGAGGTTGCGCAGGTAGTAGAGCTTGGCCCGGCGCACCCGCCCGCGGCGCACCACGGTAAGGTCGCCGATCATCGGACTGTGCACGGGGAAGATGCGCTCGACCCCGACGCCGTTCGAGATCTTGCGCACGGTGAAGGTCTCGCTGACGCCCGCGCCCTTGCGGGCGATGCACACCCCTTCGAACGCCTGGATGCGCTCCTTGTCGCCCTCCGTCACGCGCACGTTCACGCGCACGGTGTCGCCCGCTCGGAAGGGCGGAATATCGGTGCGCAGCCACTCCTTCTGGGTCTCGCTGAACGCGTGCATATGTCACTCCGGGCTAAGGGCCCGTCGAATCTCAAGTTATCGGGTGTAGACGGAGGAAAGTAACGGCCCAAGAGGCCCCACGCCAGCCCGCGACACATGCCACGGCCCTCTGTGTACCGCGGACGGCCTCCGGATGGGCGAGCCGGAACGTAGAGGACGACAATCCCGCTGAAGCGGCGGAGAGCGCGGACACTGCGGGGTTCCGGAGTGCCCCGCCCCATCCACTGTTCGCGTCCTTCCGCGCCATCCGCGGGATTGTCGTTCAACTGGTTGAAGCTGTCCCGCACGCAGACCCCAGACGGGGCAGCGCCTCAGCCCGATCCGCCCGCCTCCGATGCGCGGGTCAGCCGCTCGGCCTCGGCGCGCCGCCACTCGGCGATCCTGGCGTGGTCGCCGGAGAGCAGGACGTCTGGCACGGCGAATCCGCGATAGACCGGTGGGCGCGTGTAGCTGGGCGCGCTGAGGCCGGCGTCTTCATAATAGGAATCCGTGCGCGCGCTCTCCTGATCCGACATCGCGCCCGGGAGCAGCCGCACGGTGGCATCGATCACGGCCAGTGCCGCGGGTTCGCCCCCACTGAGCACGAAGGGACCGAGCGAGAGCTCCTCGGTGGCCAGGTGGTCCGCCACCCGCTGGTCCACGTCCTTGTAGTGGCCGCACAGGATCGTCAGCTCCCGGCCGGCGGCGAAGCGCGCCGCATCGGCGTGAGTGAACTGGCGGCCGCGCGCCGAGACCAGCACGATCGGGGGCTGCGCCTCCAGGGCATCGACCGCCTCGAAGAACGGCCCCGGCTTCATCACCATCCCCGCTCCGCCCCCGTACGGGTAGTCGTCCACCGTGCGGTGCCGGTCGTGCGTGTAGTCCCGGAGGTCGACGACGCGGTACTCGACGCTTCCGGCCGCTCTCGCCCGCGCCGGGATGCTCAGTCCCAGTGGGCCGGCGAAGAACTCGGGGAAGATCGTCACGACGTTGATGTGCAGCATCAGTCGAGCAGCCCGGCGGGTGGGTCGATCGTGATCACGCCGCCCCGTCGATCCACGGCCACGACCACGCGCTCATCGAAGGGGACCATGACGGTACCGCCGGCGCGCGCCACGTCAATGGCCAGCCCCTGCGGCAGCTCGTAGACCTCCGCCACCTCGCCCACGGGCTCGCCTCCGACGAGGACCACGTGCATGCCGAGCAGGTCGTGGACGTAGATCTCGTCCTCCCCGAGTGGCTCGACTTCCCCGGCCGGCACGAGCAGGTAGCGGCTGCGCCACGTCTCGGCGACGGTGCGATCGGGGATCTCGTCGAAGCGGACGAGCAACCCCTCGCGCATCGGCCGGACGCCGGCCACGTGCAGCTCACGGCGGTCGGCCGCGACGTCGCCGCCGACCGTCCCGGCGTAGACGCGACGGCCGGGCGCGAAGATCGCGTCCGGCCGCTCGGTGATCGGCTCGACGACCAGCTCGCCGCGGATGCCGTGCGCCTTGCGAACCCGCCCGACGATCAGGAACTCGGGCGCGCTCATCGTGCGCGCGGCGCTCAGCTCTCGGCCGGCGCCTCGATGGCGACGGCGTTCGCCTTCAGCTTCTCGGCGAGCCGCGCCTCGTGGCGCGCCTTGAGCACGCCCGCCTTGCGGAGCAGCGAGCGGACCGTGTCGGTTGGCTGGGCGCCCCGATCGAGCCAGTGGTGCACGCGGTCAGTCTTGAGGTTCAGCGCCGTCTCGCCCTGGCGGGGGGAGTACTGGCCGACAATCTCGATGAACCGGCCGTCGCGCGGGCTCCGCGAGTCGGCAACGACGATACGATAGTAGGGCTGCTTGCTGCGCCCGGTCCGGCGCAGCCGGATCTTCACGGCCATGATGCTACGCTCCTCGTGATGGGTGACGACACTGCTGCGGGCTCCTCGCGCGCCGGGCGTCTCCCGGCCGCACCCGCTCCAACGAACCTCAAAACTAGCGCATTCCGAACATTCCGGGGCGGAATCCGCCGGCGCCCCCGGCCGATCGCTTCATCACCTTCCGCATTTCCCGGAACTGCTCCAGCAGGCGGTTGACCTCGGAGATCGGGCGGCCGCTGCCCTTTGCGACGCGGGCGCGCCGGGATCCGTTCATCAGCGCAGGATCGCGGCGCTCGGCCGGCGTCATCGAAAGGACGATCGCCTCGAGGTGCTTCATGCGGCGGGGATCAGCCTGCTTCGCCTGTTTGAGCATCTTGGTGTTCACGCCGGGGAGGAGCTTCAGCACCCCCTCCAGCGGGCCGAGCTTCTCGATCTGCTTCATGGCGGCCAGGAAGTCGTTGAGGTCCATCCCCTCCTTGCGCACCTTCTTCTCGAGCTTCTTGGCCGCCTCGGCGTCGAACGTCGACTGGGCCTTCTCCACCAGGGTCACGATGTCGCCCTGCTGCAGGATCCGGCCCGCCATGCGGTCGGGGTGGAACTCCTCCAGCGCGTCGGCCTTCTCGCCCACGCCGATGTACTTGATGGGCTTCCTGGTGACGCCGTAGATGGACAGGGCGGCGCCGCCGCGGGCGTCGCCGTCCAGCTTGGTGAGCACGACCCCGGTGACGCCGAGCCGCTCGTCGAAGCCCTGGGCGATGCGCACGGCGTCCTGTCCCGTCATGCCGTCGGCCACGAGGAGGATCTCGTCCGGCCGGATCGCCTGTTTGAGCCGCTCCAGCTCCGCCATCATCTCATCGTCGATCTGCAGGCGCCCCGCGGTGTCGACGATGACCACGCGATCGCGGGCCCGGCGGGCCTGATCGAGCCCAGCGAGGGCGATCTTCGCCGCGTCCGTGGTGCCGCGATCGGCGTACACCGGTACGTCCAGGTCCGTCCCGAGCGTCTCGAGCTGGTCGATGGCGGCGGGCCGGTAGACGTCACAGGCCACGAGTCGCGTGGAGCGGCCGTCGGCCTTCAGCTTCCGGGCCAGTTTCGCGGCCGTCGTCGTCTTGCCGGAACCCTGCAGACCCACCATCATGACGACCGTGGGCGGCACGGAGCTGAGCTTCAGACCTTCTCGGCGTTCGCCGAGCATCGCCGTGAGCTCGTCATGGACGATCTTCACGAGCTGCTGCGCCGGCGAGACCGTGCGGAGCTGGCTCACCTCGGCGGCTTTCTTCTCGACCCGTTCGAGAAACTGGCGGGTGAGCTGGAAATTGACGTCGGCTTCCAGGAGGATCCGACGGATCTCGCGCAGCCCTTCCTTGATGTCGGCGGGCGACAGCACCCCGCGACCGCGGAGGCGCGAGAACGCCGCTTCCAGCTTCGAACTCAGCTCATCGAACATAGCCCATAAACGTAGATTCTATTATGATTTGAGACAAGGGAACCGGTGCCGTTGCCGGGGTTCCTTCGCCCTTCCGAATTCGATCCGCCGTCCGACTCGCATCCCACCCTTCGAGGCGAATGCCTAAGGTCTCTCGGCAGGAAGATCTGTTCGCATCGTTGCTCCCGCGCACGCTGCCGCTCATGGCACTGCGCTCCACGATCGTCTTCCCGCACGGCACGATCGCCGTGCAGATGGGAGCTCTCGAGAACCTCGCCCTCCTGAACGATCACCCGGACCAGGCGCTGTCGGTAGCGCTGGTCGTGGCGCCCGGTGAAGCGGAGGATCCGCTGGACACGGGTGCGGTGGTGAACCGCATCGGCGTCGAGGCGCGGGTGCACGACCGCATCAACCTCCCCGGGAACACGGTGCAGATCACCCTCCAGGGTCTGCATCGCATTCTCATCGAGGACG
>JBJKRG010000116.1:0-5725 GCA_046704805.1 Gemmatimonadaceae bacterium
GCCGTGCTCGACGCCCGCGCGGCGTTCCTCGACCGTGTGTTCGCGGAGGCGGAGCGGCGCCTCAACGCGCTCACGGCGGCGCCCGATCTCGCGGCCCGCCTCACGCCGCTGATCGTCGAGGCGGTCCCCTTCGTGGCCGCGGAGGAGATGCGCGCCCGGTGCGCGGAGCCCATACGCGGCGCGGTGGCGGAGGCGCTCGCTGCGGCCGACCGACCGGGAGCGCCGATCGTCGTCGACGACGCGATTCCCGCCGGGGCCGTGCTCGAGGACGCGGGCGGAACGGTGCGTGTCGATGCGACGCTCGCCACGCGTCTGCACCGCCTCCGACCGACCCTGGCCATCGAAGCGGTGCGTCTGGTCGAGGGGGCCATGTCATGAGCCTCTGGGGACCGCTCGTCGCGCGGGCCCGCGGCCTCAGCAGCCGGCTGCTCGGTGCCGAGACGCTGCGCGCACTGTCCGGTGCCCGCGACCAGCGTGACTTCGCCGAAGCGCTCGTGCGCGCCGGCTACCTCGCGTTCGCCCCCAACACGCCGCCCCCGGATACGCGGGCCATCGAGAACGCCATCCGCCGCGTCGCGGCGCGCCGGTACGACATCCTCGAGCGCTGGAGCCGGGAATGCGGGGACGTGCTGATGCCGCTGATCGAAGATGAGGACCGCCGGTCGATCCGCGCCCTCGTGCGCGGCGCGCTGGGCGGCATCGTTCTGGAACGGCGGACCGCGGGCCTGATTCCCACGTCGGCCCTGCCGGCGCGTGCCATCGACGAGCTGGCCCTGTTGAACGACATCGGCGCGATCGGGGCGGCACTGCTCGCACTCCGACATCCGCTCGGCGCCGTGGTGGCGGAAGCGGCGCGGCGCGAGCGGCCCGATCTGTTCTCGCTCGACCAGGCGCTCGTTCGCACCTGGGCGGAGCGGGCCGTGCGCGCCGCACGGCGTGCCGACGCGGCGCTTCGCCAGTACGTCCACCGGACCATCGATCTGCAGAACCTGTGGTCGGCCCGGCTGATCGCCGAACAGCGCTCCGATGCGGACGCCGACGCGCTGTTCATTCCGGGCGGGCGTCTGATCACCCTCGCGGACCTGCAGTGGGCCGGCGAGCACCGGGATTCCGGGCAGCTCGCCCTCACGCTCGCCCCGCGAATCCGGGACACGCCGCTGGCGGCCGCGGTGGAGCCGAACGCCGGCGCGCCGGACGAGACGACGCTCGACGCGTTGCTGCGCGAATTCCGCGAGATGGCCCGCCGGCAGCCGTTGGGCCTCGCCCCCGTGGTGCTCTACGTCCTGCGGCTGCGGGCCGAGCACCGGGCGCTCCTGCGGGTGCTGTGGCAACTGGCGCTCGGGGTGCCGGCGGCGGTGCGTCTGCGCTCCCCCGAGGCGGCGGCATGACGTACCGTGTCCGCGGAATTGCGACGCCGGCGTTCGCCGCCGGCCTCCGGCTTGCCGGACTCCCGGTGGACGAAGTGGGCGGCGCGCCCGGAGCCGCCGAGCGGGTCGCCGCACTGCTCGAAGACCCCGAGATGGGGATCCTGCTCGTCGAGCAGCCGCTGTTCGAGGATCTGCCTCCCCTGCTCCGGCGTGATCTCGAGAATCGCGCCCTTCCCATCGTCGTACCGGTGCCGCGGGCGACGTGGGGCGCGCCCGGCGCGGGGCCCGAAGCCTACATTCTCGAACTGCTGCGCCGCGCGATCGGCTATCGCGTGAGGCTCCAATGAGCGCCGCCGTCACGCGGGTGGCCGGTGCACTGGTGGAAGCCACGCCATGCACGCCGGCCCTGTACGAGTTGGCGTTCGTGGGCGACGACCGGCTACTGGCGGAGGTCGTCCGGCTGGAGGGACGGGTCGCCACGCTCCAGGTGTACGAGGACACCACCGGCCTCCGGCTCGGCGCGCCGGTGGCCTTTTCCGGCACGACCCTCACCGCGCACCTGGGACCGGGCCTGCTGGGCAGTGTGCTCGACGGCGTGGGGCGCCCGCTCGCCAGGGTCGCCGAAGCGGCCGGTGACTTCATCGCACCGGGAACCGCAGCGGACACGCTCGACCCGGACGATCTCTGGGCGTTCACGGCCGGCGTGGAAGCGGGCGCCGAGGTGGGCCCCGGGGACGAACTGGGCACCGTACCCGAGCGGCTCGGATTCGCGCATCGCATCCTCGTCCCTCCGACGCAGCGCGGTCGCGTGAAGCGCCTGGCGAGCGGGTCGTATCACGTGGACGACGTCATCGGCGAGCTCGAGGACGGCACGCCGCTGTACCTCGCCCACCGGTGGCCGGTGCGGATTCCCCGCCCACTCGGCGAGCGGCTCGGCTACGAGCGCCCCTTCGTGACCGGCCAGCGCGTGTTCGACCTGTTCTTCCCGATCGCCGAGGGCGGGAACGCCGCGGTCCCGGGCGGGTTCGGCACGGGCAAGACCATCATCGAGCAGTCGCTCGCGAAACACGCCGACGCGGACATCATCGTCTACGTCGGCTGCGGCGAGCGGGGCAACGAGATGACGGATGTGCTCACGGAGTTCCCGGCCCTGGTCGACCCGCGCACGGGCCGCGCGCTCATGGAGCGCGCCGTACTCGTGGCCAACACGTCGAACATGCCGGTCGCGGCCCGCGAGGCGAGCATCTACTTCGGGGTGACGATCGCCGAGTACTTTCGCGATCAGGGATGCCGGGTGGCCCTCATGGTGGACAGTACCTCGCGATGGGCGGAAGCCCTCCGGGAGATGGCGGCCCGGCTGCAGGAGATGCCGGGCGAGGAGGGTTACCCGACCTATCTGGCCAGCCGGCTGGGACAGTTCTTCGAGCGGGCGGGCCGCGGGCGGGCGATCGGCCGTCCGGAGCGGCGCGGGGCCGTGACCATCATCGGCGCCGTCTCGCCGCCCGGCGGCGACTTCTCGGAGCCGGTCACCCAGGCCTCGCTCCGCGTGGCCGGGGCGATGTGGGCACTGGACCCGTCCCTCGCCCATCAACGGCACTTCCCGGCGGTGGACTGGGAGACGAGCTACTCGTTGTACGTCGAGCGCATCGCGGCCTGGTTCGCGGAGCACGGCGGACCGGAGTGGTCGGCGGTGCGGACCGCCCTCATGGAGCTGATGCAGCACGAGCGGGAGCTTCGCGACATCGCCGGCCTCGTCGGACCCGATGCGCTCGAGGACGCCGACCGCCTCACGATGGATTGCGCGGAAATCGTACGCGAGGTCGTGCTCCGCCAGAACGCGTTCCACGAGCACGACGCACGCTCGAACGTCGCCAAGACGTATGCGCTGGCCGCCTGCGCCCTCGCCGCCCACCGCGCCGGCGCCGAGGCGCTCCGGGCCGGCACGCCCTATGGCAAGCTCGACCTGTCGCCCGTGCGGCGGGCGCTGGCCGCCCTTCGCGACTGTCCCGAGGAGGAGCTGGAGGCCCGGGCCGCGGCCGCGACGAGCGCCGCGCGCGCGCTGGGGCCCCGCCCAGCGCCGGGAGGGTCGACATGAAGATCGCACCCGAGCGCACCTATCACGGCGCCGCCTCGGCGGCGGGTCCCCTGCTCTTCCTCGAGCGCACGCGACACGTCGCGCTCGGCGAGTGGGTGCGGGTCCGTCAGCCTGGCCAGCCCGACCGCCGCGGCCAGGTGATCGACGCGGGGGATCGCGTCACGACGATCCAGTTGCTCGACAGCACCGTCGGCCTCGCACCCGATCGTGCCGACGTCGTGCTGACCGGTGACGTGGCCACGACCGTGGTCGGACGCGAGCTGCTCGGGCGCGCCTTCAACGGGCACGGAGCGCCGGCCGACGACCTGCCCGCTCCGGTCGGCGAGGCCGTGCGGCCCATCAACGGGGCGCCGATCAATCCGGTGCGCCGGTCGCGGCCCCGCGACTTCATCGAGACCGGCATCAGCGCCATCGACGCGATGAACACGCTGGTGCGCGGGCAGAAGCTTCCGGTGTTCGCCGGGCCGGGCCTGCCGGCGCTCGACGTGGCCGCCCGCATCGTGGAGTGGGCGCGGGCACCGCGCGGTGAGCCGTTCGCGGTCGTGTTCGCCGGCGTCGGGATCACGGCGCGCGAGACGCGGGAGTTCCTGGACCGCGTGCGCGCCAGCGGCGCCATGCCGCGGACCGTGCTGTACCTGAACGAGGCGGCACATCCCGCGGTGGAGCGCATTCTCGCGCCGCGACTGGCCCTCACGACGGCCGAGTTCCTGGCGTTCGAGTGCGGGATCCACGTGCTGGTCGTGATCGCCGACATGACGCACTACTGCGAGGCGCTGCGCGAGATCGCCACGGCGCGCGAGGAGATCCCGGGACGGCGGGGCTATCCAGGCTACATGTACACCGACCTCGCCACGATCTACGAGCGCGCCGGCATCATCGCCGGGAAGGAGGGATCGATCACCCAGATCCCGATCGTGACGATGCCGGACGACGATCTCACCCACCCGATCCCCGACCTCACGGGGTACATCACCGAGGGACAGCTCGTGTTGTCGCGGGAGCTGCACCGCGCCGGCATCTCGCCGCCCATCGACGTGCTGCCGTCGCTCTCGCGCGTCATGAACGCGGGCATCGGACGTGATCGCACGCGGCCGGAGCACCGGGAATGGAGCGACCAGCTGTACGCGACGTACGCCCGGGGACGCGAGGCCCGCACCATGGCCGCCATCGTTGGCGAGTCGGGGCTCCCCGACATCGACCACCGCGCGTTGGCGTTCGCGGAGAAGTTCGAGCGCGAGGTCGTGTCGCAGCCGGAGGGGCGTCGCACGATCGACGAGACCTTCGAGTGCGGGTGGAAGCTGCTGGACACGCTTCCCCGTGACGACCTCATGCGGATGGGCGACCAGACGCTCGAGTCCCGGCGGATCGTGCGCGAGCAGCGGCAGGCGGAGGCCGCCAGCGAGGCCGTCGAGGAACCGGAGGGCGCCTCGTGAGCGGCCGCGACCGGCTGGCCTCGACGCGAGCGAGCTTACTGGGGGCACGACGCCGCCTGGCGCGCGTGCGCAAGGGTGCGGCGCTGACGCGGCGAAAGCGCGAAGCGCTCGTCGCGGAGCTGTTCCAACTGGCGCGTCCGGCGGTGGACGTGCGGCAGCGGCTGGCCGAGAGCGCGAACGAGGCCGCGGAGCCGCTGGCCGACGCGCTGGCACTGCACGGGATCTCGGGGTTGTCGGCGATGGCGTGGCCGCCGGGTGATCCGCGGGTGGCGGTCCGGCCGGCGCAGGTCTGGGGACTCGCGGTGAGCGACGTGGTGGAGCGGCCGGCGCTGCAGCGCACGATCGACGCGCGGGGGCTGGCGCCGGGGGACGTGGGGTTCGCCGTCGAGGAGGCGGCACGCCGCTACGAGGCGTTCGCCGAGCTGCTGATCGAAGCGGCCCCGAGGGAGCAGCGGGTGCGGCGGCTCAGCGATGCCGTGGCCACGACGTCGCGCCGCCTGCGCACGCTGGAGCAGCGCGTCGTCCCGACGCTGCGCGCGCAGATCGTCGCCGTGCGCCGCGACCTCGACGAACGCGAGCGGGTGGAGCGGCTCCGGCTGCAGCGCCTGGCGGCGAAGCGACGGTGTTCGCGGACGACACCCGGGGAGCATGTCCGGACGGGGAGCCGCGGTTGCCCCTACGTCGACAGCGCCCCGGCGCGGTCGAGCTGCGATACCAGTCCAGAGCCGTCGTCCGCTCCGGCCAGCAGATAATCGACGACCTCCCCCGCCGTGTAGCGGGACCGCCCGTTGAGGAACGCACCCATTGCTACGAGATCGTCACCGCTCGTG
>JBJKRG010000117.1:0-13918 GCA_046704805.1 Gemmatimonadaceae bacterium
CACGATCCCTTCGTGTACTTCCATTCGATCATCGACACGCCGGACTGCGCGACGCACGTCGTGCCGCTGGCCCCGCTGGCCACCGATCTGCGCTCGGCGGCGACGACGCCCGCCTACGCCTACATCATTCCGAACCTCTGCCACGACGGCCACGACAGTCCCTGCCGCGACGGCGAGCCCGGGGGCCTCGTCTCGATCGACCACTTCCTCGCGCACTGGGTGCCGCTGATCATGGCGTCGCCCGCGTACCGGCAGGGCGGGTTGATCATCATCACCTTCGACGAGACGCCGAGCCGGTTCAAGGAAGCCTGCTGTCACGAGCCGACGGGCCCGAACACCCGTTCGCCGGGCGCCGGCGGACCGGGGGGCGGCCGCACCGGCACCGTGCTCCTCTCGCCGTTCATCCGCCCGGGCACGGTCTCGGACGTGCCGTACAACCACTATTCCATGCTGCGCAGCGTCGAGGACATCTTCGGCCTGTCGCATCTGGGATACGCGGCACAGCGGGGACTGGCGCCGTTCGGCTCCGACGTGTATGAGGGTAGGAGACGGAACCGATAACCCGTTCCGCGGGAGCCCCCAATGCGTGCCTTCCTCCGAAAGCGGATCCGGATACTGATGGCCGCCGTGTCGGTTGCGGTGCTGGCCGGGTGCCAGGTGCTGACCTCGCCATCCAGCCAGAATGCCGTGGTCATTACCGGGTGGTCGTTCATCGGGTGTGCGGCGGCTACCGACACGCTGCCCGGGCAGCACGACTGCACGGCCGAGCTGTACGTCTACGTCTCGCTGGTCGACACCAGCGGGTACGTGTCGGCGAGTGTCGCCTACCCGGATCAGAACTCCTACTATACGGGTGAAGTCCAGGTAGCGCCCAACCTCCCGCCCGGTGATCTCGCGTTGTTCCTCACGAATCCGTACGTCGCGAAGTGCGTGTCCTCGTACCCGACACACATCAACCTGTACGACGGATCGCTCACCGGCGGCGGGGCCCGCCTCCTGAAGAGCGTCGCGTTCACGCTGCGACACGGTTGCTGAGCCGGGCGCCCACGCCGCGGCGGGCTCCTCCGACCGGCGTCAGCCGGGGGGCCTGAGGCCCACCATCTCCAACAGCTTGAGCGCGTTCGTCGACGTCGCCTTGCCGGGACGCAGCGTGTAGTCGAAGGTCATGGTCGAAACGCCGTCGGCGTTCTGGAGGCGTTCCTGGAAGTGCACGTGGCGTGCGGCATCGGAAAGCGCCGGTTCGTCCGCCAGCTCGAGATCATGGGTGGACACCACGCCCACGGCGCCGGTGTGGATCAGATGGCGCAGCACGTGGCGCGCGGCGATCGTCCGCTCGGCCGAATTGGTGCCGTGCAGGATCTCGTCCAGGAGGTAGACGAAGGTCCGGTCGTCGCGGGCTGCTGCGAGCGCGTCGGCGGCGTCGACGATCAGCTTGAGCCGCTCCAGCTCCGCCATGAAGTAACTCACGCCGCGCCGGAGCGAGTCCTGCACCCGCATACTGGTATAGAGCACCGCCGGCGGATGCCGGAGCCGGCGCGCGCAAACGGTCGAGCCCGCCTGCGCCAGCACGAGATTCACACCGATCGAGCGAAGCAGCGTGCTCTTGCCCGCCATGTTCGAGCCGGTGACGACGAGGACCGTGCCGGCGGGACCGACGGTGACGTCGTTGCGTACGCCGACTTCCGGCGCCAGCAGCGGATGTCCCAGCGCCTCGGCCACGATCGTCCCGCTCCCCCCTTCGTCCAGCTCGGGAAAGGCCCAGTCCGGGTTGTCGTGCGCCAGGGTTGCCAGGGCCGCCAGGCTCTCCACCTCGCCGAGGGCCGCCGTCCACTCGGCCACGCGGGTCCCCGACCGGCGCTGCCAGCGCTCGAGCAGGTGCAGGACGTGGAGATCCCAGAGCGTGAGCGTGTTCACGATCGCGTAGAGCATCGGCGACAGCCGGAGCTCCGTACAGTCCGCGAGTGACGTGAGCGTCTGCATCGCGCGGTGGGCGGCCGGCGGCCCCGTCAGCCGGGCATGGGCCGCCGCGAGCATCGAGCTCTCGAAGGACTCAGCGCCGATACGCGCCGACATGGCGGCGTAGCGACGCAGGGTGGTCGCACGCCCGACAACGGGTGCGAAGCTCGCCGAGACCTGGCGCGCGTACCGGCCGGCGATGAGTGCGCCGGCGACCGCCGGCAGAATCCAGTACGGTTGCGCCAACGCGCCGGCCACCTGGGCGACGAGGGTGGCGAGCGTGGCGAGCGGGAAGAGGACGCTGGCCGCGATCAACCCGGGCCGCTCGAGCAGCCACGGAGTGCCTTCGGCCCAGCGGATCAGCGCGGCGAGCCCGGCTTCGGTCACGGGCACACGCAGCCCGGCCATGGCCAACTCCTCGCGCAGCGCGTCCCGTGATCGCAGCTCGAGCACCGCCTGCTGCCGGCGGCGCACCTCGTCCGAAGGGGCCGGCTCCGTGAGCCATCGTCCCAGCGTGGCCCGCCCGGGGGCGGCGCTCATCGGCGGCAGGAGTTGGACGAGCGAAGCATCGCCGAACAGGTCGAGGTCGGCGGCGTACGGATGGCCCGCGGGCGGCGCCGTCCACTCCCGCGCGGGTAGCCGGTCCCAGGCACGCGCCACGCGATGCGCGCCCTCGTCGGCCAGGGCGATCAGGTCGTCGGTGTGCTGCAGGCGCGTCTTTGCCTGCCGGCTGGCCCGGACGAGGATGGCGAATCCGAGCACGGCCGTGAGCGCCGCCGCGAGCCACAGGCCGCGCGCATTGCCGGTCGTGGCCCAGCGGGCGAAGAGGAGTCCGGCCGCCGCGAACACCACCAGTCGCAGGTTCCCCAGCCGAGTCACCGCGCGGGCTTCGGTGTCGCGGCGCCCCCGGAGCGCGGCGGCGCGGGATTCGTAGTCGGCTCGGATGTCGGCAGCGGTCGCCATGGCAACAAGATGGCGACGAAACGCCGCGACCGCCCGGGGCGGCCGCGGCCCGGGCGACGATCAGTGGCCGCCGCCGGGCGGGCTCAGCAGTGCGGCGAAGTCGTCCAGGGACCGCATGAACGCGTAGCGCGGATCCGTCCGGATCTCGTCGGTCGTGATCGCGTGGCCGGCGAGCGCGCACCGCAGCTGGCTCAGGGCCGCGTCGGCATCGCGGCGCAACGCGTAGGCCCGGGCGCGCTCACGGCATACCACCGGATCCCCGCTCCTGATCTCGTCGGCGATCGCCAGCATGGCGAGCGCGCGCGACGGGTCGGCGACGCGCAGGTATACCTCCGGCTCGTATTCCGAGACCTGCACGTACAGATCCCCCAGACGCCGCGCCGCCCATGCGGCCCGCACCGAATCCTGCCCGTCGGCTTCCCACTGCTGATACTGCACGATGTGCAGCGCCGCGGTCAGGCGCCGGAGGTCCGGCACGCCCGGCGTGCGGCGGAGGTTCCCGAGTGTCGCCCCCATGGCATGCTGCACGACCCGCGTCCGACCCACCAGCGAATCGCGCTCGGCCAGCCATCGGCCAACCCCCGGCTCCGCGGCGAGCGCCGACCGCCGCGCCTCCGCGTAGGCCAGGTCGTGGAGCCCCTGCCAGGCGCCGGCGATGTCGGTCCAGGCGTCGTATGCGCGGCCGGGTTGGCGCGCGCCGGCCAGCGAGTCGGCGCGCACGGAGTCGCCGGCGAACACGGAGTCGACGAACAGCGAATCCATCGGTCGGAGGCCCCGGGCCATCGCGCGTGCGTCGAGCCAGCCGAGCGCCTGCCCGACCACCGCCTGCGGAGGCCAGACGTGGCCGCCGGCGAACGCATCCATGCGAACCGGGGCACCCAGTTTCCGCAGGGTGTCGGCGGTCGTGACGACCTCGTCGAAATCGAAATCCCGGTCCCCGGCCGCCATCGCCACATCGAACGGCGGGCGTCCGCCGAATCGACGACGCCACGCCGTGTCGCCCGGCATCGACGCGCCGGCCGAGAGGATGCCGGCCACGTGCCCGCCGGCGCCATAGGCGAACACCCACGCATCGCGCGCGGTGCCGGAGAAGCCCGCGAGGTAGATGCGCGCGGTGTCGATGCGGAAGGCGCTGAACGCGTCGTCGAGCATGAGATTCACGGCCTTCTCGTTGCGCGCGCTCGATCCGCCGCGCGTATCGAAGCTGCTCAGGACGATCCAGTCCAGCCGTTCCGCGGCCGGTGCGACGAGCTGCGTGGCCGAGTCCGCCCGGCCCGCCGGATCGAGGACGAGCAGCAGCGGCACGGGGTGGGCGGGGGTATAGCGGCGCGGGATGTACGCGGCGTAGTGGAAGGACGTATCCTGACGCGCCACGAGCCGCGTGAGCACCTTGCCCGTGTACACGCTGTCCACGCCCTGTGCCAGCGCCGAAACGGCGGCACAGCACAGGGCAAGCACGGCTGCGGCTTGGGCAGAGCGAAGGCGGCGCATGGGCGGGGCTGGGGGAAGGGATGAGCCGGCTTCTCAACATTACACTCCGCGTGGCCGGATGCGAAACGGGCGGCGATTCCTTACCGGCTCTTTACCGATTGCTCGTCGGTTGGGAGGACGGCTCACCCACCGGCGGACGGCGTCCCTGCGACGCGGGGGCTGGCGAGCCGCGCGAGCTGCCAGGCCATGATCAGCACGCCGCCGAGGTAGAGCAGGCTCCCGGATCGAACCACCCAGGTCGAGCCGGAACCGATCCCGGCGAGCAGTGCGATAACGCCGCCAGCCATCAGAACGATTTGTACCTCCACGAGGCGGGGCGAATACAGGGCGCCGGGCGTCCGTACGGGGCCTCGGCCCGCGTGCCCCGCGAATCGCATCGTCCACGCGAGCATCGACACCACGCGATAGAAGTGGCCCGCCACGTACAACACGATGCCGCCGAGCAACCCGGCGACCACGTACATGATGGCGAGTCGCGGCGACGAGATGCCGTGCGCGAGGACCACCGGCCCGAGGACCGCGGCGACTGCCATGAACGCGAGTCCGGCTGCTGCGAGTCGCATGCCGGCGTCCAGCGGTCGCCGCATACGCTTCCGGAACAGCACCGTCGTCTGACCGAGGAACGCGAAGACGCCGGCCTCGACGAGCGCCGTTCCTGCCCAGGCCAGCGCCCGGTCGGGTGCGCCCAACCCGACGGCGAGGGCGGGAACGCCCGCCGCCAACAGCAGCAGGGCGGGGCGGGTCCACCGATCCACCACACCGCGGACAACGAGGAACATCGGCAGCATGCGATTCGACATGCCGACGATCACGATCAGTGCCCAGCCCAGGATCGCGACGTGGAGGTGCGCGGCCAACACGCGGACGCGAGCACCCGCGATCCAGCCCGTGTGGAGGTTGTGCGCGAGGACCAGCCCCAGCAGGAGGGTCGAAGCGAGGAACCCCAGACCGAGCACCAGTGAGTCCCAGCTCACGTCGCGGTGCCGGGCGCGTGAGAGCGCGGCCCAGAAGATCACGACGTTGGTGGCGATCCCGATTGCGACGCCGACCACGCCGATGCTGGTGAGGACAGCGGAGCTGACCGCCACCCCGAGCGCGAACAGCGTGATGCTCGGCGGCAGCAGCCAGAAGGCCACGTATGCACTCCGCACCGCGCGCAGGGGGGCCCCCAGCGCCATCGGTGCGATCTGACTCATGGCGCCGAAGATGGTGAGCGTGATCCAGCCGAGCGTGAACAGGTGGGTCACGCCCGCAACGCGCGGAGCCAGGTACTGCCCGGCCGCGAGGTTGGGCGCGATCCAGACCAGGCCGACCGCTCCGCCCACCAGGAACAGCATCGCGGCGGCGAAGTAGCGCGCCGCGAGCGGCAGCGCGGTGTGCACCGGTTGGGCGAGCGGTAGCGGTTGTCTGGCGTCGGGCTCGCGCCGGGATTCGAGACTGGTCGCCATGTGGGGAACCATGGCCCGGTACTCCCCCTCCGCGGCGTGACGGTTGTCTCAGCGACGACGGTTGCCCGCGATCAGCGCGCCTCCAGCGCCAGAACGGCGAACGTCGCCAGCCAGTGCTCCCCCATGTAGTCGCCGGCCACGTGCGGCAGGCTGGCCGCCAGGTGAAGCTCCGCCGCCTGGCGCGCGAGGGCCGCCCGTGCGTCTCCACTCGGGAGGGCGCCGGCGATCGACCGCCAGCACCAGGCCCGCGTGAGGTTGAGCCCATCCAGATGGGCGATCTTGCCGTCGCGGCGGTCGCTCACGTGCGCCGGCCGGAACAGCGTGGCCGGCTCGCGGTGATCCAGGCGCGGCAGGAACCGGCGCAGCCAGGTCTCGAACCCGGCGGGCGGCATGACGCGGCGCACGCACTCCGCCTCCATCAGTGCCGGTGACAGGAAGTCGTCGCCGCCCGGTTCCCAGGCCTGGCAGTCGGCGTCGTCCCCGTACCAGCCGTTCGCCTTCTCCAGGAGCAGGGACGCGAAGGCGGCGTCGCCGGCCGCGGACGCGTAGTCGAGCGCCAGCGCCAGCGCGAACGCCGTGTTGAAATGCGTGCCGACCCGCACGGGATACGTCGCCTTCGGCAGGAAGGCGCGGAACCGCTCGACGAACGCCGCCGCGAGCGGCTGCAGCGCCGCCGCCCAGCGGCTTCCCTCGTCCGACGTGTGCCGCGCCAGCTCCCCCGCCAGCATCAGGAGCCACGCCCAGCCGTACGGGCGCTCGAAGCCGCCGCGCGAAGGCTGCTGCAGGTAGGCCACCTCGCCGGCCACGTTCGTGGGCGTCAGGCTCGCGTCCAGCTGTGCGCGGATGGCGGCACGCTCCGGGAGCGACGGGTGCGTGCGATAGACGTGCGCGAGCAGCCAGTGTCCGTGGACGCACGAGTGCCAGTCGAAGCTGCCGTAGAACGCCGGGTGGAGCGCGCGCGGGCCGCGCACGTCGTCCGGGCCGTTCAGCACGTGGTCGAGCTTGTTCGGGTATTCGCGGGTGACGTGCCCGAGCGCCAGCGACGCGAACGTCGAGGCGAGTGACGGGGTGAGCGCCGTCCCCGGGTCGGGCGCGTGGCCGGGCATGATCAGAACCGGAAGACGAGGAAGTACATGAGCAGGATGTTCGCGCAGAGGAGCGCGAGCCCGGTGGGAATCTGCACGCGGATCACCGCGTTCTCGTCGGGGAGCTCCAGCAGCGCGGCGGGCACGATGTTGAAGTTGGCCGCCATCGGCGTCATCAGGGTCCCGCAGTATCCGGACAACATGCCGATCGCCGCCATGATCGCCGCGTTGCCGCCGAACCGGCTCACGATCAGCGGCAGCCCAATCCCGGCGGTCATCACCGGGAAGGCGGCGAAGGCGTTGCCCATGACGATCGTGAACAGCGCCATCCCGACGGCGTACGTCACGACGACCACGAAGGGGTGGGTCAGCGGGATCCAGCGGTTGACGAGCGACGAGACCACGCCGCCGACGCCGGCGAGCGCGAACAGGGCACCCAGGGCGGCGAGCATCTGCGGCAGCACGGCCGCCCATCCGACCGAATCCATCAACCGGCGCGCTTCCCGGATGGGGGAGAGCACCGGCGCCCGGAGCATCCCCATACCCACCAGTAATGCGACGACCGTGGCCAGCCCCAGCGAGATGACCGTGACCTGCGTGGGATCGACCAGCGCGACTCCGGCCACGCGCACGCTCTTGAGCACGGAGGTCCCGAGCAGGGTGACGGCGGGAATCAGCAGGGCGGGGACGAACAGGCGGTTGCCCCAGCGGCGCGCGCTCGCGTCGCGCTCTTCCCGGGTGGCGGATTCCGGAGGGGCGTGCCCCAGCCCGCCGATACTGGCCACCAGGACCATGCCGATCACCAGGCACCCGTTCGTGAAATCCGAGAGATGGCTGCCGAGCAGGAACGAGACCGCGTACAGCCCCCAGAAGGCGAATTTGTTGAAGCGCTTGCGATCCGGGATATCGCGCAGGTTCACGAGCGCGATGCCGGCGAGCATGAGGCCCATCAGCACGTAGATCTGCTCGAGGCCGATCACTCCACCGCCTCCTCGCCCGCAGGCCCCGGCGTCCCGGCCGCGGCGTTCGCCTCGGGCTCCGCACTGCTCGCGGCGCCCCGCGCCGGCACGCGGCCCCGGGTGCGGGCCAGCCGCCGGTCCAGGAGCGCCAGGCGCGTGAAGTGGATGGCCGTGGCGCAGAGGGCGGTCGGGACGGCCCACCGGGCGAGGGTCGTCGGCGCCACGTCGATGCCGTTCTGGGCGAGGAATGCCTTGATCAGGAGGATCGAGCTGATGGCGATGAAGATGTCCTCGCCGAAGAACGCCCCGATGTTGTCGGTGGCGGCGGCATGGGCGCGGATCAGGTACCGCGTCCGGTCGTTCACGTCGCCGAACCGGTTCTCCGCCGCGCCTTCGGCCATTGGGGCGATGAGCGGACGGACCATCTGCGCGTGGCCGCCCAGGGAGGTGAGGCCGAGCGCGGCGGTGATCTGCCGGAAGACCATGTAGCCCATGAGCACGCGCCCGGTCGTCGCCGCGTGCAGCCGGCCGACCAGCTCCCGCGCGCGTTCCTTCAGCCCGTGGTGTTCGAGGAGTCCGATCACGGGCAGCACCATCCACACGATCGCGACGTACCGGTTCTCCGTGAACGCCTTGCCGAACGCGGCGATCACGTCGTGGAGCCCGAGCCCGCCCGCGAGTCCGGTGACGATGCCTGCGATCGTGACCACGAGCAACGCGTTGATGCGAAGCGCGAATCCGATGACGACGACGAGGACGCCGAGGAGGACGAGCATGGGGGGCAAAGGTACGGCGGCGGGTGCGCCGGCACCAAGTCGCGCTCGGCCGGCGTCGCGAGCGGCCCGGGCGTGGTGGGCCGGGAGTGATTCGCGAGCGGAGGCCCGCCGAATGGAGTATCGTTGACCCATGCGAGTGCTGGCCGGCGACGTGGGCGGAACGAATGCGCGAATGGCGATCGTCGAGATCGACGATTCCACCGCGCGCCTGATCGAGCAGCGCGACTACCGCAGCGCCGATTATGACGGGCTGGCGGCCATCGTCCGGCGGTTCGTCCGCGAGGTCGACGCCGCGCCAGATCGCGCCTGCGTGGCGATCGCCGGTCCCGTGGTCGACGACCGCGTGCAGGCCACGAACCTGCCGTGGACCGTGGAGCGTGCCGCCGTGGCGAGAGCGGCCGGCATCGAGCGGTTCCGGCTCATCAACGACTTCTTCGCGGTGGGGGTCGGCCTCCGGTTCCTGGCCGGCGACGACCTCGAAACGCTGCAGCCCGGGGAGCCGACGGAGCACGGCCCGGTGGCGTATCTGGGAGCCGGCACGGGCCTCGGCGTCGGCTTCAGTCTCTGGGACGGGCACCGCTACCGGGTGTACGCGTCGGAGGGCGGGCACGTCGATTTCGCCCCGCGCAACGACCGGCAGGAGGGCCTGCTGCGCTTCCTCCGCGGCAAGTACGGCCGGGCCTCCAACGAGCGCATTCTCTCCGGCAACGGGCTCGCCGACCTGTATACCTACGTGGCCGGCCTCGAAGGCGCGGCGCCCCGGGAGCAGATCGAGCAGGAGATGCGGGACGGGGACCCCGCGGCGGTGGTCACGGGGCATGCACTCGCGGGGGACGATCCCGTCTGCGGGCAGGCGCTGGATCTGTTCGTGGCCGTGTTGGGGGCGGTGACGGGGAACCTGGCGCTGATCGCCGTTGCCACCGGGGGCGTCTACATCGCCGGCGGCATCGCGCCGCGGATCGTCGAGCGGCTGCGCGGTCCGGTGTTCTTCGAGGCCCTGCACGACCAGGGGCGCCTGTCGCCACTGGTGGCGAAGGCGCCCGTCCACGTGGTGATGAACACCGGAGTCGGTCTGCTCGGCGCCGCGGGCTACGCGGCGCAGCACTGATCAGGTCGTCTTCAGCCCTCCACGCGCCATCGGCAGCGCGTGCACGCGAATGCCGCTCGCGTCGAAAATGGCCGCACCGATCGCCGGTGCCACCCCGCAGATCGGCGTCTCACCGGCGCCGAACGACGGCTGGTCCCTGCGATCGATCAGCACCACGTCGAGGTCGGGCACGTCGGTGAACCGCGGGACCCGGTACTGCGCCAGGTGGGCGTTGCGGATCACGTTGTGGTCGAAGTCGATGGCCTCGAACAACGCGCCGCCGATGCCCATGATGAACGCGCCCTCGATCTGATTCCGCAGGATGTCGGGGTTGACGACGGCCCCGCAGTCGAAGGCGCTCACGCCGCGCACCAGCTTCACCGACCCGCTCGCCTTGTCCACGGCGACCTCGACGGCGGTGGCGATGTACCCGCCCTTCTCGAACCCGCCGGCGATGCCCACCCCGTGTCCGGCCGGGCGCGGCTTGCCCCACCCGAACCGATCGGCCGCCGTCTGGAACGCGTGCTTCAGCCGCTCGTCCTCGAGGTTCTGCAGCCGGAACGCCAGCGGGTCCATCCCGATCAGATGCGCCATCTCGTCGATGTGCATCTCGCGCGCGAAGTGGTTGGCCGTGGCGGCGAGGGCGCGGTACGAGCCCTGCCGCAGCGGTGAGTCGCTCGGGTGGTACTCGATGTGCTGGTTCTCGATCACGTACATCGGATCGATCGCCGCCCCGCCCGAGTTGTAGTTGTCGAACGACCAGGCGGTGAGATGGCCGTCGCCGGACATGCCGGCGCGCACCTCGATCAACCCCGCCGGCCGGAAGTACGCCCAGCGGAACTCCTCCTCGCGCGTCCACACCAGCTTCACCGGCTTCTTCGCGCCGCGGGCCAGCCGGGCCGCTTCGACCGCGCACTCTCCGGTGTGCTTGCCGCCGTAGGCGGAGCCCGTATCGGGCATGATCACGCGGACGCGGTCGGCCGGCAGGTTGAAGGCGCGAACCAGCTCCTCCTTCACGCCGAACGGACGCTGCGTGCCCGTCCAGACCGTGAGCTTCTCGCCCTTGCCGTCGTGCGACCATTCGGCGAGCGCCGCGCGCGGCTCCAGCGGCACGTGCGCGATGTACGCCACCGTGTAGCTGCGCTCCAGCGTGTGCGCGGCCGACCCGAGCGCTCCCTCGACGTCGCCCTTGTCCGACGGGCCGCGCCGGCCGTATCCCTCGCCTCCGCTCCGGCCGCTCGCGGCCGGACGGGCGCGCTTGAGATACGCGTAGATGTCCTGCGAGTTGGGCTCGGGGCCCGGCGCCGGCGTCCACCGGGCCTGGATGCCGAGCAGCGCGCGCTCCGCATCGGCCGTGCGTGGGGCGGCCACGCCCACGAACGCGCCGTCGTGCACCACCACCGCGTCCTTCACCGACGCCGCTTCGCCGGCGTCCATCGAGGCGAGCGTGGCACCGATGGAGGGCGGCCGCAGCACCTTGCCGTACAGCATGCCCGGCAGGCGCATGTCCGACGGGAAGTGTGGCTTGCCGGTGACGATCTCCTCGCGCCCCACGCGCGGCGCCGACGTCCCCGCCGTCTTCCAACGCTGGGCGGGCGTGAGCTTGACGTCGTCGTGCACGATCTCGGTGAGCTGGCGGCCAGCCGTCAGCTCGCCGTACGTAGCGGAGTGCTTGCCGCTCACGTCGTGCACCCGGCCGTCTTCGGCGATGAGCGTGGCGCGACCCAGCTCCCACTTCTTCGCGGCGAGGCCGATGAGCACCTCCCGCGCCGAGGCGCCTGCCTTTCGCAGGACCGGACCCATCCGCGGGGTGGACATGCTCCCGAAGGTGCCCATGTCGAATGGGGTGAGGTCGGTGTCGCCCATGATCATCGTCACGCGTTCAAGCGGGACCCGCAGCTCCTCGGCCAGCTCCTGGGCCAGCGACGTCCGGATGCCCTGGCCCACCTCCACCTTGCCGGTGTAAACCGTCACGCGGTCGTCGGCGCCGATATGCAGCCAGGCGGCGATCTCATCGGTCGGGGGAAGCCCGTGGTCGCCGTCGCCGATGCGGGCCGGACCGGCGCTCGCCTTCTGGAGGCTCGTGGTGGCCGCCAGCGCGTTCTTCGAGACGATCGCCACGGCCAGGCCCCCGCCCAGCCTCTTCAGGAAATCCCGGCGCGAGTTCGTCATGGCTGTACCTCCTGCCCCTGGCGATCCTCGGCGGTGGGGCCCGCGGCGGCGGCGCGCTGGATCGCCTTCACGATGCGGGGGTAGGTACCGCACCGGCAGACGTTGCCGTCCATGGCCCGCACGATCTCGTCGCGCGACGGATGGGGCGTGGTGCTCAGGAGCGAGACCGCGGTCATGATCATCCCCGCGGAGCAGTAGCCGCACTGCATGGCGTCCTCGTCCATGAACGCCTGCTGCACGGCGTGCCGGTGCCCGGCGTCGGGCGCAAGTCCTTCTATGGTGGTGACCGGCGCCTGGACGGCGGCCGACACCGGCGTGACACACGAGTGGACCGCACGGCCGTCCAGCAGCACGGTACAGGCCCCACACTCCGATTCGCCGCAACCGTACTTGGGGCCGGTGAGCGCCAGGTCTTCGTGCAGCACGCTCAGCAGGCTCCGTCCAGGATCGACGTCCACGCGATGGCGCTGGCCGTTGACTTCGAGCTCGATGCGCATGACAGGGTCCTCCCCGGGCACTTGATCCCTTTCTCGGCAATATAGAAGCGGGTCGGAACGGGGTGAATCCGCCGGCCGGGGCGTCGGCGGCGGGCTCCGCCCTGAACCGCTTTTCAGCGCCCGCGGCGGCGCGCGCGTACGAACCAGTGGAGCGAGGAGCCGGCCGGATTCGGCGGCCGGTGGCGCGGCGCGGCCCATCGGTGCTCCGATTGGAACGGACGCACGACTTGCGAAGGTGCCGGAAGTACTGCGGTTTCCGCATTCCGCACTGCGGGTTCCGCATGAAACAAGCGCCGTGAATCTGACAAGTTGTTGTTGATAAAGGAATTACGCTGTGGCACGGTGGTTGCAAAGATAGATAGCAGTGCACTGCGCCCAACGGCGGAGTGTCTCACACGTGAGGGAAGCAACCCAACTATGAAACGCATCGTCATCGCACTTGTGGTGGTCGTGGTCGCGGTCGGCGCCACGCTCTACGTCCGGCGGCAGGCCGCCGCGGATCCGACCACGTATCTCTTCGTGCCGGTTTCGCGCGGTGAGGTCGACGAGACCGTCGCGGCCACGGGCAATCTGAGCGCCGTGGACTCCGTGCAGGTGGGCACGCAGGTGTCGGGCCGGATCGACGCCCTGTACGCGGACTTCAACGACCACGTGCACAAAGGCGAGCTGATCGCGCGGCTGGACACCACGCTGCTGCGGCTGGCTCTGGATCGGGCGAAGGCCAACGAGGCGCAGGGCGAGGCCGATCTGAAGCAGAAGGAGTTCGCGCTCGAGCAGACCAAACGCCTGCTGGCGACGAGCGCGGCGACCCAGACGGACTACGAAACGGCCCAGGCGGCCTACGCGATGTCGGCGGCGACGCTGAAATCGGATTCGGTGGCCCTGGCCGAAGCGCAGCAGAACATGGCGTACGCGTTCATCTTTGCCCCGATCAACGGCATCGTGATCAAGCGCACGGTCGACGTGGGGCAGACGGTGGCGTCGAGCTTTTCGGCGCCGGAGCTGTTCCTCATTGCCGGCGACCTGAAGAACCTCCAGATCCTGGCCCAGGTGGACGAGTCGGATATCGGCCAGATTCACGACGGGCAGGACGTGACGTTCACGGTGGAGGCGTATCCCAACCGGGTGTTCCACGGGACCGTGAAGCAGGTGCGTCTGCAGTCGACCAGCAGCGACAACGTGGTGATGTACCCCGTGGTCGTGGACGTGAAGAACACGGACGGCGTGCTGCTACCGGGCATGACGGCCACGGCGAACTTCCAGGTGGCGCAGGCGAAGAACGTGCTGAAGATCCCGACCGGCGCGCTGCGGTTCCAGCCGACGACGGAGATGCTCGCGCAGTACCGTGCCGAGCACGGGGATACGAACGGTCGGGCCGGGCGTGACTCGTCGCGTCGTGGCGCGCGGGGCGGGGATACGGGGATGGCGGCGCGGTTCGGCCGTGGCGGCGGCGGCGCCTTCCGTGGCGGCCGCGGGGGCCGCGG
>JBJKRG010000118.1:0-3955 GCA_046704805.1 Gemmatimonadaceae bacterium
ACGGCGTCGCGGGCGCGCTCGTGGAGCAGCAGGGTGAGGGCCTCGAGTGCATCCGCGAACCCGCCGCGGGCCCGGGCGCTGCCCTGAACGAACGCCGTGTGCATGCGTCGGACGCGGTCGCCGCTCATGGCGGCGTCGAGCAGGCCCCGCGCCCGGTCGAGCGCGTCGTCCAGCGAGGACCGGGAGAGGAGGGCCCCAGGCGCCCCCTGGGCCAGCCGGAGCAACTCTTCGGTGTCGTGCGGCAGGGACAGGTCCGCCAGGTGCTCCTGCACGTGCTCCTCGGCCAGGAACTCCTCCATCTCGCGGTCGGTGAGCCGCGGGACGCGTACGGCAATGACGCGTGAGCGGACGGTGGGGAGCAGGGCGCCCGGCTCGCTCGACGTGAGCACGAGATTCGTGTTGGCCGGCGGCTCTTCCAGGAGCTTGAGGAAGGCGTTCGCCGCCTGATCGGCCCCTTCCTGCGAGACCATCCGCTCGGCATCCCCGATCACGAAGACTTTGCGGTCTCCGACGGCGGGGGCGAGGGCCGCCGTATGCACCAGCGCGCGGATCGTCGCCACGTAGATGCCCTCATTGCCGGCGGGGGCCTCGTACAACCCGTGTGCCGCCGCGCGGTCGGCGATGGCGTCGCCCTGGTCGGCTTCGATGTCGGCCGCCGTGGGGGCGCTGTCCTTCAGCCGCGGACGCGGGAAGATCCAATGGAGGTCCGGGTGGGTGAGCGAGAGCGCGTACCGGCAGCTTTGGCACTCGCCGCAGGGTCTGGGCGCCGGACCGGTGCACAGCAGCCGCTGCCCGAGCCACAACGCGAGCCGCTGCTTTCCGACGCCCGCCGGTCCGTGCAGGAGCAGGCTCGCCGGCAGCGCGCCGCGATCCAGTGCCGAAGCGAGACGCCGTCTGAGCGATTCGTGGCCGACGAGTGTGACGATGCTCACCCGGAGAAGATACCGCGCCCGCCGCCGCAGGGGATGGGAGCAGGCCGTGGGCGGACCGGAGGGCGGGAACCGAGCAAAGGCGCCGGCGAGGGGTACGGAATGACGGGTACTGTCTCTAATCTTTACAGCGCAAAGTACTTGCCAATGCGGACTTTTCGGGGCAACATTGACCACATGCCAACCACGGCACCACCGCGGCCGCGTCCGAACGATCCGCCGGAGATGCATGCGCGGGCGATGGACAACCTGCGCTTCATCCGCGAGACGATGGAACGCGCGGGGGCGTTCACGGCGGTGTCGGGATGGGGCGAGGTCATCGTTGGCGCCACGGCGGTGGCGGCGGCGCTGGCGGCGGCCGTCCAACCGTCGCCGACCCGCTGGGTGGCGGTCTGGCTGGCGGAAGCGGTCGTGGCCGGGAGCGTCTCGGCCTGGGCCACTTCGCGGAAGGCGCGCTCGGCGCACGTCCCCCTGTTCTCGGGACCGGGGCAGAAGCTGGTGCTGGCGTTCGCGCCGGCGATGCTCGTCGGGGCGGTGCTGACCGGCGCGCTGGTGGTGAACGGGATGCAGGCGATGCTGCCCGCCGTGTGGCTGTTGCTGTACGGGGCCGGGGTGATGGCGGCCGGCGCGTATTCGGTCCGCATCGTGCCGGTGATGGGGGCGGCGTTCATCGTGGTGGGCGTGGCGGCGCTGTTCACGCCGGCGTCGTGGAACACGCCGCTGCTGATCGCCGGTTTCGGCGGACTGCACGTGGCATTCGGATGGTTGATTGCACGGAGGCACGGTGGGTAAGCAGAGCGCAGTTCCCAGGGAAGACACGGAGCACGGCCGGGGAGCGCGGAAGGCGGCGCACACCCTGAAGTCGGTGCGCGGCCGGTCGAAGGACGAGCCCGGCAGCACGCTGGATCTGGACCGGGTGATTCACGAGCGGATGCGCCTGGGGATCGTCAGTGCGCTGGCCGTGAACGAGCGGCTCAGCTTCAACGACCTCAAGGCCCTGATGCAGACCACCGACGGCAATCTGAGCGTGCATGCGCGGAAGCTGGAGGACGCCGGGTACATCACCTGCACGAAGACGTTCGAAGGGCGGATGCCGAAGACCCACTATGCGCTGACGACGGCGGGCCGGCGTGCGCTGGAGCGGTATCTGGCGCACATGGAAGCGCTCATCCGCGCCACGCGGGAGGGTTGATCCATGGCCCCCCTGACCGAAACGCCGGACGTGCGGGCGCCGCTGCACGTGGCGATCATCATGGACGGGAACGGCCGTTGGGCCACGGCGCGCAGCCTGCCGCGCACGGCGGGCCACCGCGCCGGCGTGCGCACCGCCCGGACCATCGTCGAGACGGCGCGCCGGGCCGGCATCGGCACGCTCACGCTGTACGCATTCTCGTCCGACAACTGGGGGCGTCCGCGCGGCGAGGTGCGGGCTCTCATGCGCCTGTTCCGCCGCACCCTGCTCACGGAGTCGCGCCGGTGCCGGGAGAACGGCATCCGCCTCTCGATCATCGGCCGCCGCGATCGGCTCTCCCCGATGCTGCTGACCACGGTCGAGGAAGCGGAAGCGATGACCGAGGGATGCACGGACATGCAGCTCCGGGTGGCCGTCGACTACTCGGCGCGCGATGCGATCATCCGCGCCGCCGCCCTGGTGGACGGCACGCTGCCGACGCGCCAGGCGTTCAGCGAGCTCCTCGCGCGTGTGGACCACGCGTCCACGGCACATCCGGACGTCGACCTGCTGATCCGGACCGGCGGCGAGCAGCGGCTGAGCGACTTCCTGCTCTGGGAGTGCGCGTATGCCGAGCTGGCGTTCACGCATCGCATGTGGCCGGACTTCACTGCGGACGAGTTCCTGGACATCCTCGGCGACTACGAGCGGCGCGAGCGGCGGTTCGGCGGCGTACCGGAGCAGGCGGCGAGCTGACGCATCCGGCGCCCGCGGCCGATCGCTGGCGGGTCAGTACCGCGATTCGAGCCCGGCGATCACGCGGACCGTGTCGCGGGCGATGAGCAGCTCCTCGTCCGTGGGAATGACCCACACCTCGACGCGGGAGCCCTCGGCGCTGATGCGCCCCTCGGCGCCGTGCACGGTGCGCGCGTTGGCGTCCGGGTCGAGGGAGACGCCGAGCCAGTCCAGCCCGCTGCAGATCTGCGCCCGCACCGTATCCGCGTTCTCACCGATTCCGCCGGCGAACAGGATGGCATCGGCGCCGCCGAGCGCCGCCAGGTAGGCCCCGATGTACTTGCGCGCGCGGTAGCAGAACAGGTCGATCGCGAGCTTGGCGCGGCGATCGTCGTTCTCCTGCGCTTCGGCGAGCAGGTCGCGCATGTCGTGCGTGAGCCCCGAGATGCCGAGCAGTCCAGACTGCTTGTTGAGCAGCCCTTCCACCTCGCTGAGCGAGAGGCCCTCCTTGGCCGCCACGTAGTCGCAGATCGCCGGGTCGAGATCGCCCGAGCGCGTTCCCATCACCAGCCCTTCCAGCGGGGTGAAGCCCATCGACGTGTCGATGGAAGCCCCCTGGTCCACGGCGCAGATCGAGCAGCCGTTCCCGAGGTGCAGCGCGATCAGCTTCGTCTGCTCTCGGGTGCGCCCGGTGAGCTGGCGGTACCGCCAGGTCACGTACCGGTACGACGTGCCGTGGAACCCGTAGCGGCGAATCCGATAGCGCCGGTAGAGCTGATACGGCAGGGCGTACAGGTGCGCGCGTTCAGGGAGCGTGTGGTGAAAGGAGGTATCGAAGACGGCCACCTGCGGGATGCCGGCACCGAGCACCGCCCGGGCCGCGGCGATGCCCTTGAGGTTGCTGGGGTTGTGGAGGGGGGCGAGGTCGATGGTGTCCTCGATCGCGCGCAGCACCTCGTCGTCGATGCGCACGGACGAGCGGAAGCGCTCGCCGCCGTGGGCCACGCGGTGCCCCACCGCCTCGATGGACGCGACGGCATCGATGTCGACCCCGGACTCCGGGCTGGCCATCCAGTTGATGGCGAACTCGAGCACGGCGCGGTGGTCGCGGGCCGCCACG
>JBJKRG010000119.1:0-18366 GCA_046704805.1 Gemmatimonadaceae bacterium
TACCTCGAATAGGCAGGCGAGATCCCATGTCCGTTGGTGCAGCGAGCTGGTCATTCACCGAAGACGACTTCAACGCGATCACCGACGCGTTGCAGCGCTTCCTCACGGACAGCAGCGCGCGATCGGCGCTGCTCGTGGACCGCACGGGTCAGCTGGTGGCGACCGTCGGGGAGAAACCGAAGTTCGATCCGACGACGTTCGCCACCCTCACGGCCGCCGATTTCAGCGCCAACGACCAGCTGGCGAAGCTGATCGGCGAATCGGACTTCAGCTCGCTCTTCCACCAGGGCGAGAACGAATCGATGTACCTGGCGGACGTCGCGCGGCGCGTGATCCTGGTCGTCCTGTTCGACCATCACACGACGCTCGGGTTGGTTCGCCTGAAGATGAGGCAGGTGGTCGACGAGCTCGGGCAGCTCTTCGACGCCGTCTTCTCCCGCGGTGCCTCCGGGCAGCCGTCGCCCCCCAACATTCTCGCCGGCGCCGATGACGAGATCGACAAGCTGTTCCAGTAACCGGAGATCGACAGCATGTCGATGATCAACTACGCCTCGCGCGAGATCAACTGCAAAATCGTCTACTACGGCCCCGGGTTGGGTGGCAAGACCACCAACCTGGAGCACGTGTACGGCAAGGTGCAGCCCGATACGCGCGGCAAGCTGATCTCCCTGGCGACGGAGACGGAGCGCACCCTGTTCTTCGACTTCCTCCCCGTGGATCTGGGCACGATACGCGGCTTCAAGACGCGCTTCCATCTGTACACCGTTCCCGGGCAGGTCTACTACAACGCCAGCCGCAAGCTCATCCTCAAGGGCGTGGACGGCATCGTGTTCGTGGGCGACTCGCAACTCGAACGCATGGAGGCGAACCAGGAAGCCATGCAGAATCTCTACGACAACATGGCCGAGTACGGCTACGACCTCACGAAGATGCCATTCGTCATCCAGTACAACAAGCGCGACCTGCCCAATGCGGCGCCGGTCTCCGATCTCCAGGAGGCGCTCAACCCCGGGTGGGAGGTCGCCGACGTGGGCCGGCACCGGGTGACGCCAGATCCGTACCACGCCGGCGAGAACCTGATCGAGCAGTTGGAGACGGGCGAGTGGGTGGAACGCGCCCCGTACTTCGAGGCCGTCGCGATCAGCGGGGACGGCGTCTTCGAGACGCTGCGCGCCGTGAGCAAGCTCGTCCTCAAATCGCTGGCCTGAGGCGAGCGGAGATCCGGTGAACCTCCCGAACTGGCTCACCGCGGGGCGCATCGCGGCGGCGCCGTTCATCGCCTGGCTGCCGTTCTCCGGCTCGTCCACGTACCGCCTGATCGCCTGGGCGTTGTTCGCCCTTGCCGCCATCACCGACTACATCGACGGGTATCTCGCCCGGTCGCGCGCGCAGGTCACCGACCTCGGACGGCTGCTCGACCCGTTCGCCGACAAGCTGCTGCTCGTGGCCACGTTCATCCCGATGTTCGTGCTCACCGGATCGGGCATGTCGGCCTCGCTGTTCTCGCCGCTGCACACGCCGATGGTGGCGGGGACCGTGGGGCCGGTGATGAAGGCGAGCGGCCTCGCGGCGTTCCCATTCGCGACCCCCATCGGACTGATCGGGCTGCCGTGGTGGATCCCCGCCGTGATCCTCGGCCGCGAAGCGTTCATGTCGGTGTTCCGGCAGATCGCCCGGAAGCGCGGCGTCGTGATCAGCGCTATCGGCCCGGCCAAGTGGAAGACCGCGATGCAGCTCGTCTGGGTGGGGTCGGCGTTCTTCTGGTTCTTCATCGCTACCGTGGCGATGAACCGGCACTGGGCGGGCGACGGCTGGCGTCACTTCGCGTACTTCAACGGCACCGTCGGGGTGCTGATGATGATCGGCGCCACGGTGCTCACCATCTACTCGCTGATCCTCTATCTGGGCAGCTACGGCAAGCTGCTGGGCGGGGAAGCGTAAGACCGTCGCCATGCACGTCGAGCTGGTCACCATCGGCAACGAGCTGCTGCTCGGCTTCACGGTCGACACCAACGCCGCCTATGCGGCGCGGAAGCTCGCCGAGATCGGCGTGGAGATCGAGCGGCGCACGACCGTGGGTGACGACGCCGCACACATCGCCGAGGCCGTGCGCGAGGGGCTCGAGCGTACCGGCGCCGTGATCACCACCGGTGGTCTCGGCCCCACGAGCGACGACCTCACGAAGCCCTCCATCGCCGCGATCTTCGGTCGCGAGATGCGCTTCGACGAGGAGCACTTCGCCTGGATGACCGAGCGCTGGCGGACGCGCTTCGGGCGAGAGATCCCCGCAGCCAACCGGCAGCAGGCGATGATTCCGGAGGGCGCCGTGAAGCTCCGGAACAACCACGGCTCGGCGCCGGGCATCTGGCTGGAGGACGACCGGGGACGCTGGGTGGCGATGCTGCCCGGCGTGCCCCGCGAGATGCGCGGCATGCTCGACGACACGCTGGTCCCGATGCTGCGGGACCGGGTCACCGGCGATCGCGTCGTGCGGTCGCACACGCTGCGCACGACCGGCCTCGCCGAGTCGCTCATCGCCGAGCGCGTGGCAGCGATCGAGGGGTGGACGCCCGAGTCGGAGCTGGCCTACCTCCCCAACGTGGACGGGGTGGATCTCCGCCTCACCGCGCGCGGCGTGGGTGCGGCCGAGGCCGACCGGCGCCTGGCGGCTGACGCCGAGCAGCTCCGGGCCGCGTTCGCGCGCGACATCTACGGCGAGGGCGAGGCCGATCTCGCGGCCGTGGTGCTCGACATCTGCCGGGAGCGCGGGCTGCACGTCGCCGTGGGGGAGAGCTGCACCGGTGGACTGCTCGGCGAGCGGCTCACGCGCATCCCGGGCTCAAGCGACGTCTTCGTGGGTGGCGTCATCGCCTACGCGAACGAGATCAAGGCGGGTCTGCTCGGCGTGCCGGCGCCGCTCATCCGCGCGCACGGCGCCGTGAGTGGAGAGGTGGCGCGGTCGATGGCCGCCGGCGCGCGCGAGCGGACGGGGGCGGAGATCGGCGTCGCCGTCACCGGCATTGCCGGACCCGACGGGGGGACGCCCGAGAAACCGGTGGGCACCGTATGGATCGCCTGCGATTTCGCAGGCGAGGCCGACGCAAAGCTGCTGCACCTGTGGGGCAACCGGCAGGAGATCCGCCAGCGCGCGGCGCAGGCGGCGCTCAACCTCGTGCGCCGGGCGCTCGATCAGGCCTGAGCCGGCCTCGAAGCGGCGATCACCGCGTCCAGACGTAGATGGCGGCGCAGGACGTGCCGACGGCATCCGCGGGCAGGGACGAGGACGACGGGTAGACCTCCATCGCTTCCACGTCGCTCTCCCGGAGCGGCCGCAGCAGGTCGAGCGGGTCGGGGCCGTCCATCGGGATCGCGTCGGTGGCCGCCATGATCGATGCCGGGGTCGGGTTGCTCAACCCGATGTCGCGCTGGGGCGGGGTCCCGACGGGCCAGATGCGGTTCCCGTCCAGCTCGATCATGATGCCGTCCATGCCGCAGTGCGGAAATCGGATGCGTGTATTCCCACCGGAATCCCAGATCTTGAGCCGTGGCACGCGCCGGAGGATGTCCATGAAGTCCTGCACGTCCATGCGCTCGATGTCCTCGTGCGTATAGAAGATTCCGGATCCCGTGGAGTACTTCCGCCGCTCGTAGAACTCGTCGTACTTGGCGGTGTTGGCCAGCCGGGCGGGCTTGTCGAACAGCCCCACCGTCTTGGTGACGACCGTGCGAAGGAGCACGGCGCCGGGATCGAGCACGATCGAGGCGATCGACGTATCACGCGGCATCAGCACCGCGACGTCGACGGGGCCGTAGCCCAGCTTTCGCACCTGCAGCAGCCAGGCGCCCGTTGCCGGCACGCCGACGAGGCGGAACCGGCCCGCCGGGTCGGTGGTCGCGGTGGCGTGCAGGGGGCCGATGAGGATGTTGGCGCCGGCGAGCGGGTGGGAGAGCGAGTCGACCACACGCCCGGAAATCGTCAGCGTGGGGCCGTGCGTCTTCTGTGCGGCGCCGGGGACGGCGACGGTCAGCGCCAGGACGGCGCCCGCGACCGCGCGGAGCAGGGTGACGGGATCGTGGGCCGACATGCGTGTCTCCTCCCTTCCCTAAACTAGTCCGTCCAGACGAAGATGGCGGCGCAGGCGTTGCCCATCGCCTCCACGGGGAGCGAAGAGGGGGAGGGGTAGACTTCGATGCCTTCGATCTCGGCGGCGGGCATATCCCGGACGTTGTCGAACGGCCCCGGACCGGAATTGCTGCTGACGTCGAGCGTTGTGGCGTAGTGAGCGCCGCCGCCCCCCATCGCCTGGGCTCCGGTCGGCCAGATCCGCAGGCCGTTCCACTCGATCAGGGTACCACCCATCCCGCAGCGCGGAAAGCGGAATTGGACGTTGCCGCTGTTGTCCCAGATCTCCAGGTGCGGGATGCGGTGCAGCACATCCCAGAAGGTCTGGACGTCCATCCGGTCCACGTCCTCGTGCGTATAGAAGAGGCCTCCCGCCGACGAGTACTTTCGCCGTTCGTAGAAGGCGTCGAACTTCATCGTGTACGCGAGGCGGGCCGGCTTCCCGAACAGCCCCACGGTTCGCGTCACGACCGTCCGGAGCTGGACCGCGCCCGCGGCGAGCACCACCGGCGTGAGCGACGTGTCGCGCGGCGTCCGGATGCCGACGTTGACGGGACCATACCCGATCTTGCGTACCTGAACGAGGTGGTTCCCGGCTGGAACCCCGGCGAGCTTGAAGCGCCCCCAGACGTCGGTCCTGACCGTGATGTGCAGGGGCGGAATGCTGACGTCGGCGCCCGGAATCGGATTGGCGATCGAGTCGACGACCCGGCCGGCCACCTGGTACGTGGGTCCGTGTGCTTTCTGCGCGGCGCACGGTGGCGCTGCGAGCAGGACGACGGCCGCGAGTACCGCACTGGGAGGTATCAGGAAACGCGAACTGGCGTGGATGGCGTCCTCCCGGCCACCGGCGCGGGTGGCCTGTCCCCACGACAATGGGGGCACCGGGCGTTGGGCGCAAGCCTGACCCCCCGGGAGCCCGTGCCGCGCCCGTGTGCCGGGCGGATTCCTTGCGCCGCTCTGGTCCCCCGGCATATTCGAAACCCATGAGAGTGCACCGATGGCTGGTCTGGTGCATGCTCGTGCCGACGAGCGGAGTGCTCGCGCAGCGGGTGCACGGCGTGGTGCGCGACACGCTGAGCGGGGATCCCGTGGCGGGCGCGGTGGTCTCGGTGCTCCAGGCGACCGGGCGCTCGCTGGGCCGCGACCTGACGAACTCCGTGGGCCAGTACTCACTCGCCATTCCCGAGGGCGCCGCCCGGATCCGCGTGGTGCGCATCGGGTTCCGTCCCCGCGAGGTCGCGCTTCCGGCGGCCTCCGGAGACGTGCAGCTCGACGTCGCCCTCCAGCCGCTGCCGTCACTGCTCCAGCCGGTCACGGTGCGGGAGGCCGAGGAGTGTCCCCGGCGCGAGGACCATGACCGCGCCCTCGGCCTGTGGGAGCAGGCGCGGGCCGCACTGCTCGCGTCCATCACCGCGCGCAAGGCGCGGCCGGGAAGCATGCAGATGCTGGAATACCACCGGCTCTATACGGCCGACCGGTCGGTGCTCATCTGGCAGCAGGAGCGCTCGCTCTCAGCCCGCACCTCACGCCCCTTCCTCCCGATCCGCGCGGCGGCCGACTTCGCCGCTCACGGCTACCTCGTGCGGGGATCCGGCGTGCGCGACCTCGGCGCTCCCGACGCCGACGTGCTCCTCGACGACAGCTTCGCCGCCACGCACTGCTTCTCGATCGCCGGATCCGATTCGGCGCACCGCGGGCAGATCGGGCTCGCGTTCGAGCCCGCACCGGGACGCGACCGACTCGTGGACGTGCGCGGCGTGCTATGGATCGAACGGGCGCATCCCGCCCTCCGCACACTCGAGTTCCGGTATACCGGGCTCTCACCGGTGGAAATCCGGGCAGGGTCCGGGGGGCGCATTTCGTTCGCCACCGTGCCGAACGGGGTCGTCTTCGTCAGCGCGTGGTCGATCACGTCGGTGCGATCCACCGCTCCATTCCTTCGGCTCGACCGATTCGAGAGCAGGCGGGGCGATCTCGGCCGGGAGATTGCCGGGGGCACCGTGACGGATGCCCGGTGGCCCGACGGCGCGCACTGGGACTCTCCCGTGGCAGGTGTCCGCGGGCGCGTCATCGCCGTGCACGGCGCGAAGACGTCCGGGGTCCGCGTCTGGCTTGCCGGCACGGGCGATACACTCACCGCCGATTCGACCGGCCGATTCCGGTTCGAGGGCCTCCTGGCGGGACCCTACGCCATCGAGGCGGCGGGGCCGGTGCTCGCGGCGGCCGGCGTCGCCCAGAACACGCCCTCGGACTCGGCGCTCGCGACGGTCGAGGACTCGACGTCCGTTCTCGTCCACCTGGACACGGCGATGGCCGCCGTGCGGGCGCTGTGCCATGCCGCCCGGGGGCCGGCCCCCTCCACGCTGCTGCTCGTGCGCGTGGTGGATGCGGACGGCTGGAACATCCCGCGGGACACCGTCAGGGCGAAGTGGAAGACGCCCTCGTCGAAGGTCCTCGGCATCACGATCTCGCACGAAGGCCACTTCGAAGGCATCACGGACGACGACGGGCGGGTGGCGGTCTGCAACCCGCTGCGCGGTGAGCCCGTATCCGTCACCGTCGGTCCCGAAGCGGCGCCGCAGGTCTCGACGACCGTCACGATACCGACGAAGAATCCGATCGCCGTCACGACGCTGCAGCTGCCGGCCCCGCGGTCGCGCTGAGCGCCCCGGCCGGCGTCACTCCACGGCCGCCTCCGCCGGCGCGGCCCGCGCGCCCTCTCTCGGCAGGAGCAGGACCAGCGGCATGACGATCGCGAACACCGATGCGACGATGAGGAAGATGTGGTTATACGACAGGACGGTGGCCTGCTGCGAGACCCGGAAGCCCAGCAGGGCGAGCGCCCGCCGTTCGGCTTCGTAGAGGCTGGATCCGAGCCCCTGCATCGCCTGCGTCACCGACTGGAGCCACTGCCGGGCCACCGGGCTCGACGAGTCCTCGGCCAGCATGGCGTAGTACCGCGACTGCCCGTGCGTCAACATCGTGGCCACGACGGCAATTCCGATGCTGCCCATCACCTGCCGGACGACGTTGTAGAGCCCGGTGGCCGCCGTCATCTGCGGCTTGGAGATCTCTGAGAGCGCGGCCGTGCTCAACGCGGCGAAGAGGAAGCTGAATCCGGTCCCCGTGCACACCTGAGGCAGCACGAGATTCCAGATGCCCGTTTGCAGCGACATATGCCCCAGCTGCCAGTAGCCGGCGATGATGAACGAGAGACCGATCAGGACCAGGCGCCGCGGGCCCAGGCGATTGTACAACCGGCCCGCGATCGGCATGAAGACGAGCATCGCGAGGCTGCGCGGCATGAGCGCAATGCCCGAGTCCATGGCGCTGTAGCCCAGCAGGCTCTCCAGGAACAGCGGCAGGATGAACAGGCTGCCGCTCAGTCCGGCGCCCATCACCCCGCCGAGCAGCGTGGCGGCGCTGAACGTGGGGTTCCGCAGAATGCGCAGGTTGACCGCCGGCCGCGCCGTGCGCAGCTCGCGCCAGAGGAAGAGCAGCAGCCCGACGGCGGAGAGGATCGCCAGCCGTACGATGAACGTGGACTGGAACCAGTCGTCGCGCTGGCCCTCCTCGAGCATCAGCTGCAGGGCGCCGAGGCCGACGATCATGTACCCGAGTCCCGGGTAGTCGATCTGCGCCTTCGAGCGCTCGAGATAGGGCGGATCCTCCAGGACGCGCTGCACCATGACCAGGTTGATGAGCCCGATGGGCACGTTGATGAAGAAGACCCAGGGCCACGAATACTGGTCGGTGAGCCAGCCACCGAGCGTGGGGCCGATGGCGGGCGCCAGGACGATGCCCATGCCGTAGATCCCCATCGCCACGCCCTGCTCCTCGTACGGGAAGCTCTCGCGGAGGACGGCCTGTGGCACGGTGATCAGAATCCCGCCGGCGAGCCCCTGAATCACCCGGTACAGCACCAGGGTCTCCAGGGAGCTGGAAAGTCCGCACAGCATGGACGCGCCCGTGAACACGGCGATCGAGAGCATGTACATCCGCTTGCGCCCGTAGCGCGAGCTGAGCATGCCGACAATCGGCATGACGAGCACGTTGGCGAGGATGTAGCCGGTGACGACCCACGTGATCTCCTCGACCGTGGCGCCGAGGTTCCCGGCCATGTCGGGCAACGCCACGTTCACGATGCTCGAATCGAGCACCGCCATGATGTTCCCGATCATCACCGTGCCGGCGATGACCCACTTGTTGCGCTCCTGCTGGGTCATGCGCGGTGCTCGGAGGATCCGTCCTGGGCGTGGACCGGAGCGGGAGTGCTCCCCGCCACGAGTGGGAGAACGAGGTGCATCGCGCGCAGCAACGCCGCCCGGTCGCGCGGCGCCAGTTCCGACAGCCGCTCCGCGACGATCTCACGCGCCTGGGCGAAGTACCCCTCGACGTGGGCCAGCCCTGTGCGCGTCAGCGACAACTGCACCCGCCGCCGGTCGTCGGCGTGTGGGCGCCGCGTGATCAACCGCCGGCGCACCAGGCCGTCGAGCAGACGTGTCACCGCCGGCCGCCCCAGCATCAGGTACTCGGCCAGTTGCGACGGCGCACATTCCGGGTCCGCATTGATGAATCCCAGCGCGCGCAGCTGTGGCACGGTGAGCCCCGGGACCGCTCCGTGGCGGATCTGCCGGCGGACCAGCCGGGTGACCGTCAGCGCCACGTCGACGACGGCCGCCGCACATTCGGCAGGGCCGGCCGCACCATTCCCACTAGACAACTGTTGCATAGTGTGAACTATAATGCCGCTGGCGCACCGTCTCAAGACGTGGCTGCTGTCCCGGGCATTCTCCCGCACCGGGGGTTGGCGGTCGGGCCCGCAACCCCTACGCCGAAGTCGTACCGCCCAGGAGCCGGCCCGATTCCATGCGCATGCGCGCCGCGAAGTACGATCCGATCACCAACACGGCGGCCGCCAGCTGAGCTCCCAGCGTCTGCACCGTGGGAAAGACCGAGAACCAGACGCCGGCCCACGCCGGCACCAGATGCCGGATCGCCTGGATGCTCGTGGTCGGGATCCAGTGGGCCAGCTGCATCTCCTGGGCCTGCTCACCGACCATGACGAGCAGCACCCCGCCGAGGAGGATGCCCGTGAGGACGAGCATCCGGCGGTACGGGAGGTGACGCTCGGCGACGAACGTCAGCACCCCGACGATCGACGTCAGCGCGAGCCCGACCAGGACGCCGCGCAGCACGATCACGTCGCCGAGCTGCAGCCGGTAGTTCTGGAGGAACAACACCACCTCCACGCCTTCACGGTACAGGGAGGTGAAACCGAGGAGCCCGAGGCCCCAGAGCAGCCGGCGGCTCGAGATTGGGGGGCGGCTCGCGTCCGCACCCTCGCGGCCCCGGCGCCCCGTGGGCCCGAGCAGCGCCTTCCGCCGCCGCGTGTGCATCCCGATCCACCCCGTCCAGTAGACCTTGTGGAAGAACCAATTCATCACGACCAGCAGCACGACGATGGCCAGCAGCCCCGTGGCCGCCTGAACGTCCAGGGCAGGGAAACTCTGGGTCAGCGCACCGACCACACCGACGACGACGATCCAGGTAAGGAGCGTGGCGGCGAACGCAATCGCCGCTCCCACGGCCACGGGGCGCCGGTGTCGCCGCTCCTCGCCCACCATGCTGGCCATGACCGCCGCCAGTACGAGGATGCACTCCAGGCCCTCCCGGAACGTGAGGACTCCGATGTCGAGGACCGCTGCCAGGGCTCCTTCGTGCGCCCGCGTGGGCTCCGGATTGCCGGGGGCCGCCACGGCTCGCCAGGCGAGCACGGCGGCGACCAACAGCGTGGCGACGAGAATCCCGGTGCGGGTGGCCCGCTTGCCGGGGCCGCCTGGCGCATCACGCGTGGGCGTCCCGTCGGAACCCCCTGCCCGGGATGGTCCGGCTTGCGCAGACGAGGGGCGGGGACGGGCAGGGTTCGGATTCTTGAGGACCATCTCGGTTCGGTCGGCGCGAGTCCTGATGCAATCACGGAATGCCGGGCGTAGCCGGCACGCTCATTCCGGAATCGGACCCAGCAGGAAACGGCCAGGAATCCGGATTATTTCCATAGGAATTGAACCTAGCGACCCGAAGGACCGAACCGCAACGGACGGCGCCACTTGGCCACCGGCGGCTCGGGGTGACATCGGCCCGGCCGCGGGCCGTACAGAACCAGATGGAGCGACCGCTCAGAGGCCGTATTCGCGGATCTTCCGGACCAGCGTGTTCCGGTGGATGCCGAGAATCTTGGCGCTGGCCGCGATCGTCCCCCCGTTCTGGCTCAGCACGCGCGCGATGTGTCGGGCCTCCGCCTCGGCCAGCGTGCCGGATGCGGCCCGGACCACCGGCTCCTGCGACGCGGGCTCCCCGAAGCTCTCCGGCAGGTGTTCGGCGCGCAGCGTTCGTTCCGTGGAGACGATGACTGCCCGCTCCAGCACGTTGCGCAGCTCGCGGACGTTGCCCACCCAAGTGTGCCGGCGCAGCAGGTCGAATGCGCCGTCCGATATCGCCTCCACGGGCTTGTGGTACTGCCGGGAGAACTCGCGGACGAAATGCGACGCCAGCAGCATCAGGTCGCCCTCGCGATCGGCGAGGCGCGGCAGCGGGATCTCGACGACCGAGAGGCGATAATAGAGGTCGTCGCGGAACCGCCCGGCGGCGATCGCAGCGTGCAGGTCGTGGTTCGTCGCAGCGATCACTCGAACGTCGACGGGCACCACGTTGCCACCGACGCGCTCGATCTCGTGTTCCTGCACGGCGCGCAGGATCTTGGCCTGCAGGGCCAGACTCATATCCCCGATCTCGTCCAGGAAGAGCGTGCCGCCCCCGGCGGCCTCGAAGCGACCGATCCGGCGGGCGAGCGCGCCCGTGAACGAGCCCTTCTCGTGGCCGAACAGCACGCTCTCGAGCAGAGTTTCCGGAATCGCCGCACAGTTGACCGCGACGAAGGGTCCCGCGGCTCGGGGGCTGGCTCGATGGATGGCACGGGCTACCAGCTCCTTTCCGGTCCCCGACTCGCCAAGCACCAGGACCGTGGCCGAGCTCGGCGCCATCCGTGCAATCATCTTGTATACGCCGAGCATCGCCGGGCTCCTCCCGACCAGACCCGTGTCACCGTCCTCCCGGGTCGCGTCGACGAGCGGGATCGCGACGTCGTCTCGCGTCGCCTGCAGCCGCTGGATCAGTCGCCTGGCGTCCTGCTGGCGCACGGGCAGCGGCAACACGTCGAGCACGCCGAGCCGCTCGGCATCGAGGGCGAGCTGCATCGAGGCCTGGCGCGCGAACGCCACCAGTCGAGGCGTGCCTTCGACGCTACGCAATACTTCGGTCCACCAGGCGAGCTGCGCGTCCCCGTCCTCGCTGCCGGCCACGATGGCCACGAGGTCCCAACGGCCCGACGCGAGATACGCCGTGGCATGCGCGAGGTCGGGCGCGATCTCGACGTCCTGGCCTGCCGTCCGGAGCCATGCGTCGAACTGTCGGAAGGTTTCCCGGTCTTCCGGGTTGAGAACGCCGAGGATGCGCATCCTGGCGTGCGGTGCCCCCGACAGCCGAGGCGCCGTCGGCGCCTCCCGTGCCGATTCGATGAGTCGGATCGCGGAGGCGTGGAGTGACGGCGAGGGTCTACTCCCCCCGGCTGTGTCTGCGCCCCGGACGGCTCTCACGTGGTAGCCGCGTGTGGGCGTTCGGGGGTCCCGTGGGCGTCTGGTGTGTTCAGGAAGCCGCTCCGTCACTGGCGTGGGATGCGCTTGCGCTTCCATAGTCTCGCTCCGTCGCGAGGGGCAGCTCTCGTCGCCGGCAACGATCGCGCCCGAATGAACCCGCCTGGCTCCCCGTCGCTGCGCGCCGATCCCGATCGATCGACCGCCCACGCGGGGACTCGAATCGATTGATGCTGCAGCGTGCAGCGGTCGTCTCGCCCGACGACGCATTCTGCACGGTGCGGATTCAAGATCGGCCCCTTCGGGACTGTGCTCTGTCGGGCGGGATGCCCAAAATTGTGCGGAGAGTGCCCGACCGGGCATCCCCGACCCGCCCGACGTGGCTCAGGAAGCGATGGCGGCCGACGCGGCGCGCTCAAGCCAGGACAGGCGACGTCGACGCGGACGGTCGGCCGCGAGGACCCTGGCGACGAGGCTACCCCCAACAGATGCCCCAGGACGCAGCCGGCCGTTGGCGCGATGCCCAATAACAGGGACCCCGATCCGGCCCGATCGTCGCCGTAGGCCGCCTAAACGTACGTCGCTGAATACGCGGTACCTGCGCAGGCGGGACTGAGACGGAACCGTTGCGAAGCGGGAGCCGCACGGCGATCAGGTGGCATGTCCCTTGCTTGTGAAAGGGGCGTGACCACTCCTGCCACCCTATCCATCCGACAAACCGCCGTGCGGTCCGCGGCGACTTCGAACAGCCCATATCCGCGTGAGGAGCGCCGACGCCGGGCCCTGAACGTGGCCGTCGCGCTACTGGCGCTGGTTGTGGCGCTCCCGTTGATGTTGATCATTGCCGTGGCCATTCGGCTGACGTCGGCGGGGCCGGTGTTCTACCAGCAAACGCGCGTCGGGATGGATCGCCGGAGGGGGCGGGACGCCGCTGGGGGTGGAGCCCGCCGGGGCGACATGGGGGGGCAACCGTTCACGATCTACAAGTTCCGCACGATGTACCAGGCGGTGCAGCGGCGGGAAGCGTGGGCGCAGCCCGAGGATCAGCGTGTGACACCGGTGGGTCGAGTCCTTCGTCGCATACGTCTGGACGAGCTTCCGCAGCTGATCAACGTGCTGCGAGGCGACATGAACGTCGTGGGGCCGCGACCCGAACAACCCCAGATCTTCGCCGATCTGCGAGCCCAGGTCGACCATTACCCCTCACGGCAGCGGGTGCTCCCTGGCATCACCGGGTGGGCGCAGGTGAACCAGGGGTATGACCGGACGGTGGACGACGTGCGCCGCAAGCTCGCCTATGACCTCGAGTACCTGGGCCGCCGCTCGGCGGGCGAGGACGCACGCATCATGCTACGCACGGTACCGGTGATGCTGGGGCGGCGCGGCGCCTGGTAGCAGCGCGGGCGTTCCGGAGCCTGTTCCTCGTCGACCTGTCGTAGGCGATGCGGGCACGACCTCCAGCGCCCGCGTCGCCGGAGGCAGTATCAGCCCTGTTCCTGGCTCCTGAAGAGACCGCGGAGTTCGTGTGCTTTGGCATGGAGCGGTCGCAGCACGCGACGCATCCCACGACAATCGACCGGCGTGGCGCCGAAGCCCAGCTTGAAGCGCTGAAGGCCTGTGGGCGGCTGGTCGCAGCTTTCCGTCACCATTCCCGCCCCACCCATGTTGTAGGCCGTGAATCCGGCCTCGGCGAGCTTGGTCATGATGCGGAAGTGGAGCCACGTGGCGGAGTTCGATTCGTAGCCAGTCTCGGTCGACCCGGCCATGATCGCGTAGACCGTCTTTCCGCCCCATCCGATCATGACGGCGGACAGCAGCACGTCCTCCTCCCACGCCGCGAGTACGGCCCCTCCCCAGGGCTCGCTCAGATCCTCGGAGAGGTGGTCCAGAATGTCGGGCAGCTCGTCTCCGACGTTCTCACCACGTGCTCTGGCACGTTGCTGCGCGCCGGCGTGCGTGGCCTCCATCAAGCGCCGGGCCTCGCAACCCGTGTGGGTCTGCAGGCGGAACCCGAGGCGGTCTCCACGCCGGATCTTCCGCCGGTGTGCGTCGGCGCAGCCGGCGAGCAACTCGCATTCGGGACGCTCCAGCGAGACGACGTATTCCCGGCGACGCACGGCGGATGCGTCCTCAACCGTGGGCGGCTCCCAGCCTGCGTCGAATGAATCGATGACCACGCTCGCGATGCCGTCGGTCTCGAGCTGCTCGATCAGCGATTCGGTCGCCCGGTCCCGCATTGCGGGATCCCGTATGGCCGGGAGCGACGGGAAATACGCATGCCGCGGCTTTCGGCTCAGGCGGCAGACGTGCCGGACTCCCACGGCGATCCCGGCGGACTGACCGTCGCCGGTGAGCGTGAGGTACAGCGGCTCACCGCGCGGGGCGCCTGCGGCGAGGCCCAGGGGGGAATGGAAGAAGCCACCACCGCTCGTTGCCATCCGTGCCTGCCAATCGGGTGGCGGAGAGGAGTGGAACTGCCATGGCGACAATGCGGAAATTGGATCGGCGAGCGACGTCGTCATCCCATTGCGCGTGAGAGGACCGGTTCCACCGGCGGACTGCCCAAAAATCTACAACACAAAGCGGCCGGGCGGGGAAATCCGCTGTCAGGGATTCTTATAACCGCTGTCGGGTATTCTCCGCGCAACCGCGGAATCGGCCGGGGGAATGCCGGATCCACAATTCAGACGATCCGGATCGGCGCGCGATTCGTCCTCGGCCAGGGCGCCTGCGAGTCAGCGGGAAAGACCAAGCCGTCGTCTCGTCTCGAGCAGGAACGGACCCGGATCACTCCACCGGGCGATCTCCCAGTGATCACGGCCGGGCCGGTGCCGGAAGAGCGCAGCCACGGCTGCGAGGCGGGATGGCGCCGTGTGATCGAGGTGGAGCGTCGCATTCCGCCGCCGGAATCGGGCATAGATGTGATCCATCTCACCCCAGAACCACCGCGTGCGGACGCCCACCCGGTACGAAGCCGGCCCCGAAATCGGCCGACCCAGGGCGAGCGCGACCAGCAGCGCTGGAAAGTCGACGCCGGCGTCGATGGCCAGTTGCAGCGATCCCCAGAGGCGGCCATTGATCTCCATGAACATGTGCCGTCCGCTGGCGAGATCCCGCTTGCACTCGACCATGGCGACACCCTGCCAGTCCAGCGCTTCGAACATCCGGCGCGCCGCGGCGGAGAGATCGGGATCCACGGCAATACTCTCCCGGTAGACGCTCACCCCGCCCGAAGGGGGAATTTCACGCAGGCGCCGGTGCGCGAATTCGGTGATGACCGTCCCGTTCCACCGAAGGAGGAACACGCCCTCTCCGGGGCCGTGCACGCGCTGCTGCAGCATCACGGGGAAGGCCGCGGCCGGCAATCGGCGCGCGAGCGCCAGCGCCTCGCCGGGAGTCTCCACGATGCGAACGCCGAGTTTCCGGCGTGATCCTCCTTCCCCCTCTACCACGGAGGCGTGGGGTTTGAGTGCTGCCGGGTAGTGTGGAAAGTCGGCCAGGAGGTGCAATTCGTCCGGCGACGCGATGGTGATCGACGTGGCGACGCCCAAGCCAGACGATCGGGCCAGCGATGCCATCGCGACCTTGTCGCTGGCCCGCTGGTAGGCCTCGAGAGACGGGAGGGGCAGCATCACCTTCCGACCGAAGGACGAGCGATGCCGCAGGACGGCGTCGACCGACGGATCCGTCGCGGGAAGGAGGATCCGCGCGCCGACACGCTCGGCGAGTGCTGCGATCTCTCGCGCGTAGGCCTCAGGCTCGCGCAGGGGGTCGGCCGCCACCGTCACGGGGCGCGCCCCCCGCGAGGCCCCGGCGAGTGAGGTTCTGCCCGAAGCGGCCACGTACACGATGTAGCCGGCGCTGACGAGCGAACGCGTGGCTGCCAGTGACGCGCGCTGGTCGCCGTCGGTGACCAGCACGACCGATCCTCCTGCCTGAAGGTCTTCTGCCGGCGTGTCGCCTCGCGAGTTCACGGTGGCTCAGCGTCCCCGCTGTGCATGGTGGGGGATCGCGACGACGAGGCGCCGGCGCCGACGATCCGCCGTGCGGACGGAGCGCCGGTGCCGATGGCCGCTGAAGCCATGCTGCGGCCCACGATGACTCGCCACGGCCATCGATCCGTCGTACGGCGTGTGCATGCGCCAAAACTATCGTACCCTCGGGCAGCGTACCAGAGCGCGCACTCCGAAAGCGTACTGCTGGTTTCGCATTTCAGCCCTCGCGCCTGACGCACATTCGTGACGCGGATCACGAACGCGGCGCCGATCGTCCGTTCACCGGGAATTCCGTGGCGAGCGATGGCGTTCGCGACTATACTCTTCGACTTACTGTCAGGAACGATGCACGCATCGTTCCCTCTCCTCTCATTCCATCATCCGGGCGTGTACCGGTTCACCGACTCTTGACTTCCTCACCTGTGCTCCGGGTCGGCCTCGTCGGCGCGGGGAAGATGGCTGTCAATCATGCGCGGGCCATTCCGCGCGCCGGAGGGCGCGCTGCGGTGGTCGCCGTCGCCGATCCCTCCGACGCCGCCCGCGAACGCCTGTTGTCCGTCGTGCCGGACGCCAAGGGGTTCGAGTCCCCCGGCCGGATGCTGGCCGAATCGCAGCTGGATGTCGTCCATGTGTGCACTCCACCGGCCCTCCACGGCGAGTTGGCAGTGGAAGCGTTGCGGGCGGGGGCACACGTTTACGTCGAGAAGCCGATCTCGGAGAGCGTGGAGGAAGCCGTCCGGGTTCTCGAGACGGCGTCCGAGCGCGGACGTACCGTCTGCGCGGGGCACCAACTGCTGTTCGAGCCGCCGACCCGCGTGGCCCTCCGATATCTGCCGAGCCTCGGCCGGCTGGCTCACGTCGAGAGCTACTTCTCCTTCCGCACCGTGCGGCGCACTCCCGGCGGCCGGGCGCCGCTGCGGCCCGACCTCCAGCTCCTCGACATCCTGCCGCACCCCGTGTATCTGCTCCTTCACATGCTGGACGCGGCCGGTCAGGGCGATGCGGATCTGGTGGCGCTCGACGTCCGCGAGCGCGGCACCGTGCACGCACTGGTTCGCTCCGGCGAGGTGACCGGATCACTGGTCGTCACACTGGAGGGAAGGCCGGTCGAGAGCTACCTGCGGTTGTCGGGAACCAACGGGTCGGTCTTCGCCGACTACGTGCGGAGCACGGTCCAACGACAGATCGGGCCCGGCACGTCGGGCATCGACAAGGTGCTCGCGCCGTACCGCCAGGCATCGCAGCTCGTCTTCGGGACGACGGCGGCACTGACGCGGCGCATCGTCGCGCGGCAACGCAGTTATCCAGGGCTGGCGGAGCTCTTCGAAGCGTTCTACGCGTCGATCCAGGAGGGGGGGGCGAGCCCGGTTTCCCCGCAGAGCATTCTGGCGACCACGCGTATCTGGGAACAGGTGAAGCTCGCGCTCACACGTTCCACGGCGGCCGTCTCGAAGACGGCGAGCGCGTCGATCAGGAGTCCAGCCGTGGTCGTGACCGGCGGGACCGGCCTGCTGGGCCGGGCTCTGGTGAGGACGCTCGTCCGGCAGGGCACCTCCGTCCGCGCCATCGCGCGTCGCGAGCCGGCGTCCTGGGAGCGCGTGGACGGCGTGGAGTACGCCGTGGCTGACCTCGGCGAGCCCTTGGATCCAGCCGTGTTGGCCAACGCCGACACCGTGATTCACGCCGCGGCCGAGACGGCGGGCGCGTGGGACGAGCACCAGCGAAATTCACTGGATGCGACAGAGCACGTGGTCAGAGCGGCGGCGGCGGCCGGTGTAAAGCACGTGGTGCACGTGAGCAGTCTGGCCGTGCTCCGCGCGGCTCGGCGCGGCGTGCCGATCGTCGATGACAGTCCGCTGCGCGCCGAGAGTCGCGCGGCGGGCCCGTACGTGTGGGGCAAGCTCGAGTCCGAGCGGCTCGCCCGGGAACTGGGTGCGGAGCTTGGCGTCGACGTGAAAGTCGTACGACCGGGCGCGCTGGTCGACTATGAGGACTTCGAACCGCCCGGCCGCCTGGGCAAGCGAATCGGAAACCTGTTTGTGGCCGTGGGGTCGCCGGGCGACCGCCTCGGCATCGTCGACGTGGGCTTCGCGGCGCAGGTGCTGACTTGGATCACCGACCACTTCGACCAGACGCCGCCGACGCTCAACGTCATCGCGCCGGAGATGCCGCCGAAGCGGGACCTGCTCGCCCGGTTGCGGAAGGGGAATCCGGACCTCAGCGTGGTCTGGTTGCCCCGGGTGGCACTCGTCCCCCTGTCATGGGGGGCCATCGTACTGCAGAAGGTCCTCAGACCCGGCCGGCCGGCGATCAACGTGGCGAGCGTCTTTGCCGTCACACGCTACGGAACCACCGGGATCGAAGCCGTGGCCGGGAAGATGGGTTCCACAGGTCACTAGATCGGCGGTGGCCTCGTCCCGCGCCGGCGTGCCGACGGGGCGGCATACAAGTCGGCCGCCTGTTGCGCCCCAATCGCGCGGCGCGACACTCGGCTGTGTTCAATGCGCCGTGGGGGGCGGGGGGGGGGGGGGCCCGGGCGCCGGCGGGGGGGGGGGGGTTTTGCGGTTCGGGGTGAGGCCGCGCCGCGGGGGCG